>JAPOVX010000219.1 GCA_026707935.1 Paracoccaceae bacterium
GGCGCAAGCCTCTGAAAAACAATCACCTTTTTTTAAGCGTGTGAAACTTGGGTTAGGGCGCTGGATTTGGAACTCATAAAGCACCGCCAGCATACCGACGATGACCGCGACAAATTGAATGCCGATGATGCTCTGGCCCAGGATTTTTCGAACAATGCCCGATATGCTGGCACGAGGAAGGATGGCGTCCGTTTGCGGAGGACGCTCTGGTCTAGGCCGTAGCGCTCCCCCCGAATCCGGTTCACGTGTCTCGCCCATAATGTCTTCTCATACTGAATCACGACCAGTACTGAAACATCATTAACATCACTTCGCGAAACACAAAATGGTTTTGGCGACGCCCAAGTCAAACTTCAACTTGGTCAACACCTTCTGCATGTACAGCATTCAGCGCATGCGAACCGGGTCAGCCGCTTCGCCTGAGGCACCTACGCGCTCGGGCGGTAGCCCGTATCGGCGGGATGCAAGGCGCCACTTGAACCGCACGGAGCTCCTATGTCAGGATTTCTCTTGGTCATTGGAGTCATTGTGGGTCGTGTTCGACACTGTTTCGCGAATATGTCAGAGGATCCAATTCTTTGGGTTGCCCAAGCGGTGATCTGGTTCTCGGCATGATGATGACATGGAGTGAGGATCGCACTCACATGGATTATCCTCTTGACTGCGACGCACTGTGCGACTCGAGCCAGGCTCTTGGAGGGAACCGTTTCGTCGATTCTCCATTGATAAACAACTTCCTGAGGGAACGGTCGCCTGCGCTCAGCCCAAATACGAAATGAGTCTATTCTCTCGCTCGGCCTGATCTGTTGTTTCGCGCTCCCAAATGACAAGATGCTCCCACCCAATTTCGATTAGCTCGTCTTGAACCCGCATAACCCGGGCTTGATTCGCGGCGAAATTGAATTGCCAGAACTGCGTTCGTGTCTTCGGGTTCGTGGCTTTTGGGCAACCTGAGTGGCGATGCCAGAAGCGTCCGTGCGCAAAGATCGCCTTCTTTCTCAGGTGAAACACGATATCCGACCGTCCAGGCAATTCCTTGGCGTGCAGCCGAAAACAATAACCCATCTTGAGCAGTTTTCGAACGATGATTTCAGGTTTGCTGTCCTTTGGACCGATTCTTGCTATGCAAAATGAACGGTCGAGTTCGACTGGAAAATCGTCAGCCACGGTCGTCGCCGTGTTCATCCACGTGCTCGACAAAAAAGCCCGCCGATGTGTTCTCCCGACAACACTGGAACGGCGTTTCCGACCAACCGTCCGAGTGTCTTGAAATTGATGGCCGCATCTTCTGTGACGACGGCGTAATCTTCGGGGAATCTCTGCGACATGGCAACTTTCCGAAGACTGATAGCCCTGTTCTGGTCAGGGTGCCCCAATCTTCCATTACAGAAGCGTTAGCACTGTGTTGTCATGGTTGGAGCCGGTTGATCCCACCCCTTTCGCCCGTAGTAGATGGGTATGTGGAACCAGTTTGCCGCATGTGGCATGCCGCGACGAGCACATCTGGCCAGTCTCGCCAAGTGTTGCCAGGCTTCGGGTGGTGAATGCGAGTCAGGTTTAGCTCGTTTAGCGAAGTGGAAGTATGAAGGGGATCAATTGGTCCGCGGTACCAGCTTCGATTGGTGAAAGGCCCGATATCGCGTCCTTAACCATTACGGTTGGCTTGGTGGTTTCCGTTATCATGATTGGTCCAGGCGATAATGCCACCAGCACTAGTCGCTCCCTCCATTGTGGTTGACCAATGCCACGACAGTAAACCACGGCGAATTCCACGAAATACCCGGTGTTCAGCAGTTCGGTTGCAAAGCCCTTGAAGATCTTCTGCCTGCCGAGAGGGGGCACTCGGTGTGGTCCGCTCACTGTCATCGCCGTATGTGAGGACAAATACCTGCAGTTGATCCGATGACTGTAGATGCCAGGCAGCGAGGCGTGGAAACACGGTGGTCCGCCTTCCGGAGACCATGTATGCCACCATGACGATACACGGGATTGCTGTCCATAACTGATGATGGTGACGTACAGAGAAGATGTCTTGAGTAACGAGGACAGGGGATGGAGGCGTCCTTTGAATGGCTCGATGCATGCACCCTGAAACTCTGACGGTCTGGTTCCCGCCTCCGATCGCGATTGCCAGGCGACCGCGTGACAGGTGCCGGCCCGGCTTCGGAGAAGGGGTGCAGTCGCCAACAGGCGCGGTCCCGCATCGTTCCTTGGAGCGTGAAAATGAAACGGAATCATTGTCTCGTGACCTTGTGTCTGTCGGTGGTCCTCTGCCTTGGTGCTGCCTGCCGGACTGTGACCGAGCACGTCGTTCCTCATCCCAGGCACGCCGAGAACAGCGTACGTGAACAGGTGACGGAAGTGCTCGACGGTCTCGGGAGAACCGAGCGGGACCTGGAGAGACTCTTCAGCCAGGACGGTTTCGAAGACAAAGGCCGGCTGTTCCTTCACGTGGGCGGGAGCGGAATCGGTCCGGAACTGGCCGCGTACTTGAACCAGGGGATGAGTCACATCCTGCAGGATGCGGGGTACGAGATCGTGTCTTTCGAAGAGCTTGAGAGCGAGATCCGGCGTCATACGACCGGCGAGATCCTCTCTTGCGACCAACGCATCTCCTATGCGGCGGCCAGGGCGCTGAACATGTATGACGGGGTCGGTGCCCTGCACATCTGCGTGACGTCGGTATCGAGCCTCGGCCTGGGCGAGCTGAACAACGAAGGGCAATACGAGGAGCGGCTCAGGATGGGGGTGACGACGAAACTCCTTGAAGCCAAATGGGGAAACGAGCTGTTCGGGGACCGCACGACCCTGACGTCCCGGACGGTCCTCAAGCAGGCGGAGCGGCACTATACGGAAGTGGTCTGGGGCATGACCGTCCATGAACGGAGCATGTACCGGCTGCTGCTCGACCATGTCCGCGCCCTGCTCCCGCGTCTCCCTGAAAGACGCCGGTGAATACGGCAGGTTCGCCGCCGCCTACGTCCCGGCACTCAAGGCCAACCAGAGTAGACGCTTCACGACGATGTCCGGTTCCGCATGGTGGGCCCGGAGAACGCGGACAAGAGTCACGGGCGCATCGAGATCCGCAAGGCGACCGTCTGCTACAACATCGACACGTTGGTGGACCTGCATCACTGGCCCGGCCTGCAGGCCGTCGGGAAGGTCACCGCGACACGGGAGATCAAGTGGGATCGGAGCATCGAGACCCGCTACTTCCTTCTCGACGAAGGGCTCGATCCAGAGCGGTTCCTCAAGACGATGCGGGCGCATTGGGCTGTGAAAACTCCCTCCACTGCGTCCTGGACATGACCATGGGAGACGACAGCCCGCGCAACCGGAAGGACAACGGTCCCGAGAACCTGGCGCTGATGCGGAAGCTGGCGCCGCACCTGGCGCAGGTCACGCCAACAGCCAGGAAACAATCGATGCGCGGCAAGCTGACGAGGGCCGATTGGGACAACGATTTCCTTCTGAAACTCGTCAGCTTCGCATCAAGCCTCGCAACGGACGTCGAACAAGAAAAAATCCAGACGCGATAGCCTTGGGGTCGGATCCGGGAGTTCTGGCGCTTGGAAGCAGGTCTTGATAAATGCAATTGACGGTCGCGACTGTGCCGACGCCGAGTGCTGCCAGCCAGTCTAATGGCATTTGCTGCGGCTGCCGTAACTTGAGACCCAGGCGAACCGGCACACCCGGCCGCATCTCCGGCAACTCGCTACGCGACAATCACGAAACACGAGACAAGATTGAATGAAACAACCGATGAGAATTGCTGTTTGCGCGCTCATGTTTTTCGTCGGCATCGGATTTGGCACCGCTGTACCGGCCGACGGCTTGACCTTTGCGACATGGAATATTGCAAACCTGCATCACGAGACCGGTATTCCGCTCCGAAACGGCTCAGTCGCACGAGAGGACATCGACTACGAACGCTTGGCGGAAACGGCTGAGAGAATCGACGCGGATATCGTTGCACTGCAGGAAATCGGATCACCGGCGGCACTTGAGCGGATCTTTCCTGCCGACGACTACCACCTGATCGTTTCCGATCGATATGAGCCGGGCGACGAAGCCCGATCGCCTGAAAAACGAGACATCTATACGGCTCTCGCCATTTCCAAGGACGTTTTTCCGGAACTTCCGGCTGTCGAGACCCTGTCAGCCTTCACCGTCCAGCATATCGATCTGAGCCGCGATGGAACCGCTGCAAGCATTCGCCCGACAAGATCCGCTATACAGGTCGAATTCAAACACGAGGGACGCAGCATCTCTTTCCTCAATGTCCACCTCAAATCATTCTGCCACCAGTATTCCTTGCGCGATGTCGAGGATCAAAACTTCAGCACCGGGAAATCTTTCAGATCACGGTTCAGTTGCAGAACGCTGAAAGCACAACTGTCGATCCTGGAAAACTGGATCGAGGTGAAACATGCACTCGGGCACCGGGTGGTGGTGGCCGGCGATTTCAACCGCCGTCTCAATCATTACTATCGAAATCCGACGCGCCACGAAGATTTTTGGGCCGAGTTGAACGATGGCACGCCTGATGGGCTTCACCTCACGAAAGGACCGGAAGATCCTGATACCGTATGCTGGCCAAATCATGCGAAGAGATATGAAAAGCATATCGACCTGGTTGTTGCCGACACCGGGCTTCTCCAGTCATTTGAAATCGTGGAGTTTCAGAAACTCGGCCTTGGTTACGATGACGCGCCCGAATATGCGGATAGAGATCGCCAGCGTCTGAGCGATCACTGTCCCGTAGTGTTGAGACTCAAGTAGCAAGGTCGCCAGCGCGAAAATCAGATGAAGACGGTGGCATCCGCAGCGTGGGGAGTTCTGCCCGGAGCGTCGCGCGAATTCACGATAACGGGGAAAACCGGAAACAGTTCGGGATCGAGATTCCGGTCCGCTCCACTTCGGCTTCGATCTTCAGGCCGCCGGTCAGGGCATGGCGAAGGTTCATGTCGGCCCACGCACGACCGCCGTTGACCATTGTTTTGCCCCACTGCAAGCAGCAGGGCGCGGTGCCGCCCTTGAGGGTAATGGTGGCTGCCGTGCCCGTGCCCAGTGTCACGTCAATCCTCCCCGCACCCGTACTGACCGTCGAGACGGGCCCATGGACGCCGGTCCATTCGCCCGTCCATGTCGCGTTGCACACCGGCGGGTGCGTTGGAGCGGACGGCGAACGTTCGGATTCCAGGTGCTCACCAGCGAGTCATATCAGGAGCTCAGGGCGCGCCGACGTTTCATGATACCCGGAGGGACGCCGATCTTGGCGTCCCACCCTGCAAGCGAGGGGGCAAACGCCGCCTAATGGCCGGATTCGCCCACGTGCCGTTCGCCGCTGTTTCCTCCTTCCCGGTGTTCGCCGCTCTCGCGCAAACTTTCGCCGCCGCTTCCCACTTCCGGGTGAGCGCCCCAGGTCGCGAAGGCCTGGCCCACAGCCGGGAGGGAAACGTCGATGCTCTGACCGGGTGCCAGGTTCATCGGTGTAGTCGGCCCGAGTTCCACGCCGTTCGACAGGTGCACCTCAACCCGCACCCGGCCCAACATGGCTTTGGTCGTGTTTGTCACCGTGCCCACAAACGTCTGGATAGTGGGGTCGTAACGCAAGACGAGGCGGGCGCCGCCGCGGGTCTCGTCGTAAACTTGGGATTGGGTGTATTGCGTCGCAGACTCCTCTCCACCCTCGCCGGATTCTCCGCCCCGGCCATGTTCGCTCGAGCTCATGTGTTCACCTGATCCTTCCCTGCCGACACCATCGCGGCCAGCCTCGGAGCTCTGCCACCACGCGGCAAGGCCGATCGCCAATAGCCCGATGACGGCGAGACGCACGGGGGCTCGAAGTGTGTGTAAAGTCATGATGGTTCTCCTTTTGGATCCAGTGTTTGTTTTCTGCCACGTCGCATTGACGCCAGATTCACCGGGTGCCTTGCGAGCGACGTGGCGTGTACCGAGGCCAAGAGTTTCTCCTTGTTCTGGCCATCGTTCTCGTGGGAGGGGCAATTGGGGAATCGAATGTCGCGAATCAATGCCGTCCGGCGCCCCACTTTGTCGCGGCCCTTCGCCGGTGCGTGACGTGACACAGCTTGTTACAATTTTTTTCCGCCTTCCGGCCGAACGCAGAGAATTCCTGAGCGCATAAACAACACTCGAGACCACGGAAGGGTGTGCAGTTACATTGCGTAAACCATTTGTGCTCCCGTTCGAGGCGGTAAGAGGGCCTCGCCCTTTTTCAGGCCGTCAGCGCAAGACGAAGTTATCATTGGATCGCCCGTGATCGCGAAATCGGCAAAATCTCCGTCCTCGGCGTCATAAGACAGCGCAGGCAAACCGGACAAATGTGCGGACAATCACCCGTGAAAGGGATGACAGGCGAAGGCATGACGGGGTGTAATGTGCACGCAGCCGGAGCCGACCGCGATGACAACGAGCATCATTGCGCCAGGATCATCGCCCTCGCTTTCTTCAGGTCATGGGAGAAACTTCCGCCCCACCCGGCCAACATGCTGGCACGGGTCATCCCCGTATTGATCAATCGCGCATCGGATGAGCCCCTGGTCACCGGGATCGGATTGCCCGAGAATCAGCCGCCGGAACCGGACACCGACCGGAGGAAAGAATTCAAGGCCCTGGTCCGGATGGTACGAATACTGCATCGCGCGAAAGTGCGGTGTATGTGGTGGGCGCCGAGCGAAGATTACAGGCCGGAGCAGATTTACCTGCGCCATACAGCGGAACTGGAATGGACGGCCGAGCTTCGGGGTGAATCCGAAGCATGGCTAGGTCGAGCTGGTATTCCGGGAGAGGCCGTGGCCCGTTTCGTCGCACCTGTCCCGAATGGCGGGCATCGGCACCAAAATCACCACGAGTGACTTCCGTGGCACCGTTCTGGAGATCGGGGAACACGACAGCATCGAGTCGTATCTTCACAAGAACCGGCGGTGATCCAGGCGGAGTCGGGCGGGTCGCGATTTCCTCGTGAACGGCCCCACTCCCAACGACCACTCCTGACGAACGGCAAGCCAAATCGGAATTGCCGCTACAGCGTTCGTCGAAATCAGCCGCCAGTCCGGAAGAGCAATCGTGGGTCGGATACGGAAGCGGACAGGATCCTGCGCCAGTCCCGCGAGACCGGAATCCTGGGCCGACTGCATGCGGGCAAGGGGGGACAGCAGACACCGGGAGTTGTTTCAGCCGGCGCTGACCGGCTGAAGCTCAGCTTGAACCAACTCCTATGAACTGCGGCCGAGTGCGGTGTCGCGGACCATCCGTACAAATGCGCGAAACGGCGGCAAGTCCTCGGCTGACCGCCTGACGACGAAACCCGAGCGGTAGCGGAAGCGGCCGACATCGACGGGCAAAGGCCGGACGAGTTGACCGGGAAGGCGGCGAAGATGTTCGATCGAGAGCCAGGCAAGCCATGGGCCACGGGCGAGCGCGAACAAGCCGGCGGCACCGAAACGCAACACTGTCACGATATGCGCGGGCGCGCTGTCGGTCAGCTGTTCGAGGACGGAGGTGAGCGACGGTCCGAGGCTTTCGGGCGGGGCCGTTGCCGGCCAGTCGAAGTCGATCCACGGGTAGCGTGCGAGTTCGGCCGGGTCGAACCGGCCATTAAGCAGTGGATGACTGCGCCAGGCGACGATGCCGGCAGTGAGATCAAGAAACCGCTCGCGCCTGAGGAACCCGGGCAGCGCCTCGTTCGTATCGATGCCACCGCAGTGCAGGTCGCAGTCGCCGACGGAGAGGCGGCGCAGTCCTTCTGCGCGGGGTGCACTCTCGATCTGCAGTTCGACGGCCGGGAAAGCTTCCCGGAACCGGGCCGCCGCCGCCGTGAGCACGGTCTCTGCCCAGGGCGGCGTAGCGGTAATGCGGTACACCCCCGTACGCCCCGACCGGGCAGCACCAATGGCACGCTCGGCATCCTCGGTCTCGCGCAGAATCCGCCGTGCATGCCTGACCGCGGTCGCGCCAAGCGCGGTCAGCCGCACGCCGTCCGGCAGCCGCTCGAAAAGGCGTCCACCGAGGCGCGCTTCGAGTCGGGCAATATCACGGGTGAGTGTGGGTTGGGTGACGTTGGAGCGATCCGCCGCCATGCCGATTCCGCCGGTCTCGGCAACAGCGAGCAGTCTGCTCAAGTCCGTGCGCCTCTCGAACATGGTCGTTCTCCCCGTTTCCTGAACGGTCGGCCGCTGGATTTCATAAGCCGAATTCTGGCACCTCGACCGGAGGGTGTAAACCGGCGCCTTGTGCACGAATTCTTGAGGAGCCGTGCGGGATTTGCCAACCGCGCAATACGCGCCGCGTATGGATCGCGACGCAAATGGTATTCGGATTCAGCCTCGCGCCCCATTACTTGATTTCGCCTACCACGCGGCGTGACGCCCTTTTCCCGGTTCTGAAACCGGTTGAGGTAGTCCCGATTAAGGGTCCGGAAGGCCGGGTTCCGCTGCGGGAGGCGGGACCTTGGAAGGGCAAAAAAGGCAAGACAAGCGGGCGACAGGTGACGCGGCGCGCGGGCTCCGTGGTCCGACGCAGAAGGACGGGCCGAAACGGGTGGTGGTGGTCGAATCGCCTGCCAAGGCGAAAACCATTGGCCGCTGGTTCGGCAAGTCCTGCCGGGTGATGCCCACCAGGGGCCACCTGCGCGATTTGCCACCCAGGGCCGGCTCGGTAAATCCCGATGACGGCTTCGCGATGGTCTTCGAGGCTGGCAAAAGGCCTTTGCGCACACTCGGCGCGATCAGCCGGGCGCTCGCGAAGGCCGATGAGCTGGTTCTCGCCACCGACCCTGACCGGGAAGGCGAGGCGATTGCCTGGCAGGTCTTCGATTGGCTGGAGATGCAGGACGCGATCGGCGAACGGACTGTCCGGCGCGTCGCCTTCCACGAGGTGACCGAAACGGCAGTCCGCACCGCATTCGCCAATCCGCGTGTTCTCGACATGGACCTCGTACGGGCCTGGCAGGCGCGCCGCGCGCTCGACTACCTGGTCGGCTACGGCCTCTCGCCGCTTCTCTGGCGCAAGCTGCCGGGCTGCCGTTCGGCCGGCCGGGTACAGTCGGTCGCGCTCAGACTGATCTGCGAGAGGGAAACCGAGATCGAGGCCTTCGCGCCGCGGGAGTATTGGAACGCGGAGGCCGAAGCGGCGGCCAGTGACGGCATCCGCTTCCCGGCAACATTGGTCCGGCTCGACGGCCGTTCCACCGGGGTAGCTGGACTGAGGCAGGAAAGCGCGGCGCAGAATGCCGTCCGGCGGATTCGTGATGCCGAGTTTCGCGCTTCCGCCGTCGAGCGCGACACGCTGCGCAGATCGCCCAACCCGCCATTTGCCACAGTGACCCTGCAGGTCGCCGCGTCCCGCGAACTCGGTCTCGGGGTCGACGAAACCATGGCGATCGCCCAGCGGTTATTCGATGGGGTCGAAATCGGCGCCGAGACCACCGGGCTCATCACCTATCCGCGCACCGACTCGACGGCAACGGCGGCATCCGCCGTTTCCGAAGCACGCGCAGTCATAAGCGAACTCTTCGGCACGAACTGCCTGCCGGCACGACCGCGCCGGTTCCGGTCGCGCACGCGGGGCGCACGGGAAGCGCACGAGGCGATCCGCCCGACGGATTTCCGGACGACACCGGAAACGGTTGCGCGTCATCTCGACGTGGATGCGGCTGGACTCTACGGCCTGATCTGGCGCCGTGCACTCGCGAGCCAGATGGCGGCGGCCCGGGTCGAGCGTCTGCGCGTCGAACTGGCCGGCGGGGACGGCGCCATCGTACTCGCTGCCGAACGCGCGGCCACCGTATTTGACGGGCATTACCGGATCCGGGAAACCGGCAAGGATGGCGGGGAACGGTCCGGCGAGGAGACGCTGCCGCGGCTCTCTCCCGGAGACCGGGTGACGGTCGGGGCGGCGCGCGCCTTGCGCCATGTCACGTCACCGCCGCCGCGCCATACGGAGGCCGGGCTGGTACGGCGCCTGGAGGAGTACGGCATCGGCCGGCCGGCGACCTGGGCCACCATCATCACGGTTCTGAAGGAGCGTCGCTACGCGGTGCTGCACGAACGCCGCCTGGTGCCAACCGAACGTGGACGGGTGTTGACTGCATTCCTGGAACAGGAATTCGGGCGCTGGGTGGACTACGGCTTTACGGCCGCCATGGAGAACGATCTCGACCGCATCGCGTCAGGCGGACTTGCCCGCGAAAGCATGCTGGAGGGTTTCTGGATTCCGTTTGATGCCGCGCTCGGAAAAGCCGAAAGCCGGACGCGCGCCACCGTGCGCGATGCCGTTCAGGACCGGCTCGACCCCTTCCTGTTCGGCACGAGCGGGCGGCGCTGCCCGGCCTGCGGGGAGAATCGGCTGGAACTCAGGCTGAGCCGCCACGGACCCTTCGTCGGCTGCGTTGCCTATCCTGCCTGCGGCTACCGCCGCGCGGCCGCTGCGGCCGAGGATGACGGTTACACCGGACCGACAGACCTCGGGGCCGATCCGGGCACAGGTGTGGCCATCACCCTCAGGCGCGGCCCCACCGGCTGGTACGTTCAGCGGGGCGAGGGAGTCGACGGCGGGAAACCGGAACGGATGTCACTGCCGCCGACGATCGAGAGGGACGCAGTTGACCTCGACCTCGCGCGGCGTCTGCTGGCACTGCCCCGCATCGTTGGTCCGCACCCCGACACCGGCGATCCAATCATGGCCGGGATCGGCCGCTACGGGCCCTGGCTGCGCCACCGGGAGACCTACGCCGCGATCCCGCCCGACGAGGACGTGCTGAACGTCGGGATCAACCGCGCGGTGGCGCTGATCGCCGACAAGATCATACGCCAGAGCCGCATGAAAGGACCGAACCGGGTTCTGCGTGAACTAGGCCGGCATCCCACCGATGGCGCGCCGGTACGGCTCAAGATCGGCCATTACGGCCCGTTCATTGCTCATCGGCGCCGTTATGCCTCGCTGCCGAAGGACCACGATCATGACAGCCTGACCCTGGACGATGCCGTGGCGCTGCTCGGTACGGCGGATGCAGTACGGCCATGAGGGTGATGCGGTCGCTCTGGCTGTCAAACTCCAGTCGAAAGAAAGGCCGCACATCCCAGGAAACGACAAGGCATGGAAATGGGGAATGGCGGCCTTATTCGCCTGCGTGGCGGGCACAGCGACTGCCGCCGGATCGTCGGTTTCCCTACCGGAGTGTCTCTCGTCGCAGCTGACCGGGAGCCAGGCTGTTCATCAGGTGTCCTCTGGCTTCCGCATCTTCAACATCCAGGCCTTCCGGAACCGGCAGTTCGATCTCGATCTCGTTCAGGGATCCCTGCATGACTGCACAGCCGTGTTCTAGGCCAAACCTGACAGCGACCTTGTCGCCGCGGAGTTCGTAGAAAGCAAATGAAGTTGCGAGGTACCAGAAACTCACGTCGCACCCTCCGTCCGCCTGATCGATGAGACCTGAAAGATCTTCAGGATCATGTCCGTCGAGCGCCTCTTTCACCAGGCCGTCCTGTTTCAGAGCCGTGACGATGGTCGAATCCGGTACCAGCCGACGAATGTCCACCACGGCTCCCGTGTGCAGATCGATCGTTCTGAAACGTGTGACGATACCGGGACGTACGTTACCTTCACAGTACCACCCGTTCGTTGTCTCAAAGGACACCAGCGACCCCACAACCGACAGCACACGTCCTTTGAGTTCATCGTAGTCACATTCTTCGGACGGTTCGGGCTGCTCGTACAGGGTGACACGCCGAGAAGAGGCCTCCGCCCTTTGTGCAACAGCCCTTGAATCATCCCAACCTATCTGCCAGCCGCCGGACTCGACGACATTGTCCCACTCGCGGGACGGGTTCGCGTCGGTTTCACCTGGCACCGTCACGCCTCCGGTTTCGGTCCTGGCTGCGGTGATCGGCGATTCCGTGTCCGTGCCAACGCACCCCGGCAGCGCCAATGAACCTGTCAGGATCATGGCCAGCATTGTGTTGCGAGAGGCTTTCCCGGCGCCATCCAGGAAAGATCTTCGTGGGCAAAGCGTTGCTTGTGTCGCGAACGGACAATTGGTCATGATCGGCACTCCGGTTTCGGATCAGCTCCGCGTGATCGAGTTGCCATCGTCGTGGTCTCGTGAAGCGCGCGAGGCATCGAGCCCGGCAACATCCCGGCGACGGACGCCGCGCCACATTTTCCATGCCAGCGGCAGCATCCCGGCAACCGCCAGGATCAACGCGGAATAAAGGAACGGGCTGTTCCAGTCATCCGTGACGGATGCGGCAATCAGCGCGACGAGTGCGACAACCAGGGAAATCCCGCCCGCAACCGCAACCGCCGCAGCTGCCAACCACCCCGGCCAGCCCTTGTGCCAAGCGAGGGAAAAAAGCCAGATCAGCAACTTACCCAGAATCTCCAATCCAGGTCGCTCCCTTTCGCGTAGACGCCTTCCGCACCTCCTTGTCAGCCGACAAACGCGGCGTCCAGCGGGTTTTCCGCGTGCCCGTCACCTTTATGTCGCAATCGGGAAATGCGAGTCCCCAAAGTCTATGGCGACCCCCCACGGATGACGCGGGTCCGGTCGCATTGGTCGAGACGTCAACCGACTCACCTACTCACGCGCTTTCCCTCCGGCTGCTCCGCGTGCCGCAATTATTTCGCGTTCGCAGCCTCTTCCGGTCTCCCCGCAGGCATTCGTGGAGACACGTCACGTGCTTGACCGATCGTGCCTCGATTCCTTCGACAGGATGCCTGGGACGGTCCCCGGCCACCATGTGCTCTTTCCCGTGCACGAAATGACTGGACAATGACCGGAAAGCCTGAGCATTCGAGGCAAACGCGCATCACATATGCACGGAGACACGTATGCACCTGATGAAATCCAATGGCTGTCTCTGCCATTCCGGTAGCGGCGCCCGGCTTCCGGCAGCGGCGCACCTCGTCGCAGGCGCCATGACCAACGGCCTGTTGGTGACGCAAGCAGCATTTTGCCAACTCGGAACTTCCGTTCGCGACGCTTGGCCCGTCTGGCGTCGTGTCACGCTCACTCTGATAGTGATCAATGTGTTGGCACTGCCAGGGCACGCGAGCAAATTTGAATTGGAGGCGGCTGCAGCCAAAGGCGACATCGAGCACGTGACGCGGCTCCTGGAAGCCGGCGCAAACCCCTCGGACGGGTTGGGGGCCGCTGCCGGGGCAGGGCAAGCCGAAGTGGTGCAATTGCTTCTCGAAGCCGGCGCAGCAGAGGACTTCTACAAAGGCCCCTCCGTACTGTTCTTCGCATTGAATGACGCCGCTTGGGCGGGACACGCCCAAGTGGTGCAAATGTTGCTCGCAGCCGGCGCAGATCCCTCGGACGGGATGAGTCTTGCCATCCAGGCCGGACGCACCCAGGTGGTGGAGATGCTCCTTGAAGCCGGTGCAAACCCGTCAGCCGGGTTGAATTCCGCCGCCGGTGCCGGGAATGCCGAAATGGTGCAGATGCTGCTCGGAATCGGCGGGGACCCAAATCACGAGTCGAGTGAGCACGCGTTGGATGACGCCGCACGGGCGGGTCATACCGAGGTGGTGCGGATACTGCTCGAATCTGGCGCAAAGCCCTCCTCGGACGCGTTGGATGATGCTGTCGAGGCCGGGAATGTCCAGATGGCGCAGATGCTGCTCGAGGCCGGTGCGGAACCTTCCCCGCGCGGCATGGATTTCGCCAGCGGAGCGGGGAACGGCCAAATCGTGCGGATGCTCCTTGAGGCTGGCGCAAACCCCTCGCACGGACTGCTCTCGGCGGCCGGAAACGGAGAAGCCGAAATCGTCGCGTTCCTGCTGAGGGCTGGCGGCGATCCCAACAATGCACGCTGGATTTACAGGCGGCGCCTGGACCTGACACCCCTTCACCTGGCCGTGATGAAAGGACACCTGGGGATCGTGAGAACTCTCATCGAGGCGGGTGCCGACACCGGGGCACGTGCACGATACGTACCCCCCGGGGCAGGCGAAACTATCGTGGCCGCCGTCACAAGCGCCTTCACCCTGTACCTGGCGGACTTCGAAGGCTTGCTCGGCGTCGAGATGAAGGACATGGACGGGTGGACGCCTTTGCAATTCGCGGAGACTGCCGGCCATGCCCCGATGATCGATGTCTTGACCGAAGCTTCGTCCGCGCCTGAGTGAACCTGCCGCAAGGAAAAATGTCGAGGACTCGGGATGTCGGCCGGAAACTGACTCCCGGTCTGCGAGATTTCACAACAGTAACCACCCCTTGAGTGACCGGTGTTCACTTGATTGAAAGTGCCGGTCTACAACTCGAATTTCAGCGATCAGTCGGGGAAGCGTGAAAAGGCACCAGAGAGGCCACGCATGCGGAAGGTAAAGTAGATATTTGTTCGGGCTTGAATTGGCCGGAAGCGGCCGGGATGAACGAGGCGGCACTGGAAGCGCTGCTCTATCCGGTGCGGAAGGTTCGGCCTATCGACTCTCCTGGGTCGAATCTGACTCCTTTCACTCCGTTTCTGTCGCTTATTGTATGGCGATCCCGTTCCATCATTTCACATCCCCAGTGTACCAACGGACCGGCTGACATTTCGCCGCCGCTCCGCATTGCAGCAGTTCCTGGCATCGAGCACGGCTGATGCCCGAGAAAACATGCGCGCCAGGAATCACGGGACGCAGTGAATGCATTGTGGATGAGGCTCCTGGCCATCGGTGCCGAAATGACTACCGGGAGGCTCGAACATGGCCTCTACGGCGTTTTGAGCCGGTATGCGCCGCCGAGATGTCTGTTTGGGGCGCTGTTTCCGTCACCGCCGCGACAGGTAGCGCCCGAAATCCGCTCGTCGTGATCAACGGCACCGCCAACTTGACCTGATTGCACGGTTGTACCAGGATGCCTGGCCGCAGATCGCCACAAGCCGAGAAGAACGCATGGCAAAACGGTGGACCTGGAGCCCGGAGAACCGGGAAAAATCCCGGGCGACGACCGCACGGCGCATCGCCCGGTTCGATGCGACCGTCCTCGACATCATTCGCCGCATGCGCGCCGAAGGCGCCACGTATCGCCAGATCGCCGCGGCGCTCCAGGAGGCCGGTCATCCGCCACCGTGCAGCCGCGCTTACTGGCAACCCGGTGGTTGGTCCCATGTCGCCGTCCTCCGGATTGCCAAGCGAAACGGGATCTGGTGACGGTCCAACCCGGCCACGGCCGACACCGCTGGCTCAAACCGGAAGGAATTCCGCAATGATCGAATTCACAGTCACCGGGTACAGGACCGACGCGGGAATTCCATGCCTCCGGTCCGGCTTCACGGACGGCGAAGGGCGGGCAGGGCGCCGGGACCCGCGCATCGAAGCTGTCGCTGCCGGACGACTCTCCCCGTGCTCGGCGGTTCGCCTCTGCGAAACGGCCGAGCTCGATAAGTCGCGTCTTTCCCGGGCGCACGTCAAGTGAGAACGCAGCCAGCCCGTCCTTCAGGCCGCACGGGAACCGTTCTGAATCCCGCCTGCATCGGATCCGGCCACGAAGTCATCGGCACAGCGTACGATGATCGTATCGCCAATTGCGATCCGGGATTGAAAGTGTCAACCAGATCGACCTGAACACCATTCACGGGTCAAAATGTTAATTGACTAGTCAACCGGGGAAGTTAATATGCCATCCATGGAAAGATTTGCCCTCGCGCCGCGCTACCAGGTTCTCGCAGAAGAGCTTCGCCGCCGCATCTCGAACGGAGAATTCAAACCGGGCGACAGGCTGCCCAGCGAAACGGAACTGTGTTCCGCCAATGGCGTCAGCCGCGGCACGGTCGTCCGGGCCATCGAAAAGCTGGTGACAGACGGGATCGTCCATCGCCGCCAGGGGGTCGGAAGTTTCGTCGCGCGGCCGTCGCTGCACCGCCAGGCCGGCCAGCTGCTGAGCTTTTCCGAGTCGGCATACGCCAAAGGACTGAGGTCAGAACAGACGCCGATCGGATTCGGCCAGGCATCGCGGGAACGGGCCCGGCAGTTCCAGTGCGATGTGCCGGCGGTCTACCTCGATCGCATCCGCAGCATTGAGGGCGCGCCATGCGCCGTGCACCGCTCGATCATCCCCGGGGGCGTTGCCGCCAATGTGCAGGCACTCTCCGACCTTGAGGACGCCACAAGGAGCGCCCCGGACTTCTCCCTTTACCGGGCGCTGGAGGCGGCGGGATTCAGGGTCGTGGAGGCGCAGGAACGCATCACCTCCCGGCTCGCGGGACAAGAGGATGCCCGGCACATGGGCGTGGCGGCGACCGCACCGGTGATGGTGGTCTTCCGGCGCAGCTTCGATGCGACCGGCCGGCTCGTCGAAGCGGTCGAAGCCGTCTATCTCAGCGAAGTCTATTGCTACGATGTCCGGCTCGTTGCACCGCCCAGCGTGGTGCCAACGGATTCCGGCATTCAGGCCCGCAGTCCGGGAGGACGATTGACTGGACAGTAAGGAAGGAGAAAGCGGATGTCGAAAAGAGTGATAATGGCTGGCGCCGTTGCGATCGGCCTGGGGGCAGGCTCCGCCGTGTCGGGAGACGTGGCGCCGGTTGCGTTGATCATTGCGCAGGGCGGCCTCGGAGACGGGTCCTGGAATGACACCGCCAATGCCGGTTTCCAGGCCGGCATCGAAAAGACGGGCGTCAACGGGCGCACGATCGAATCCAAGGACGTCGCCGCGCAAGGCGAGGAAATCATGCGCCGGGCCGCCGACGGCGGTTTCGGCCTGGTGATCAGCCTGGAGTGGATCCACGGCGAACCGATGGAGAAGATCGCGCGGGACTACCCGGACACCAACTGGGTGATCATGAACCAGACCCGCGAAGGCGACAACATCGCCTCGGTCGTGTTCTCGGAGCATGAGGGCTCGTATCTCGCCGGTGCGCTCGCGGCGCAGGTGACCACGGACACCTCGATCGAAGGTATCAACGCGGATCCGGTCATCGGTGTGATCGGCGGCAGGAAGTCGCCCGGCATCGACAAGTTCATCGTGGGTTACATCCAGGGTGCGACCGCCATCAATCCGGATATCGAGGTCAAGGTTGCCTACGCCGAATCCTTCGGCGATCCGGCCAAGGGCCAGCAGATGGCGCAGGCCATGTTCGACGAAGGCGCGGACATCGTCTACCAGGTCGCCGGCGGCACAGGCATCGGAATCATCGAGGCCGCCAGGGCTGCCGGGCACTACGCGATCGGCGTCGACACCGACCAGGACGGCATGGCCCCGGGCGCTGTGCTCACCAGCATGGTCAAGCGTGTCGACGTGGCCGTCGAGACGATCGTCGAGGCCCATGCCGCGGGCGCGTTTCCGGGTGGCGAGAAGATGCTGTTCGGACTGGCACAGGGCGGCGTTGCACTGTCGGAAATGACACACACACGGGACGTCATCCCGGCGTCATATGTTGCCAAGGTCGACGAGCTGAAGGCAAAGGTGATCGCCGGCGACATCGATGTCTGGGACGTGTCTGAACAGGGTTACCCCGACTTCTTCAAATAAGTCCCGACATCTTGACATGCCTGCCGGCCACTGCCCCCCGGTGGCCGGCAGGTGACATGGAGCGGTTGATACCCACCCCCGAAACGACCACCGTCCGGCGCAAGGCCGCCTCCGTCCGCCTTGGCGCCGTTGGCCTGAGCAAGTCTTACGGCGCCGTCCGGGCAAACCGGAACGTGTCGCTTGCGGTTGCACCGCAGGAGATCCACGCGATCGTCGGGGAAAACGGCGCCGGCAAGACGACCCTCATGCGGCTCCTGCAGGGCATCGAGCAGCCGGACTCGGGAGACATCCTCGTCGACGACGAACCGCGGCGGTTCGGCGGACCGCGGCAGGCCTTCGAGGCGGGAATCGGCATGATTCACCAGGAATTCATGCTGGCGCCGGAACTGACGCTTCTCGAGAACCTGGTGCTGGGGGATGAACCGGTCACGGGTTCGCTCGCCCGAATCGACTGGAAGGCGGCACGCAGGTCCGGGAATGCCCACTCGGCGCAGGCTGGCATCGATGTCGACTGGGACCGGAAGGCCGGCACGACGCCCGTGCATATCCAGCAGTACGTCGAGATCATCCGCCTTCTGCGCCGTGGCACACGTGTTCTCATCATGGACGAGCCGACCTCGGTCCTGGCGCCGCAACAGGTCGAGGACCTGTTCCATCTGCTACGAAAACTGCGCGGGGCCGGCACGACCATCCTGTTCATCAGCCACAAGCTCAGGGAGGTCATGGCACTCGTCGATCAGGTTACCGTCATGCGCAGGGGCGAAGTGACGTTTTCGAGCAGCGTCGGCGAAACCGAGATTGCCGAGATCGCCCGCCACGTGGTTGGAGGAAGCGAACCCGGCCAGGAGAATGTTCCGTGGCCCGAAACGCAAAAGGCGCAGAAGGGTGACGGACCCGTGCTTGACGTCCGCGACCTGTGCGCACCGGTGATCGACAGATCGCACCCGCTCCGGGGCATCGACCTGTCTGTTGGCCGCTCCGAGATCGTCGGCCTCGCCGGTGTCTCGGGAAACGGGCAGTCGGAACTGGTCGAGTGCCTCGTCGGCCTGCGCAACGCGTCGTCGGGCCGGATCCGCCTGGAAGGCCGGGACATGACCTACGCCACCACGAAAGCGCGGCGCGAACAGGGCATGGGATACGTGAGCGCCGACCGCCGCAACGAGGGCTTGGCGCTGGATGCCACCATCGAGATCAATGTGACCGCGGGAAGCCAGCGCAGGACGCCGATCTGCAGGCGCCGCACGATCGATCCGCGCGCGCTGCGCCGCACCGCCGCCGAACGCCTGTCCCGGCTCGAAGTGCAGTTCGAATCCGTGCGCAATGCCGTGCGCAGCCTCTCCGGCGGCAACCAGCAGCGTACTGTCTTTGCACGCGAAACGGCCACCAACCCGAAGCTTCTTGTCGTCTCGCAACCGACCAGGGGGGTGGATCTGAAAGGGATCGGCGCGATCCATTCCATTCTGAAAGGCATCCGTGCCGACGGTGGGTCCATCCTGCTCGTTTCGGAAGAACTGGACGAGATCATCGCATTGTCGGACCGGATCTACGTCATCGCCGATGGCCGCATCGCCGGCGAGATTTCCCGTGAGCATGCCGATATCGCAACTGTCGGCCGCATGATGCTGGCCGGGACCGGTCAGGATGCGTGATCCCGCGATGCAATGGCGCATGGCGACCGCCGCCTGGTTCGAGAAGGGATTCGAGCTGGCGTTTCCCTTCATCGCCGCTCTCGCGGTCGCATCACTCGTCCTGCTGGTCATCGGGAAGAACCCTTTCGAGGTCTTTTCCCTGATCGCGGTCGAGGCGTTCGGTTCGCAACGCCGGATCGCCGCCACGCTATCGGCCGCCACGCCGCTCCTCTTCACGGGCGTGGCAACGGCAATCTGCTTCCGTGCCGGCGTGTTCAACGTCGGCGTCGAGGGCGCGTTCATCGTGGGCGGCCTTGCGGCGGCCTTTGTCGGTTTCGCATTTCCCGCGACCCTCGGGCTATTACTCGTGCCCATCGCGTTCGTGTTTGCCGTGGTGGCGGGTACGGTCTGGCTCGCCGTACCGGGCTACCTGCTCGCGCGTTACGAGGTCGAGGAGGTGGTCACAACCCTGATGCTCAACTTCGTTGCCCTTGGCGTCACCGGATACCTGGTCAACGGACCGCTCCTTTCCGAGAAGACCGGGAACAACGTCACGCCGCTCATTCACGAAAGCGCCGAGCTTGTCCGGCTGGTCCCGCCTTCGACGCTGCACGCCGGCTTTCTCCTGGGATTGGCCGTCCTCGCAACTTACGGGTTCTGGACCCGGAGAGTGCCGGCCGGCATCGAGAGCGCGATTGTCGGCCAGAACCGGCGTTTTGCGCGAGCCATCGGGATTTCGATCCCGGGCACCATCATCCTGGTCATGGTGATTTCCGGTTTTGTTTCCGGCCTCGGAGGCGCATCGCACGCCCTCGGACAATTGCACCGTTTTGCCGAAGGCTTTTCGCCGGGTTACGGGTTCACCGGCATGGCGGTCGCACTGCTCGGGCGGAACAAGGCTGTCGGAATCCTCTTCGGTGCAATCCTGTTCGGCGCACTCGCATCGGCCGGGACGACGGTGCAGCTCTTCTCCGATATCCCGCTCGATATCGTCAACATCATCGAGGGAACGGTCATGATCTTCGCCGTGGTCAAGCTCGGGCAGATCACCCTGTTCCGGCGCAAGGCGGTTTCATGATGCTCGACCAGGTCCTGACTGCCTCGATCGTCCTGACCACGCCGATCCTGCTGGCCGCGATCGGCGGCCTGATCAACAGGCAGGCCGGGATCGTCAACATCGCGCTCGATGCGAAGATGCTGGCAGGTGCGTTCGTCGCGGTGATCGTCTCGTCGGTAACCGGGTCCTGGCTTGTCGCCGTTCTCGCCGCCGCCGCGGCCGGCGCCCTGATCGGCTACCTGTTCTCGCTCGCGGTGACCCGCTTGCGCGCAGACATGATCGTCGCCGGTCTCGGGCTGAACTTCCTGGTGGCCGGCCTGATTGGATTCGTCCTCAGCTGGGCCTTCAACTCGAGCGGCACCCTGCGCATGCCGGATGTCCAGCTGCTGCCCAGGATCCTGCCCGATACGGTCGAGGCAGTTCCGGTTGTCGGATCCATGCTGGCGGAACTCGAACCCGTGACGCTCTTCGCGTGGCTCTCGGTCCTCGTGTTGCCGTTCCTGCTCGCCGACACACGGTTCGGGCTCCGGTTGCGGGCAACCGGCAACGCGCCCCGGGTGGCGCATGCCATGGGGCTCGCGGCCAAGGGCCTTCAGGACATTTCGACGACCATTGCGGGCGCGTTTTCCGGCCTGGGCGGTGCCCATCTCGCCCTTGCCTCCATCGGGCTCTTCAATGAGGGACTCTCCGCCGGCCGCGGCTTCATCGCCCTGGCCGCATTCTATTTCGGCCGAAACCGGCCCATCCCGACGGCACTCGTCTGCCTCCTGTTCGGGTTTCTCGATGCGACCCAGATCCGCATGCAGACGGCTGGACTGCCACCAAAGCTGATTGGTACGATCCCATACTTGATGGTCATGCTCGCGCTGTGCTGGGCGGGGTGGCGAAACAACAGGGCAGGGGCCCGGTTGACATGAAGACGGCGCTCATCGTCATCGATATGCAGAACACGTTTCTCCATCCCGACGGGGAGCATTACTATGCCGATGCACCCGCCATCGTGCCCAATTGCCGTCTACTGATCGACAGGGCGCGCCGATGCCGTTCCCTCGTCGTTCACGTGGCTGACCGGCACCGCGGCGGGTTCGCGGATTTCGAGGGCAAGCGCCTCCCGGCGCACTGCATCGGCGGCGAATTCGATGCGGAATATTTTTCGGGTTTCGGGCCGAATGGTTCCGGCCGGGAGATCGAGATCGTCAAGCGCCGCTTCAGCGCATTCTTCGCAACCGAGCTTTCGCTGTTCCTGCGCGAGCAGTCGGTGGAAAGGCTGGTCATCTGCGGCGTCAAGACCAATGTCTGCGTCCGGGCGACGGCCCAGGATGCGTTCGCCTACGGGTTCGACGTTCGCGTGGTCAGGGATGCGACCAACTCCAACCGGCAGCATCTTGCCGAGGCATCGCTCGAGGACATTGAGCGGTATATCGGAAACCTGGTCTCGACGGCCGAAGCAATGGACCTGCTCGCATGACCTCTCTCGCCGCCACCGGATATGCGAGCATCGATTACGTGGTCGGGCTCGAAGGAGAGATCGTCGCCGACCAGACCACGCTGGTTAGCCATCGTGACCCTGCCGCGTGGCCCCGGGCCGGCGGATGCCCCGTCTACGTGGCCGCGGCGGCGGCGGCGGCGGGCCGGAAGGCACATGCAATCTGCTGGGTCGGCGACGACGCCGCGGGAGACGGGTTCAAGCAGGAACTGGTATCGAAGGGTGTCGAGATCGACGGTGTTGCGACCATGGCCGGACGCTGTTCGCCGACCGCGATCCTTGCCTACCAGTCCGATCGGGGCTGCGCCTGCCTGTTTGATCCGGTGTTTCCGGGTGAAGAGCGGCTGGATACCCGGCAGGAGTGGATACTCCGGGATGCGACTCACATCTGCATCACGGCGGGGCCACCACATCTGATGACGGAGATCCTGCGCTTCCGAGGCGAACGGGTCCGGCTCTACTGGGTGTTGAAACGGGACCTTCACGCCTTTCCCGCCGCCCTCTGCGACGAGCTGTCGAGCCAGGCAGACGTCATCTTCTGCAATGCGTCGGAACGCGACCTGGTCGGTCGAACCGCGCGTGATACGGTTATCGTGCAGACCGGCAACGAAGACCGGATCACCCTGGAGACCGGGTACCGCCGCGACATCGTGGAAATCGAACGGCTGGACGTATCCGATACGACCGGCGCAGGCGACACGCTCGCGGGAGGCTTCATTGCCGCTGCAATGGCATCGAACGCCGATCCGATCGACGCGTTGCGGCTCGGAATGCAGAGTGCGCGAAGACTGTTGAAGGCGCGCATGCCGGTGCGCATGCCGGAGGGGACGTCGTGAAGCGGGCATGGTACCTGGGACACAGTGCCGACGCGGTCGGAGACCGGGCCATTCTGGTTGGCGATCCGGGACGCGTCAGGCGCATCGCCAAGCACCTCGGCGACGCAACGCTCCTTCCGGTGACGCGCGGCCTGGAGACAGTCACCGGCCATTTCGCCGGTCTCAGGATAACGGTCGCCGCCTTTGGAATGGGTGCGCCGATCGCCACGATCGTTCTCCACGAGCTTGCGGACCTCGGCGTCACCCGGTTCCTGAGGATCGGAACGGCGGTGCACTTTAGCCCGGCCACGCCGGGGGACCTGATGATCAGCAGCGATGCCATCGGGTTTGACGGCACGTCTTCGGCCTATGTGCCTGGCAACGGTCCTTACCCGGCGGATCCGGCGCTGGTCGCGGCCCTTCGAATGGCTTCCATGGCCCAGGGACACGTGCCCAGAACAGGCCGCTATGCCTCTTACGACGCGTTCTACCGCGACGTTTTCGGCATCGACGACGAGGGACGAAACCGGGCCGAGATCAACCGCCGCAAACTGATCCGGAAATCGATTCTCGCGGTCGACATGGAAACCTCCGCCCTGCTCGCAGCCGCGCAGGCGCTGAACGTCACCTGCGCCACGGTCTGCCTCGGCACGGTGGATGCGCTGACCCAGGAGAGCCTGGGGCCCGATGAGACGGCGCGCGGCGAACAGGTCCTCTTCAAGACTGCCCTTGACGGCCTCGTGGGCTTCGACTGAAGCCCCTTGGCCGAGCACACAAATACCCGGAGGTTCCCATGAGCGAAATTGCCGAAAGATACTTCTCGACCGTCACCGGGCGACTCCGGAATGTGGCCGAAACCCAGGCCGGGGCCATTGCGGAAGCCGCAGGTATCTGCGCCGACGCGATCGAAAGGGACGGTCTCGTCTTCACCTTCGGCACCGGGCACGGCTCGTTCGCCGCGATGGAGATGTTCCCGCGAACGGGCACGGTCACCGGGTTCCGGCCGATCGTGGAAAGCTCCATGATCTCGTTTCACAGGGTGCTCGGAGACGGCGGCGCCCGGCAGTACCGGTTCATCCACGGCCGCGAAGGCTATGGTCACGCAATCCTGTCCTCCCACCAGATGCTTCCCGGCGATGCCATGCTGATCTTCTCCCATTCCGGTCTCAATGCGGTCACGCTGGATATTGCGGTCGGCGCAAAGGACCGCGGCATGAAACTGATCGGCGTGACCTCGGTGCCCCACTCCTCGTCCACCCCGTCGCGCCATTCCTGCGGCAAGCGGCTCTTTGAACTTGCCGACGTGGTGATCGATACCGGAGTGCCGAAAGGGGATGCGGGAATCGAAATTGAGGGACTGAAGTACCGGGTCGGTGCGACATCGACTTCGATCGCTATCGCTATCGGGCAGGCGATCAACGCGGTCACGGCTGAAATCCTCGTTGCCCGGGGACACGACCCTTACGTCATGGTGAGCCCGAACACGGCAGAAAAGGCGGAAGCGGACCGGCAGAACGATCGCAACTACGCCGAACTGTGGCGACGCCTGAAGCGGCGTTGAACTGGAGTCTTGAAGCAGGTCAGAAAAGTTGAACCATTCTGGCCTCTGCTGGTTTCGTGTGACGCGGTCTGGACGAATTCCGTGCGCTCGTCGATTTCGCAGGCAACAGCTTCCTTGCCAGGAGATGCCGAATTGAAGGTGCATTGCCAACCCGCCATCCGGCCAACCGGGATTTTAGATTTCCGTCGCAAAACCACTGGGACCGATCTCCAATGTTGAGCTTCACCGAAGACATCCTGCTTCTCCTGCTGGTCGAGGAAGGCGGGACGGCCGCCCAGGTTCAAAGGCCTGCTCTTGCCTGCGCGTTTGCCGGTGCGGTGTTGATGGATCTCGCTTTCGCCAACCGGATCGACACCGACCCCGCAACCGTGTTTGTCGTCGACCGAACCCCGATTGGCAATCCAGTGCTCGATCGCGTGCTGGCGATGATCGAGAGGACGGAAGAGGCGATGGATGCCCGGGCATGGATCGGTGCCTTGTCGGAAAGGGAGGCACAGATCGCACGCGAGCTGACAACATTGAGCCTCGTCCGGCGGGGCATCGTGAGTCTCCCGGACGACAGTTTCAACTGGGCTCGCGTTGCCAGCAGGCTGAATCCCGTCGTTGATCACGCGGCCAGGCGGGACGTCAGGATGCGCGTCCGAGGTGCGCTGTTTTCCGACGACATCCCCGCGCCTCGCGATGCGGCCCTGATCGGTCTTGTGGACGCCTGCGGCATCTTCGGGGGCATCTTCCCGGACCAGGACATCGAGGAGTTCCGCCCGCGGGTCGAAATGCTGCGCGGGATGGAACTCATCACCCGCGAAATCCCGGGCGCGATTTCAGACATCGAAAACGGTGTGAGGCACCTCGCCGCGACGCCCTGACCTCGTGCCGCCGCGGAACCCGTCTATGACCGCCGGCTTGTCCAGCTTCGTTCTCGGTGGTTGGTGCCTGTCGACAATGGCAAAGTGCCCCAGGGAATCGAGTGGGCGCGTACTTGGATGATGGTTACAACGACAGCAACGAGAATACCGGCAAGTTGCGGAGGCTCGCTTTTGCCATTTGCAAAATCCTGCGACACTTGACGGCGATTCCTACGACATCTGACGGAAGTTCTT
>JAPOVX010000156.1 GCA_026707935.1 Paracoccaceae bacterium
TTGTGCTCGCGCCCTACAGCAAGCTCGGCCGTTTCCAGGCTGCGGGCGCGGATGTCGCGCTCGTCGCGGAATAAATCAAGTGGGTCAACAGACTCTCCACCTGCCTCCCGAAAACACGCCTGGAGCCAGCGCATTCTTCCCGCCTTTACCCCCGACCTCACCGGAGGTTTCCGAAATCAAGGCGCCGTTGCCGGTCGCCATCAATCACGGCAGCAAACGGAACTCGTTTTCGGCGTGGTCACAAATGCGGGCTGGACAGGTGACAGGGTCCGAACGATGGTCGAGCACCGTCACATTGAAGATCGCGACAGGCGCTTCCCGCTTGTCTTTTCGAAAAAGTGGAAGTCGGTCGGATCAGCATACAACTGCCGGGTATCGCCCACCGCAAATTCCTGCCGGTTCCTGTCCAGGAAGACAATCGTTTCGTCGTTTACGGAGGTCGAAAGCAGGGTTTCGGAACCCATGGGTTCGACGACGCGAATCCGGGAATCGCCGATGAATATTCCATGACCGTCGGTATTGATGTTTTCGGGCCTGATCCCGAGCACGATACCCTGTTCGGTGGCAACACGCGGCGCCGTGTCGCCAAAAGTGATCTCCGGACCAACCCTTGACCGGAAATGACCGTTCTCTGACAGCCTTCCCTCGACAACATTCATGGCCGGAGAACCTATGAACGAAGCCACGAACAGGGTTTGGGGCCGAAGGTAGAGTTCCATTGGCAAGCCGACCTGTTCGATGCTGCCCTCGTTCATCACCACGATCCGGTCCGCCATGGTCATGGCTTCGACCTGGTCGTGCGTCACATAGATGATCGTCGTCTCGAGGCGTTGGTGCATTTCCTTGATCTCGGCCCGCATCTGTACGCGCAACTTGGCGTCCAGGTTCGAAAGCGGCTCGTCGAACAGAAACAGCTTTGGGTTTCGCACGATCGCACGCCCCATCGCGACGCGCTGTCTTTGTCCACCTGACAACTGGGCCGGTTTGCGGTCGAGAAGGGATTCGAGGTCGAGAACCTCCGCGGCCGTGGCGACCTTCTCGGCAATTTCGTTCTTGGCCCTTCTGGCGAGTTTCAGGGAAAACGCCATGTTCTTTCGAACCGTCATGTGCGGGTAGAGCGCATAGGACTGGAAAACCATGGCAATATTGCGTTCTCGCGCCGGGAGCTTGTTGATGATCACGTCATCCACGATCACCTCACCTGACGTGATGTTTTCCAACCCGGCGATCATGCGCAACAATGTGGATTTTCCACAGCCCGACGGGCCGACGAGTATCACGAACTCGCCGTCAGAAATGTCCAGCGAAACACCGTGAACGACTTCCAGGGATCCGAATGACTTCCTCAGGTTTCGAATCTTGACCGACGACATTCTCCAGGCGGTTCCTCTTCCGTTTGCCTTGTCTGCCGGCAGCTACCGTCCGCACCCCGTAATCTCGGCGACACCGTCAAAAAAGCGCTTCTTTTCCGGTGTGTTGATACGCCAGTTGACCGGCGGTGACTGGAATCCGTCCCGGTAGTTGTTGTCACCTTGGTCGTAGTAACCCCAAGGGGCATATTCCTCTACCGCGGCAAACAGGTTTTCGACGGATATGGAGTCCTCGTTGATGACGACCGGCATCGGTCGAGCCTTGTATGCTGCCATTTGGCGCACACCCTGGACGACCTGGCGCGTTCCCTGCGTGTCGTGCCTGTTGGTGTGTACGAGCGCGTAGTCCGAAACTTCCAGCGCCGCCTCCGTGGGGATTCCCTTTGCGATACTTCCATGGAATGAACCACCGGTGAATGACGTGGAAACGATCAAGCGACGCCCGTCCCTTTCCTCCTTGCGTGACAATTCGATCAGTTCATGGACCCGAGGTGGCTTCAGAATGTCATGCACATAGACGGGAACGTCGCTCTCGTTGTTGATCTCGACCAGGATGTTCTCCAGGCCGGTATCGAGCAGCCAACGGCTCGCGTTTCTTGTACCGCGCCTGACCGCTTCCTCACTGACCATGAACTTGTCCTGGCCAAAGTAGTAGAACCCGACGATCACGATCATTCCCAGTTCGTCGGCCGCTTCAAGCAGGCGCTGAAGCCTGTCCATGTGGACCGGTTTCAGTTCGCCGTCAGGGTCGATTGCGGAGTTGACCCACGGCTGGTCTCGCTCTGTTTTCGTGATCGGCATTCCGCCCTGAAGATTCACGGTAACCGCCGTGCAACCGTGGGCGAGGTAGTCGGGCATTGCCGCGATGAATTCGTTGACGTTGCGCTCCGGGTCCCACTCGCCGGTGTCCGGATACGCCCAGTTCTCCACGGTTTCAGGATTTTCGTCGTCGAAGATGGCCTGCACCATCCTGCAATTGAACAGCAGCCCTTCGACCGACTTTCCCTTGTACGTTCTGCCCTGGTGAAGCGGCACTCCGTTGATCAGGAACTTCTGACCGTCAATCGAGATTCTCGTCATCATTTCACCCCGTGAATTAATCAGGCCTTCACTGCGCCGGCAGTCAAACCGCCGACGAGCCAGCGTTGAACAAAGAAAAAGAGAATGAGAGCTGGCAGCGTCGAGACTACGCAGGCAGCCATGAAGGCATTCTGGTACTCGGTGGAGCCGCCCTCGGTTGCGAATTCGCCGATGCCGACCTGTATCGTTTTCATTTCACCGGAACTCAACAACAGGCTCGCCCACAGAAAATCGTTCCATGCGTTGAGGAACGTGAAGATAGTCACCGCGGCTATTCCAGGCAGGGAGATGGGGAGGATGACCCTCCAAAATGCGCTGAAGTGGGTGCATCCGTCCATCATTGCGGCCTCTTCCAGCTCAGGAGGACAGCTCGTCTGGAAGTAGCCGCGAAGCAGGAGAACCGCAAAGGGAACCGAAAACCCGACATAGGCGAATATCAACCCGAAATAAGTGTTCAACATCCCCATGCTCTGGATCAGGAAATACACCGGAAACACCCGCGTGATTGGCGGGACGAGCTGCGTGATCAGGATCAGTGCCAGGATCAGCGTGGCGCCCGGAAAGCGGAACCTGGCAAGTACGTAGGCGGCCGTGCAGGAAATCCCGCTCGCGACAAATGCCGTTACTGCCGAGACGAAGAGCGAGTTGAAGATGTAACGCCACATCGGGATCAGGAGGCCGGCATTCTCGTAGGGTTTCCACGTGATGTTGGAGGGCAGCCACAGCGGCGGGATCCGCTGGATTTCAAAATTTGATTGAAAGGAACTCTTGATCATCCAGAAAACCGGAAGCAGGAGATAGACAAGCATCATCGCAAGCGCGACGTAGATGACGACCCTGGTGATCACGTCGGTCGTACCGGTCCGGGATCTGGCGACCGGGAATTCGACCGCTACGCTCATCGAAGATCATCCCTCGACTGCGCCCACAAGTAGAAGACGCAGATCACGCTGGTCATCATCAGAATGACTCCGCTCGCCGCCGCGGCCACATCAAACTTGAAGAACAGAAATCCCTGGTTGTAGGCATAGACCGCCATCACGTTGGTCAGGTTCCTGGGGCCTCCGCCGGTCATGATAAAGTTCATCTCGAAATGGCCTATTCCGCCCATGAACAGGAGGGCAAGCAGGATGAGCAGGACCGGCTTGAGCGTCGGCAACGTCACGTAGAAGAACTTCTGAACGATGTTGGCGCCGTCGATTTCGGCAGCCTCGTAGTAATCCTTGGGAACGGACTGCAGTCCGGCAAGAATGAATATGATGATGAACGGCAGGCCGTTCCAGACGCGTACAGCCACAATCGCCATCATGGGGATGCTGATCGGTCCCCAGGTCCGGGAATCAGTCATGAAGCGAATGTTTGCGTCTATCCAACCGACATCGCGCAAAAGCGCATTGATCGGGCTCAGGTCGGTGTTCAGCAGCCAGATCCAGATCACCGACGCAACGGCCGGCGGCACGAACCACGGAACCAGGATCAACGTCCGCACCACCGAGAGTCCCCGGAACTTGACATTGATGACCTGAGCGAGAAACAGCCCCATCACTACGGAAATCGCAACGGCGAGCACCGTGAACAGGATGGTCTGCATGACAGTCTGAACAAATCTCTCGTCCGCAAATACCGTGAAGTAATTCCGCAGGCCGACCCAATGGGACCCTCGCTCCTGGACGTTCAGGAGGTCATAGCTGCGAAAGCTGATGAACATGGAGGTAAGCATCGGATAGATGCCAAGAAGCAGCGTGACAACGAGTGCAGGCGCCACCATGATGTAACAAAAAAGGTTTTTTTCATTCATGCGGCGGTCGCGGCCCGATCTTGGGTTGGCTGGTCGCGAATGGCAATAACAGACGGGGGAACCCGTAAAGCTCCCCCGTTATAGTCAGGCACGGTGAGAATGCTATGCCTATCGAGTCAGTTCAGCCTGCATGCGCTCCTGCGCCTTTGCGATGGCGGCATCCATGTCCTTCTGCAGAATGATGGTATCGTACATCAGGTCGAAAAGAACGGCACCGGGCTTCGGAGTGGCAATACTGCTCCAGGCCGGAGCGGGATGCTGCGACGTGTGCGCATCTTCGAGCGCCTGTCCCACGACCACCTTCCATGGTCGATCCGACCAGAACTCGGAACCCATGACCGCGGGTTTCGTTCCGACGGCACCAGAGGCTTCCGACAACTTCAGCATGTTCTCGTCGCGGCTCAGGTACTTCATCCATTCCACGCACTCCTTGACATTTTCGGAACCGCGCAGGATGCCGATATAACCCGCGCCACTGAAGCTGGCGCGATTATCCGGCCCCATTGCGCTCCTTGACATGGCCCAGGTTCCTTCGATCTCGGGATACTCGCGGTCAAGGCGAACACCCCATGCCTGGTGCGCACTTCCAATGATGCCGATCTTGCCATTCACGAAGAGCGGAAGGGCATCGAAGCCCTGCTCCATGCTGTCTTCGTTGACGACCTTGTGCTCCCAGACCAGATCACGCATGAAGGTCAGGGCAGCCCGCATGGCGTCATTGTCGATGGTCGCCGTCTTGCCGTCCTCGGTCATCATCTCGCCACCGGCCTGCCAATAGTAAGGCAGGAGCCAGGAAACGACATTGCCGGCGGAACCGAAGGCAAATCCCCAGCGTTCGATGTTTCCGTTCTCGTCACGAAGCGTCATTTTCTTCGCGTATTCGATGATTTCGTCCCAGGTGTCCGGAGCTCTGGTAATTCCGACTTCCTCCGCGACATCCGTCCGGTAAATCATCGCGCGTATGTCGCCGCGCCAGGGAATTCCGTAGAAGTCACCCTGCCAGAACACATCGCGCAATGCGCCCGAATAGAAGTCGTCTTCCAGTGTCGGAAACTCGTCACGATACTCGTTGATCGGCATCGGGCCGTACTGGTCTCCGCCGATGGCGGAAAACGAGTGCATCCAATACATGTCGGCACAGTCCGGATGCGCCCCTCCCCTGGCCACCGTCAGCCAGGTCTGAAACGCGGCGTTCCACGGAACGACCTCGTGATTGACCGTGATGCCGCTTTCGGCTTCGAAACCCTCGATCAGCTCGGCAATTGTCGCGTTCCAGTTCAATTTGTCCGCGTAGTGCTGGGTCCAAAACTCGATCGTCTGGGAACTTCCCGGACCGGCGAACACGAGGCCGGCCGTCATGGCTACGACCGACGTCGTCAGTTTATGCTTCTTCATTTGTCTCTCCCTTTCTTGTGAACCGCGCCCGATGACCCAAGGTGGCCGGGGCGGGTTCTGGTCAAGTCCGATTTTCTTCCTCGGCCTTCTCTTGCAGCAACGCTATTGTCTTGCGGATATGATCGATCATGGCGCGCTCCGCCCTATCGGAATCTCGCGCATCCAATGCATCGATGATTGCAATGTGTTCCGGGAGCGTTTCTGCAGGTGATCGCAGGATCCCCTGCGAAAGGGACATGCGCATGATCGAATGAACCGGTTCCAGCAACCTGCCGAGATTTCCCCCTGGAATCAGTTTCGTCAGGTATGTGTGAAACTCGACATCGGCTTCCCCATACATGGCGTCATCCCCTGCCTTCACTGCGTCCTCGACGGACGCCATGAGGGACCTGAGATATATTGTGTGCTTGCGCTCGATCTTCGGGGCCAACAACCGGCAGATCAGCCCTTCAAGGACAGCCCTCACCTCGAAAACCTCGGCAATCTGCCGAAGACCGAACTCGGAAACCGAGGCCTCTCCTCGCGTTGACATACGAACGAAGTTCTCGCCTTCCAGTTTTGCGATCGCCGCGCGCAGGGGCGTGCGACTCACTCCGAGTCGTGCCGACAAGTCTTCCTGTACGAGTTTCTCGCCCGAAACCAACTCGCCTGTCAGGATCATGTCGCGCAACCGGTGGTAGACGTCTTCTTCGAGAGGTGTCGACATTTCAATTGACCGCAAAATGCTTAGCGTTAATCCAATGTATTCATTGTACACAATGAACGCGATGAACGCAATAACGCGCCAACCCGGGACTCTTCGTCATGATTGATCCACTCGTCCCTGCCGACTCGGAGGGAATCGAACTCCAGCGCGCAGCCTCGCCCGATGACATCGTGTTCCACGGATAGATCTCCGATCCTGCCTGCCCCCATACGTTGTGGCTATCGGCGCCGCACCGACCGCCGCGTGGACCGTCCATGACGAGACACGATTTCGCGGGAACGGGAAGACGTGCCAGTTCCCGCCGGGACTCACCCTTCGGGTCAGATTCGGAAACAGCCGCATTGTCACCATTGACGGGTTGAAGTGTCTACTCATCGGATCTCCAGCCGACCACCAGACAAACTCTGGGGTTCATTCGATCACGAATCCGGCTGTCGCATGCTCCGGAGACGGCGTTCGTTTGGCTTCGGAATCTGTACGCGCTTGCGCATTCCGACGATCGGCCGCCCCTGGAATCACAGGTGAAGTTCACCGCGTGCATAGGAAACGCTCTGCTCCAGCCACGCGTGTTCTCGTCGACGCACCGCGTCCATATCAGGACCTCCTGGCAGCCATTGTTCCAGAATCACACTCATGTCCGCGGGATACGGCGCCGCGTCCATGACCGCGCGACAATTCGTCCGTCCCTGCCCGAGAGGGCAACCGTGGATCGCAAATCCGACGCCATGGGGATCCGGAACGATGACATAGTCCTTCAGATGCAAATTGATTGCATGGGGCGCCAGGATGCCAACCGTTTCCTCTGGCCATTCACCGGCACAAATCGAGTTCGCAACGTCCAGGCATACCGCGACCTGGCCGTCATCGATGGCTGCCAGGAGATCAACCAGTCGCCTGGATGGAAAGTTGAAGTGGTTCTCGACGGCTATGCGTATCCCGGCGTCCCTGGCCGAAGGCAGGAGCAGCGCAAATTCAGCGGCAAGTTCGGAAACTGGCCGAGCGGCGTCCGGTCCATCCAGGGCAACCCTGAGGATTTTCGCGTCAAGGCGCCGACCGATCTCGATGTAGCGGGTCATGTGGTCCACATCGAATGGCTGGGCCCCAACCTCAAGAGCAATGCCGACATCGCGCGCCTGTCCGGCGAGCAAATCCAGGTCGGAATCGGGAAGCAGATGAAGCGGCAAATTGTCGGCGTACTGGACCACGCGAAGCCCGTGCCGTGTCGCAACATCGAGAAGGTCCAATGCCGTCATCGGGTGTTCCGGCACAATCCCCTTGTGCCCGATCGACCAACGGAACGCATAGGACCCCAACCCCAGGTTCACAGCAAGGCCTTTATCAGCTCTCGATAGCTCTTTGCCGGCACGCCACCCCGGATGGCTCCTTCAAGCGTTTCCGACCCGATCTTGTCCCGGAGTTTTTCCAGGTTCTCCATGATCTCGAACGTTGCGGATATCGCTTCGGCGTTATCGCCGGATCGTGTGAAGACGTCGTAAGCCACCCAGCCATCGTATCCCAACCGGCGCAAATAGAAGAGTGTCTCAAGCGTCTGCCAGAGATGAACCGAAGCCGGCAGCATGTCCCAATCCGCCCCGCGGTCATTGTCATTGAAGTGCACATAAAAAAGGCGCCCGGCCTCGTGAGCCACGGCAACCTCCGCGGCCGGGCACTCGCCCGCAATGAGCGCGTGGCCAACATCCATCGTGACACCGATGTTCTTCGCCCCGACGCGATCGCAGAGGTGCAGCGTCTTGCCCATTGACGGAAGAATAATGTGATTTCGCGACTCGTAAGCCTTGTATTCTATGCTTACCTTGACGTCTTCGCGGTGGGCCGCGGCCTGGCTGAAAGCATCAATGGCCCACCTCCATTGCTGAATGTGATCAACCTGGAATGCGTAGTCCCAACCATCAATCAGCGGACATACCGTAATCATGTCGGATCCGAGATCTGCCGCAATGTCCATTGCAATCTTGAGGTACTGGACCGCCTCCGACCTGATGCCGGCATCTGGATTGGTTATTGACCCATTGCGAAACTTGTCTTCGGTCTTGACGTTGACATTTATCGCAGAGACATTGAGACCGCTGGCCTTCATTGCGGTCACCCCTGACCCGTTGGCACCCAGATCCTGCGGATAAACGGGTTCCACACCATGGGTGCGCGGAATCATCTTTGCGATTTCCAGCCGTTGTTCGAATGACCGACTTGCTTGATACTGGTGAAATCGATCCCTGTAGGCACCGATCGTTCCAAGCAGAATCGAGTTTTTAAAGGTCATGGTTTTCCCAGGCGTTTCCTGAACCCAGACTCGTCCGGTGGGCAGTTGAATGCCGGAAGAGCCCGGACGTGGTAACACAGTGAATGCGACCGACCACTCCAACGCTTCCAGGTCATGTTTGTATTCTTTGTATACAATGTACGCATCCCGTGATCAAGCATCTGCTTCCGGTGCGCAATCCGGCAGGGTTTCCCGGAAGAGACTTCCTTCCCGTTCCTGTTGCCAACCTGGAACGGCCCTGATCGTGCCGCGAAGGCGTCGGGTCAGCGGCTGTACAGCCGCGAAGTTCCTAAAACGGTGTTCCTGAGTATCCCCGTGTGAATCAGGAAGATGTATTCTGCACGGCGAAGGGGCGTTTGCGTCGGCAACCCCTGTGACCGGTGACATCGATCGAATGGCCGCTTGATGGCACTCTCAAGAATTCCCGATACAAATGCGGCTTTAGTGCTAAAGCATGCTTGGAACGATTTGGTCGGGAGGGCGGTGACCGTCGTCAAAAGTCTTGATGTTTATGATGACCTTTTCGCCCATTTCGTGGCGCGCTTCCCTGGTCGCAGAGGCCATGTGCGGCAGAAGCACGACATTGTCGAGCCCGCGTAACCGCGGATTGACTTCTGCCCCATGCTCAAAGACATCCAGGCCCGCCCCTGCAAGCTCTCCGGATCGGAGCAAACGTGTCAGTGCGTTCTCATCGATGACCTCGCCGCGCGACGTGTTGACAACGATGCTTGTCGGCTTCATCAGGCGCAGGCGTCGCGCATTCATGAGGTGGAACGTTGACGGGGTGTGCGGGCAGTTGATCGACAGCACGTCCATGCGGGCAACCATTTGGTCCAGGCTTTCCCAATATGTCGCCCGCAGTTCGTTTTCCGTTTCCTCGCGAAGCTGCTTCCGGTTGTGATAGTGGATCGCCATACTGAACGCGCGTGCGCGGCGCGCCACAGCCTGCCCGACCCGGCCCATGCCCAATATTCCGAGCGCCTTTCCTCCGACCCGTGTCCCCTGAAACGCCTGCGGGGACCAGCCTTTCCAGTCGCCAGATTGCATATGAAGCGAGCCTTCCCTGATGCGCCGCAAAACACTGAGAATGAGCGCCATCGTCATGTCTGCCGTGTCGTCGGCCAGCACATCGGGCGTATTGGTGACGATGATTCCCCGCTGTCGCGCAGTATGCACGTCAATGTGATCAAATCCGGATCCATAATTGGCGATCAGCTTAAGATTGTCGCTCGCCTGGGCAAGGATTCCGGCGTCGATCGTGTCATTCAACGTCGGCACCAGCACGTCGGCCCGCCGCGCGGCGGCAGTCAACTGGTCCCTGGTGAACAATTGGTCGGAAGAATTGAACTCGACATCGAAAAGTTCGCCGAGCCGGTTTTCGACGGCGTCGGGGAGTTTTCGAGTCAGGACAACCTTGAGCCTTTGTCGTCGCATTCGCTACCACCTGAATCTTCTATTCGCGCGCCCATTCTGACAAGAAACCGGAAATCTCGGCAAGGACCAATTGGGCAAACCCTCACATGTTTGGGCACCAGGGTCGGATGACGCGAATTCTTCTGGCATGGTTGGTCACGATGGCGTTGGCATTTCCCGGCGCTGCACAGGATGTTTCCCGGGACGTCGGCAAGGTCACCGGTTTTCCGTTGCCCCGTTTCGTGTCAATGAAGACTTCCATCGGGAACGCGCGGCGAGGACCCGGGTTCGCCTACCGTATCGACTGGGTCTTCAACCATGCGAACACGCCACTGATGGTCACGGGCGAACACGATCTCTGGCGCCGCGTGAAGGACGTTGATGGAGAAGGAGGCTGGATGCATTTTCGCCTTCTTTCCGGCGTACGAACCGTCGTTTTCCGCGAAAGCGGTACGCCGATCTATGATCAACCGGACATCGGGGGTCTCGTTTTCGCCTACGCTGACAAGGGGGTGTTCGCGTTTCTCAAGAAATGTACCCTGGACTGGTGCCGGGTGTCCGGCAAGGGATATTCAGGCTGGGTTCAAAAACCCCGTGTATTCGGCGTCTTCGAAGACGAGGTCATCGATTGACGCCGTCCGGGCCCCAAGGCCTCTCCGGAAATCCGGGGAAACCAGGTTCTCGACTCCCGCGCGCACTATGGAATGGTGACGACCACTGACCCCATCTTGTCGGCCTGTTCGACGGCTTGATGCGCGCCGCCCGTGTCGGCAAGATCGAACCGGTGCGCAACGGAGTGGGTCAACGATCCCGACTCCAGAATCTCGTTCAGTCCGGCGAGTGTCGCGCGCCTCACCTCGTCGCTCAGCAGGTAAACCAGCACCATCCTCACGGTCACATCCTTGAACATGAGGGAATAGAACGGCAGAACCGGTGTCATCTCATTGGCGGAACCGTAGGCGGCAATGACGCCGTTCGGTTTGATGATCTGTTCCGTGACCGGCAAGTTGGCGCCGAATTCAAGTTCGACGATCCGGTCGACACCGCCGGTCAGGTCCATGATTGCGGCCGCTACGTCGTCCTGGCGATAATTCAGGACATGGTGCGCACCCGCCGCGCGTGCATACGCCGCCTTCGCAGGATTGCTTACGGTCGTGACAACCGTTGCGCCGCGCAGTGCCGCCAGCTGGATCGCATAGCGGGCAACAGTGCCGGCCCCGCCAGTTACGAGAATGGTCTTTCCCTCGACCGGCCCGTCCGAGAACACGCAGCGATAGGCTGTCATTGCAGGAATGCCGAGGCAGGCCCCGCCTTCAAAACCCACACCATCCGGCAGATCGACTGCCTGGGACGCCGGCAAAGCCGTGAACTCCGCGCATGTTCCGAACGGCCGCTGCCACTGTCCGTTCCACAGCCAGACACGCCGACCGATCCTTCCGGGATCGACGCCGGCACCAACATCTTCGATCACGCCGGCTCCATCCGAGTGCGGAATGATCCGCTCGAAGCCCATCGGGCGGGCGCCGGCCCGAAGCTTGACATCCGACGGGTTGCATCCGGACGTGCGCAGGCGAACCAGCACCTCGCCAGGTCGAACCGCCGGGTCGGCGAATTCACCGAATACGAGAACGTCCTCCGCACTGCCCTGGGTTTCGTACCAGATCGCTTTCATTGGTCGAGGTCCCGTGCATTTTCCGGGGCAAATCCCCGTTTCTTGAGCAAGGCGTCGACTCCGGGCAACCTGCCGCGAAATGCCGTGTAGAGTTCGGTGGCTTCCCGGGACCCCCCTGCGGAAAGGATATGATCGTGGAGCCTTTGTGCAACGTCCGGATCGAACGGAGACCCCGCTTCCTTGAACGCCTCGAACGCGTCTGCGTCCATGACTTCCGACCACATGTACGAGTAATATCCGCTCGCGTAACCGTCTCCCGAGAATACATGCGCGAAATGCGGCGACGCGTGACGCATGGAAATCGCGTCGGGCATGCCGATTTCCCTAAGCACTTCGGCTTCTCTGTCCATCGGGTCGGCAGGTGCGCTCCTTTCGTGAAAGGCAAGATCGACAAGGGCAGACGCCGTGAACTCGACGGATCGAAATCCCTGATCGAAATTCTGCGCTGCGAGCAATCGTTCGACCAGATCACCCGGCATCGGCTCATCGGATTCAACGTGGCGGGCGAATCGTTCGATCACTTCCGGGACAAAGAACCAGTGCTCGAACAGCTGGCTCGGGAGCTCCACGAAATCGAGTGCGACATTGGTACCCGAGATGAAGGCGTAGGTGACATCCGACAACATCGCGTGCAGCGCGTGTCCGAACTCGTGGAAAAGTGTCCGCGCGTCATCGACGTTCAACAGGCATGGTTCACCGTCCCTGGCCTTGGAAAAGTTGCAGGCATTGAAGACGATGGGCCGGACGTCACCGTCGAGCCTTGACTGCGGGCGAAACCGAGAACACCAGGCCCCCGACCGTTTCGACGGCCTGGCAAAATAGTCCCCCAGGAACACCGCCAGGTGCCTGCCATTCCTGCGTACGTCCCATGCCCGGACATCGGGGTGGTAGAGCGGGACGCCAACCGGCGTGAAGGTCAGACCGAACAGCCGATTGGCGCAATCAAAGCACGCCTCGATCATGCGCTCGAGCTCGAGAAAGGGTTTCACATCCGCTTCGTCGAAATCATGGTCCTGCCTGCGCAAACGCTCCGAGTAGAAATGCCAGTCCCACGCCTGCAAGTCTCCACTGACTCCATCGCCGTGCATCAGGGCTTCAAGCCTCATTGCGTCGTTCATGGCTGCTGCCCTGGCCGGCGCCCAGACCGCCATCAGCAGTTCACGAACCGCCGGCGGCGACTTCGCCATTTCCGGCTCCAGCCGGTATTCCGCGTAGCTGTCGTATCCCAGCAGCCGTGCCCGTTCCTCGCGAAGAGCGAGCACCTCCCCGATGATTTCGCGATTGTCCGTTTCGCCTCCGTTTCGGCCGCGCGCGATCCATGCCTCATACGCTTGCTTCCTCAGATCCCTTCGCGGACAATTCTGGAGGAATGGCACGATCTGGGAGCGCGACAGCGTCATGATGAAACCGTCGCGTTTACGCTCGCGAGCCGCCTGTTCCGCCGCCGACCTGACGAAATCGGGACAACCTTCCAGATCCGGCTCGGACAATTCCATGGTCCAGTCGCGCTCGTCCGCAAGCAGGTTCTGCGAGAAGGCCGTACCGAGTTCCGCCAACCTCTCCATGATGGCTGCCAGCCTTTCGCGTCCCTCGGCATCCAATGCGGCACCTGCGCGGACGAACATCTTGAAATAGAGCTCCAGCACGCGGCGCTGCTCGTCCGTCAGATCGAGGGCGTCACCTCTTGCCGTGAGGTCTTCCACGCGGGCAAACAACCGGGGATTCATCAGGACTTCCGACTCAAACGCGGTGAGTCGAGGCGACAATTCACGTTCCAGTGCTTCGATCCCGTCGGTGCTGTCCACACCCGAAAGATTCCAGAAAACACCGCCGATTCGGTCAAGTAGCCGGTCAGCGCGTTCCATTGCCTCGATCGTGTTGGCGAAATCGGGCTGTTCCGGGTTTTCGGCAATCGCCTGGATATCCGCTCGCGTCTTCTCAATTGCGAAATCGTAGGCCGGAGCGAAATCATCTTCAGTGATCTCGTCAAACGGCGGCAGTTCGAACGGACGATCCCAGGTTTCCCTGAGCAAAGGGTTTTCAGGCATGGCAATTCCCAATCGAAATGTCGGCTGTTTCCCGAATCGTGTCGCGCCACGACCCGTGAGGCCAAGTCATACAAGTACAGGCCTCGAAGTGATGCAACCCCGCTGTCGCCGCTCCTGCCGGCGACACACCGCACGACATCACCGCGCTTGACGGCGTCCGGAATTGATGCATGAACTTGCCCATTGGCGCCCCGTTACGAGACCGTCCAGGCATGGCATTGCAAACGACATGCATCGGAGCCTTCCCGAAACCGGACTGGCTTCCGATCAGGGACTGGTTTGAAATCGATCTCGGTGACGATCACTATGCCGAAGACGTCATCGGCGCATGGACGGCGGATCCTGAACATGATCCCGTATTTCGGCGCGCGACGGAGGCAGCGGTACGGCTTCAACTCGAATGCGGGATCGATGTCCCGACCGATGGAGAACAACGGCGCGAGAACTACGTGCACTACCAGTGCCGGTTCTTTTCCGGGTTCGACTTCACCAATCTCGAACGCCGGGTGCTTCGGGATGGCGCATACGACTGCGTCGTGCCCGCCATCAGGGGCGACATCAATCCGGGCGGGCATCCGGTCCTCGTCCGCGACTTCAGGGAAGCTCAGGCAGTGAGCCATGCGCCGGTCAAGATGACACTGCCGGGGCCTCTCACGATCATCGACAGCACGGCCAATTGCCATTACCGCGAGACGTCACGACTCGCTGAAGACATTGCGGACGCTCTCAACACGGAGATTCTTGCGCTTGCTGCCAACGGGTGCAGGTTCATACAGGTCGACGAACCGGTCTTTGCCAGGCATCCCCGAGCCGCCCTCGATTACGGGGTCGAATCACTCCTGAGGTGCCTGCGCGGGTTGCCGCCCGAAGTCACCCGGGTCGTTCACATGTGCTGCGGATATCCGGACCGGATTGACAATCCCGCCTATCCAAAGGCCGACCACGGGGTCTATGGCGAACTCGTAGACGCGCTTGACGGACATGTTGAACAGATTTCCATCGAGGATGCACATTGCAACAACCCGCTCGACCTTTTCGATCGGTTTCGCGCATCGGCAGCGATCGTCGGCGTTGTTCGGATCGCCTCGAGCCGGATTGAATCGGTCTCCGAAATCAGGCGGCGACTCGAGCAGATCCTGACACGCCTCCCGCCCGAACGGGTTGTCGCCGCTCCCGACTGCGGGCTCGGGTTTCTCGGGCACGAGCTCGCATTGACCAAACTGCGTAACATGGTCAAGGCTGCCCGCAGCCTGTGACTGATTTCCGCATGACCGGCAGTATGCCGCAGGCACGTGGCCAGGGCATCCTTGCCGGGACGTCCCGAACCGGCGATGGATTCGGGCAAGTCTGGTCGGCGATGGAGACCACTTCAGGGAGTGTGCCCTTTCCCTTTGTTCGCAGTTTTGCCACAACTTCCACGCAAGGCGGATTTCTTCGATTCCGGAATGAACCATGAAAACGCACGTCAGGGCCTGTGTCATAGGCGGTGGGGCAGTCGGTGTCTCGATCGCATACCATCTCGCGAGAGCCGGTTGGGATGATGTCATGCTGCTCGAAAGGGACGAATTGACGTCCGGATCGACGTGGCATGCGGCGGGATTGCTCCCGCTGTTCAATATGTCCTATGCGACCAGCCACATTCACGACTATTCGGTCAAGTTCTACAAGACACTCGAGGATGAGACCGGGCTCGACCCCGGGTTCTTTGTCGTCGGCAATCTTCGCATGGCCCAGACGCGTGCGAGGATGGACGAATACATGGTCTATGCGTCCACGGCGGAGACCGTGGGGATTCCATACGAATGGCTGTCTCCCGACGATATCGGGGACCGATGGCCCCTCGTCCGGACCGATGACCTGATGGGTGCCCTGTTTCACCCGACCGACGGATACATCAACCCGGCAGACGTCACCCAGGCAATGGCAAAGGGCGCCCGGCAGAGTGGCGTCGAAATCCACCGGCGAGCACAGGCAGACGGATTCGAGTGGACCGGTTCGGAATGGATCATCCGGGGCTCCCGCATGACCGAACGCGGCGGAAACCTGGTTCCCGGAGGAGAGCCATTTGCCGTCCACGCGGAACACGTCATCACCGCAACCGGCAATCACGCCCAGAGGACCGCCGGTCTCCTCGACATCAGGATTCCCGCGATTCCGGTCGAACACCAGTACATCGTCACCGAACCCGATCCTGCCCTGCTTGATTTCCGGCAGGACCATCCGCAGCACCCGGTCCTGCGGGACGCCGACGCCCGCTGGTACGTTCGGGAGGAACGCGGAGGCTGGGTTCTCGGACCGTACGAGCGCGGAGCGCCAGCCCGGTTCGGTTACGGAGTTCCCGAGACGTTTCGGGCAGATCTCTTTCCTCTCGATCTCGACCGGATCGAGGAGGAGTACATGTCGCTGATCCACCGGGTTCCCTCCACCGAAACTCTCGGGATCAAGGACGATTTCAATGGCCCGATCTGTTACACGCCCGACGGGAATCCCCTGGTCGGGCCGGCTCCGGGCTTGAGGAACATGTGGCTGGCGGAAGGTCTCAGTTTCGGGATCACGGCCGCCGGCGGCATCGGGTATTACATGGCCCAGATGATCGTCGAAGGTGAAGCCGAAATCGACATGGCAAGTCTTGACCCCAAGCGCTACGGCCAGTGGATGACGACCGAATACGCCGAACGCAAGAACGAGGAGTGTTACGAGCACGTCTACATCCTTCACCATCCCGACGAGGAGCGCGAAGCATGCCGGCCGCTACGAACCGCACCCTGTTATGACCGGATGAAGGCTCGGGGCGCCCAGTTCGGCCAGGTCAACGGATGGGAGCGGCCCAACTATTTTGCCGCGGACGGGTTCAACGACCGCGAGTCCCGCAGTTTCCGTCGCGGTGGGTGGTGGCAATATGCGGCCGAAGAAGCCCGGGCGATCAGGAACGGCGTCGGGATGATTGACGCGACCGCTTTCGCCAAGCACATGGTCACGGGCAAGGGGGCGACGGCGTTCCTGGACTGGCTGACCTGCAACCGGTTGCCGTCGGTCGGTCGGGTCAACCTGACCTATGCGCTCACTCCGGCGGGAACGACCCGGACCGAATTCACGATCTTTCGCCTGGCGGAAGACAGCTATTACCTGGTTTCTGCCGGGGCATGGGCGGATTACGACGGTGACTTCTTGCGAAAATGTGCCGAAGACCGCGAGAACCGGTTCGGCCGCATCGAGATTCAGGATGTCACCTCCCAGTGGGGCGTCTTTGCCGTCGCCGGCCCCCTCGCCCGGGATGTCCTGAGGCCTCTCGTCAGGGACGCCGATCCGGCCACCGTCTTGTCAAACCGGCGGTTCCCGTGGCTGGCCGCCCACTGGATCGAGGTCGGAATGTGCCGGTTGCTGGCAGCGAGGGTAGCCTATACCGGCGAACTGGGCTGGGAACTCCACCATCCGATCGAAATGCAGAACTACCTGTTTGACCGGATCATGGAGGCAGGAGAGGAACACCAGCTGAAACTCGTCGGCGCCAGGGCGCAAAACTGGCTGCGCCAGGAAAAGAGCTACCGTGCATTCGGCACCGAACTCGGACGCGACGCGACCCCCCTGGAGGGGGGCCTGTCCCGTTTCGTCGACATGTCGAAAGCCTTCCAGGGGCGACAGGCCATGGAAGACACCGGCATCAGGGTTCAGTGCGTGACCTGCCTGATCGACGGACCCGAAGACGCGGACCCCTGGGGGCGGGAGGCGCTTTACGACGCGAAGGGCGAACGCGTGGGTCGGCTGACTTCAGGCGGGTTTTCGGTGCATTTTGGCAGGTCGATCGGGATGGGCTACGTCAAGCCCGACGCCGCAACCCCCGGCAATGTCCTCAATGCCCGCATGCTGGACAGGTTATGGCACGTCGATATCGTCACCGACAGCCCGTATGACTCGCAAAACGCCCGGATTCGCGCCGACGGTTGACAGTCATCGCCGGCAATTCCGGGAAGGTGATGACGACCGGGCGGTCACCGGCGCGTCCGGTTCCGGGCCCGTCCATGGGATACACGCGTCCGAGCCAGGCCTCACCACGTTGAACGTCCTTCCAGGATCCTTCTCTCCCCACCTCAATTGACGGCCCGTCCCGAGCGATCGCATTCCGTGATCGATGTTTCCCCGCCCGCAGCCGTCACCACCAGGCGGCGGACCTTGCGCTCGACAGGTTCAAAGACCCGTGGATCCGTTCCGGTCATCCAGGTCTGGACCGGAATTTCCGCAAGCTCGCCGTACAGCTGGCTACGACGCACCTCGTCGAGATGGGCCGCAACCTCGTCGAGCAACAGGACCGGCGGAACGCCGGTTTCCGCGATGATTGCCCGCGCGCCCGACAATACCAGCGACATGAGCAATGCCTTTTGCTCCCCGGTCGAGCATTGACGCGCAGGAATTCCCTTCCCCTCATGCACCGCGAGCAGATCCGTCCTGTGTGGCCCGTTACGGGTGCGGCCCGCGCGCATGTCGCCGGGCCGGGCGGTCCTGAATTCGTCGATGAGGTCGTCCGCGGTCACGTCGCTTACGGGCTTTTCAGGCCCGCGCAGCGACAGTCTTGCGACAGGGAATCCGGACCTGTTCCCCGCCTGTGCGTCATCGAGCCTCAAAACCGCGACCCGGCGGTTGGCTTCCACCGCCGCCCCGGACTCCGCCATCTGCCGTTCAACGACATCGAACCAACCGGAGTCCCGAACCCCTTCCTTCAACATACGGTTGCGCTGGCGAAGCGCCTTGTCGTAGGCGAGGCTGACACCAGCGTGTTCAGGCCTGAAATTCAGAGCCAGGCGGTCCAGGAATCGTCGGCGACCGTCGGAGCCTTCCAGCCACAGCCTGTCCATTACCGGCACGAGCCACATGACCGGCATGACCCGCCCCAGCGCGGTCTGGGGAACGGGCTTGCCGTCGAGGCGAACGACGCGTGAACCGCTTCCGCCGAAAGAAGTTTCGATTTCGCAGGGGTGATCGGGGCAATCGACGTCAGCGGCAATCTTCCAACCCGAACAGCCGGGCACCCTGATCATTTCCGATGACACCGACCGCCTGAGACCTCGCCCGGGGGTCAACAAGGAAACTGCCTCGAGAACGTTGGTCTTTCCGACACCGTTCTCTCCGATCAAAATGACCGACTCGCAACGTGCATCGACGCTTACGCGCTGAAGTGATCGGAAACACGTAACGGTCAGGCTTCGGACCGCGAGGCGGGCCAATGTCAGATCCGCATCGGCATCACGACAAACAAGCTGCTCGTGTCGTCTCCATCGCGGACCAGGGCGGGTTCCTCCGGGGAGTTGAGCCAGAAAACGACGCTGCTTTGATCGATGTGCTGGGAAACATCCTTGAGATAGGAACCATTGAAGCCCATCTTCATCGGATTTCCCGAGTAAGCGGCGGCAACTTCCTCGTCCGCGGTCCCCTTGTCGACGGTATTCAGGTTCAGCTTGACGAGGTCCGTTTCGATCGCGACGGTCACTGCTTCCGTATCACGCTCCGTACTGACCGTTGTAACCCGGTCAACTGCCTCAATGAACGCGCTTCGGTCGATTTCGAGACGGTTCTCGTTGTTCTTCGGAATGACGTTTTCGTACTGCGGGAACGTGCCTTCAACGACATTCGACGTCATCGTGATCGAAGGCAACTCGAACTGAACGATTTTTTCCGACACCGAAACGTGCAGTTGTTCTTCCGTATCTTCCAGTACCTTCAACAGTTCCCCGACCGTTTTCTGGGGTACGATTATCCCGGGCATGGTTTCCGCACCGTCCGGAACATCCATGCTCGCAAGCGCAAGCCGATGGCCGTCGGTCGCGACGCAGCGCAGCATGCCGGACTCCGACTCGTCACCCGGTACAATGTGGAGGTACACACCGTTGAGGTATTTTCGGGAATCATCCTGGGACATCGAAAACCGGGTCTTTCCGACGAGGGGACGAAACGATCCGACAGGCAGGGAAAATCCGCAGTCGAATTCATGGCGCTGCATGAGGGGGAAATCATCCCCGGGCAGGGTTGCCAGCTTGAAAATCGCACGCCCGGCCGAAACCGTAAGGCGACCGACATTGGCATCGGTATCCAACTCGATCATGGCCCCCTGGGGCATCTTTCTCGCAATTTCGTGAAGCAAATGCGCACTGACTGTCGTGTGGCCCGTCTGTTCGATCTGCGCGTCGGCCCAGAAAATGACTTCCAGCTTTGCATCCGAGGCGCGAAAGGACACCTTTCCGTCGGTTGCCTCGATCAGCACGTTGGCGAGGACCGGTATCGCCGGGTTCCTTTCGGCAACGCCATTTGTCACTGTCATCGACTTCAGCAAGTCAACGCGTTCGATCGAGAACCTCATTTTCCCTCCAGTCGTCAGCCCCGTGAAGGACGGGCCGCTTCCTCAGCCTTCAAGCATTCTTCTCAGGATTTCAAGGTCTTCCGCGAACTGGACGTCATCGCGTTCCAGTTCCGAAACCTTCCTGACTGCATGGAGAACGGTGGTGTGATCGCGACCGCCGAAATATCGGCCGATCTCGGGAAGCGAACGTGTCGTCAGGTTTTTCGAAAAGTACATGGCGATCTGTCGCGGCCTGACGATCGAACGGGCACGCCGGTGGCTCAGGATATCCGAAATCCTGACGCCGTAATGATCGGCGACCTTTCGCGTGATTTCATCGACTGAGACCTTGCTCGCGGACGCCCTCAACACTTCGGAGAGGCATTCCTGGGCCAGCTTTTGGTCGATCATCAAATTGTCGTTCTGCCCCAGGCAATCGGCGAACGCGAATAGCCGGTTGAGGCCACCCTCAAGAACCCTGACGCTGCCGGAAATTCGGTGGGCGAGAAACTCAAGGACTCCGTCTTCAAGCCTGATATTCGGAAAGACACCAACCTGCGCCTCTGACTTTGCCCTCAGGACATTCAGCCGCAGTTCGTAGTCGGGGGGGTGAATGTCGACGACCAGCCCTGACTGAAGCCTTGACTTGATGCGCTCTTCCAGACCGCGGATCTTGCCCGGCGACCGGTCGGCGGAAATCACGATCTTTCGTTTCTGGTCAACCAGCGAATTGAACGTGTGAAAGAACTCTTCCTGCGTGCTGTCCTTGTCCGCGATGAATTGAACGTCATCGACGAGGAGGACATCCACGGAGCGGAACAGCTCCTTGAAACTCATCGTTTCGTTGTCGCGCAAGGCCTGGACGAAACGATACATGAACTGCTCGGCCGACAGGTACAGGATGGCGCTTCCCGGATTCCGTTCCAGGATTTTCCAGGCGATCGCGTGCATCAGGTGGGTCTTTCCGAGACCAACGCCCCCGTAAAGGAACAGCGGGTTGAAATTCACGGTATCGTGCAGCGCGACGTTCCGGGCAGCGGCATGCGCGAGTTCGTTCGGCTTGCCGACAACGAACTGGTCGAAGGTGAACCTGGAGTTGAGCGGGGCACCTGGCAATCCGGAGGATTCTGCGGATTCGAGCTCTTCCACGGTTGCGCGTCGTCTGGGCGGCTCCCCTGCCCCGTCATAGAGCGCGATTCCCGCTACGGGCGATTCCTCCGCCCGAAACATGAGCTGCTCAAGGATGACTCCTTCGGATTCAAAACATGAGCGAATCTTGTCGCCGTAATTTCGGTTCACCCAGTCGCCGAAAAACTTCGTCGGGACCAGAAACGATGCGGTCCCTTCGTCAACTCCCTGAAATTCTATGCGTTCGATCCAGTTCTTGAAACTATTTCGGCCAATGATTCTCTGCAATTCGCCACATACGCGAAGCCATTGTTCATCGTTCATGATTTCTCCACGGGACGCGCCGCAATTCATGGCGCTCCCAAACTCCCCCGATCAGGACTGCACCCAGTCCAGCCCCCGGTATTTCCAACCGTTGACCGTTCCCCTCCGACCTCTCTGGTTGCGGTCTCCTTCAAACCCTTCCGAAACATTTATACACTCGACGACCCGGCCCACCTTCCTGGCGGTGGACGCAACGCACTGGGCGGCCGCCATGGATCTCTGACCTGACCTGCAGATGAAATACATGCGATCAGGCCCGTCCTCTCCTACGATTCGGAACAATTCTTCAGCAAAACCCTGGTCTATCGACATGTCAGGATAACGATTCCACTCGAGGGTCACGACATTTTTTCCAAGAGCGGAAAGATCCGGAACACCGACGAACTGCCATTCAGGTTTCGTGCGAACGTCGACAAGTACCGCGTCCCGACTGGTCTCGAGATCACGCCACACCTCGACCGGTGAAACCTGACGAATGTTCTCAGGCGGCGAACCGAACACAATGCCCCCCCAGAGTGATTCTGCTCGTCCGAAAAGGGTACCGATGGCGTGAACTCAATTCAACGTGATTTTCCCGATCATTCCGTCGGGCCAGCCATCAGCCGCCAAATCAATCGGTACGAAACGTGGAAAAACCGTATCCTGGTTCACGCTTGAAGACAGCCCGGCAATCGGGTTTCCGGCTGTCCCCATCATGGCGTGCCACGCCTGCAAAGACCCACAATTTACTGCCCGCCACCTTGCTGCATCGGCGGCGCCGAAGGTCAGCTAAATCCGGGCAATCTTACAAATGATCACGAAATCGTGAGGAGCCTCCCACTCTCACGACATGCCGCCGCGGCCGGAACATCGGCTAAATACGTTCTTCGTTCCGGGAATCCTGCAGCCGAAACCGTCCCCCGAGCGACCCGATTCGCCAATGTCGACGATTTCAGGCCTTCACCTCACCAGCAGGTCCGGGCAGTTCGGGGATTCAAATCCGGACTTTCCTGCACCTCGCGCGGAACTGCCGCACATGACCCTGTGCCGGGAGCAATGATCATCACCGGCTCAAGGATAGGTGAGCAGGACCCGGGGAATCTCTTCGCGAAACCGAGCGAACAACCTGCAATCCGGCGCAGTGTTCGAAGCTTTCATCGCAAGACAGGGCGTTTCGAGGATACGCCCTCAGGAGTCCATGGACTTGATTCGGGCGGACAGGCGAGAGATTTTCCGGCTGGCGGTATTCTTGTGCAAAACACCCCTGGTCACGCCACGCATGATCTCGGGTTGCGCCGCGGTCAGGGCCGAAGCGGCAGCCAGCTTGTCTCCGGAAGAAATCGCTTCCTCTACGGACTTCAGGAAAGTCCGGATTCGCGACCTTCGCGCCCGATTGACCTCGGTGCGACGCCGTGTCTGCTTGACCCGCTTGATTGCCTGTTGTGAGTTCGCCATCGCCAGTCTTTCCGGAGCATGTGTTGTTCAGGTCCACGGCCACATGGAGTGAAGTGCTTGAAGCGACGCCATTTACGGCGGCAAATCGGTTAAGTCAACTGCCCATAGGCGCCGGTGGACCGCGAATCCGGACGGCATTCGAGAGACCCGAATGGCTCGCGCACCGCATCCTCCGGTTCGCGAGAACCGGCAGCTGCAGAAAGATGCGAGAGTGTCATTTCCCCCGAAACTGCGGCGTCCGTTTTTCCGAAAACGCTGCCATTCCTTCGGCTTGATCCTCCGTTGCGAACAGCGAGTGGAAAATTCTCCGCTCGAACAACATGCCCTCGTTCAATGTGGTTTCATAGGCTCGATGCACTGCTTCCTTTACCGCCATTACCGCGATCGGGGACTTCTCGGCGATCTTTTGGGCAGTTGCCAGCGCCTCGTCCATTAACTGCTGATCGGGGACAACCCTGCTGACCAACCCGGACCGCTCGGCTTCTTCCGCATCCATGAACCGCCCGGTCAAGTGCATTTCCATCGACTTCGACTTGCCGACAAAACGTGTCAGGCGCTGCGTGCCGCCGATTCCGGCGATGACGCCGAGATTGATTTCCGGCTGGCCAAACCTGGCCGACTCCGAGCAGATGATGAAGTCGCACATCATCGCCAGTTCGCATCCGCCCCCGAGTGCGTAACCCGAGACCGCCGCAATGACCGGTTTCCTGCATCGCAGAACTGCCTCCGCTTCATCCGCGAAGCAGTTGTCGCGAAACATGTCCACGAAGCTCCGCTCAGCCATGTCCTTTATGTCGGCACCGGCCGCAAACGCCCGCTCGTTGCCGGTCAGGATGACGGCGCGGACTTCGTCGTCACATTCCATGGCATCGAGCGCGTCGCCGAGTTCGCCCAGCAGTTTGAAACTCAAGGCGTTCAGAACCTCAGGACGGTTCAGCCTGATGATTCCGACATGATCCTTGATTTCGACAATGAGAGTTTCGTGAGCCATGTGCCGCCTCCGGCTATCTGTTCCCGAATTCAAATAGCAAAACAGTCAAGTCATTCAAGCCGACGCATCAATCCGAGACCTCGACCGTCGTTGCGTTCAACGGGATGGTTCGGTGCCGGCACGTCATTCCGGCAATGTCCCGGTCACGTCTGGCATGCAGGGCAATAGAACGTTGACCGACCGGACTGTTGAATTCTCATTATCGTACTTTCGCACGATTCCGCCGGACACTGGAAGCCTTCCCTGCCGTAGACAGAAAACAGGTGCTGGAAGTACCCGAGTTCACCGTCCGACCGACGGTAGTCGCGAAGTGATGAACCTCCCGCCGCGATCGCGTCGTTGAGGACCTCGCGGATGGCGCGGCACAGTCGTTCGACCCGTGGCGTGGAAATCGTTCTCGCCTCCCGGTCCGGAGCAATCCCGGACCGCCACAGGGCTTCCGACGCATAGATATTTCCAAGTCCGGCGACGACCCCCTGATCGAGCAGGACGTTCTTGATCGGCGCCTTTCGCTTGCACAGCTGGCCCAAGAGCAGTTTGGGCGAGAATTCGTTTCCAAGGGGCTCGGGACCGAGAGCCGCCAGCGATGCGTGCGAATCAAGCGCATGTGTCGGGACCAGTTCGACCATTCCGAACCGCCGGTGGTCCGTGAACGTCAGGGTCGCGCCGTCGTCAAACCAGAGAATGAAATGATCGTGCTTGTCGAAAGAACGCACGGTCCTGCCGTCTTCTTCCGGGCGGGTGTCCGGTGCCGTTTTGAGGCGGATTCGGCCGGACATGCCCAGATGCATCATGAGCGTTTCACCGGTCGACAACGTACACAGGATGTATTTCGACCGTCGATGCAGGCCGGCAACCGCGGCACCGTGCAGCCTCTGAGCCAGGTCCTTTTGGAGCGGACGCCGCAAGTCCGGCCTGCGGACCACCGCATCCACAATCGTTCCACCGACAATTGCAAGCCGAAGACCCCTGCATATCGTCTCGACTTCCGGAAGTTCAGGCAATGTATCCGATCTTCGCTTGGCACATTCCGCTCATGAGCATAACCTTGTGACTGCTCCCCGCCCTGAATGACGGGGCTTCCTGCTTCTCAGGCTGCGGCGG
>JAPOVX010000099.1 GCA_026707935.1 Paracoccaceae bacterium
GGTATAGGCAACGCCCAGAGTCTTACCGATTTCACCGACAGTCCAGAACGGGTTCTCGACGAAAAGGCTTAAGACCTCCTCCAGCCGCGGGGACAGTGTTTCGCCGAGGTCATTCCGCCAGGAGTCGAACAAGACGTCAACGTGCTCGATACGCGCGAGTGTATCGTTCGCCTGTATCCGGACACCGCGCAAAAAATAGACGAGCCGGTCTTCCCACGTACCCGCCTCGGTAACCGCATGCAGATGAGCATAGTAGGCCTCACGGGTCTCCTCGAAATACGCACTCAGATAGAGCAGTGGCGTGGGCAGGACGCCGCACTCGGCCAGCAGAAGCGTGATCAACAACCTGCCAACCCTTCCATTGCCATCGAGAAATGGATGGATAGCCTCGAATTGTGCATGCACGAATGCCACATGAACAAGAACCGGCAAGCTGTCGTTGTAAAAAAACCGCTCCAGGGCGTCGAGACACGACATCAGCTCGTCGGGCGGTGGCGGAACATAGCTCGCATTGCTCAAAGTACAGCCGGGCGGGCCAATACAGTTCTGGCTTCGACGAAACTCTCCCGGGGTGGCCGCGTCGCCCCGCACGCCGCGCATGAGCCGTTCGTGTATCTCCCGGATTAACCACAGCGACAGCGGCAGTGTTTCCAGCCGGTCGAGTCCATACTCGAAGCGCGGCTACATAGTTCGCCACTTCGCGCAGGTCGGCGCTGTCAGCCACGCCCCTGGCACCGGCTTCGGCAGCGAGAAGTTCCGAAAATGTCGTCCGGGTGCCCTCGATCCGGCTCGACAACACCGCTTCCCGACGGACAAAGGAACGGATGAACATGTGCGGGTTCGGAAACCGGCTGCCCTCTCCTGCGAGGCGTCCGAGCGCAAGGTCTGCGTGCGAAAGGGCCGAGGCGAGTTCGCCATTCCATCGGATGGGCGGCGGAAGCGGAGCCGGGAGAAACGCCCGTTAACCGCCGGCACAACTGATCGTACGGCCATGAGGAAGGCGATTCATTTCGGATCCGGGCATGACGCAGCGTTCTAGTTTGCGAAACGAAAACAGGTTGCTCGGTTATTATCGAAATGGGGCCGTTGTGAAAACAACGAACGGGTTCCAGCCCGGTTTCTCAACTTCATGTGCGTTCTGGGTCGGTGTCTCCTGTTGCCATCCGTAGGCAATTGCCTTGAACAGCGCGATGCATGTCTTCGGCATACTTATCAGCACCCGCTGACAAATAGCATTATTGAAAAAGGTCGGGAGCGCTCGAGACCGTTGCTGAAAGGAACGCCTCGCCAGGCACGGACATCAGGACGAAATCCGGCGTCTCCGGGAAGAACTTCCGTTAGCCTTCTGACGCAAGCACGCGAATGTGGTCGCGGGCCTGGCGCGCGTTACCCGCCAGCAACTGTTTGCAAAACTCCTCGTCTGCTGGCGCAACGGCCGTCTGGCAAGCCTTGAGTGGCGTCTTGGCATCAACGATGACCGACTTGCCGCCCCGCACACGGAAATGATGGCAACCGCCGTTCGTTCGATCCGTACGGGAAAGCGAGAGTTCCGCTCATCGAGAGGATCGGCGAGTATTGCAGCTATTGCGAGCGGCCGAAAGACCTCGGATGTGGAGCATGCGGTTCCAAAGGAACACAACAAGCAACTCGAAACGGATTGGTCGAATTTCTTGCTTGCATGCAGGAATTGCAACGGACGCAAATGGCGCCAAGACACGTTGCGAAAAGGTTGTCTCTGGTCGGGTGAGGACGATTCGTTCGTGGATTTCTCGCACCGGTCTGGCGGGCGGGTGTCGGTGGCCGAGGGGTTGGAACCGGATGAACGTTCCAGGGCCAACGAGCTTTTGGATCTCGTGGGGCTTGGAGCGAGAATCACTGATCCAGATCGCTGATGTCACAAGAGGCGCCGTGCATGGGAAGAGGCAATGGATGTCCTTGGTCTCGTCAACTGTGAGGACACGCGGGAATTGGCGGTCAAGGTTGCCTTGAGAGCTGAATTCTTCAGAGTATGGATGACCGTGTTTCGTGATGACGAGGACATGTGCCGCAGACGGAAGCAAGCATTCCCGGGAACACGCTAACAGCTGTTTTCCTACCCGACGGTTGCATGCGTGTTATCTCTGCAATCGCGGTCCTTGAGACGCCGGGTCTGAAAAATTGGCTTAATTTTTTTGCCAACTCCAGAGTTCCCGGATTTTGCACGCTCCATTGGGAAGTGACGACAAAAGGCAGTACGACCGAAAGACACGCTGGGGATCACGTCGCTGTTAAAGGGATAGCCCTTTGAGAAATTCGCGTGTAGGCCATCACACCTTTACCGAACGGTTGCCATCGTCGCTCGCCATAGCCCGGAATTCTTCGCAGTAGCGTTCCGGCGTCAAGAAATATCCCGCCGTAAGCGAGCAGACTTGTTCTCCCTGTTAACGAGCGACAGCAACGCGTCCGGGACTTCGCGGAACGGGCCACCCGCAGCCGGAACGGGCGCCCGGCCATCTTCCAGGACAACAGGCCCACCGTTCAGCGCCTGCCGCAGCAGCGCAGCGAACATTTCGTCTGACGGCGGGAATCCGAACAGTTGCGCGACCAGGACAGCCGGATGTCGCGGGAAGGCCGGACCAGGGAACCGCATCGCGCGGTCGTCCGCTGGTGCTGATTCGCTCCAGTCATGGCAGGTGAACTCCCGGAGATGTTTCACCGTGACGACCACGTGTTGGCCTGGGGAGATTCGGATTTCGAACATGATCCCGGCGGGCGCACCGCCGACTCCCAGCGTTCGATTCGCTCGGCCGATGACCTTGCCCTCGGAGACAGGATCCGCCGACTCGACTTCCACTATGGCGAGCCGACGGTCGGGGAAGGACAGGTCGCCGGCGTGAGGACCCACCCCGCGAATTCCGGCCAAACGTACGACATCCATGAAGAATCGAGGCAGTACGACTAACCCGCATAGCTCACCAACCCCTCGGTGAGATCCGTTTTGCGGTATTTTTGTGGCTGGCGGCCACGATGACGTGCTGAAGGCGGCTTTCGTCGGGGTTCCGGCCGGATCGAGCCCGGTTTTCGTGCGGCAATCCAGGCGCGAAGTCATTTTCGCGGATGCCGTGCGCACCATTCCGTGTGCCGCGGACACACCTCCCCGGCAGCG
>JAPOVX010000223.1 GCA_026707935.1 Paracoccaceae bacterium
ACCCGCCGGTTTCCCCGGCCGTTCTCGGACACGCAGCAAAGCCAGCGTAGCAAATGCGAATCGCAATCATCAACCAAATTGGGCTACACCCCGCCGCGGGAATGCAGATGACTAGATGAACGGCATCCCATAATCTCGCTTGCTGTCGTGGCGGGCGATGGCGCCATGGTGGATCTGCTGCTGGAACAGGGAGCCGACAGCACCCTCGCATCAAACGACAGTGCAACGCCGGGCATGCCGGCGATGTCGCTTGGACGGAGCGAGCTTGCCCGTCGTTCTGGTGGCTTCCTCGAGCCCACGCCAGCCGATGATTTCATCGCTGCGGTCAGCGACGCTGACGTCGATTCGGTCATGCGGCTGCCGACGGAAGGGGCAGACCCCATCCAACGAGCCGACAAAGAGATACCGGCCATCGTCATCGCTTCCGGTAATTCTCTATTCCGACGTTTCCGACCTGGACCCGGCAATCTCTGGCGGCACTACCTGTCCGTTCCATTTCTTCAGAACGGCGGTTTGCAAGGTACACCGGAAAGCTCGTCGTCTTCGGGGTCATGGACCATCTTTCTTGGCAAGACCTCCATCAACTCGTCAAACGGAACTGCCTGAACCCGGCAAGCGTACGTAACGTAACGTTGCCATTTCCGCATCTTGCTCTCGTGCCTTCCTTTTCACCTGCCTGGCGGTTCCCGATCTCTCGGGGTGATCCCGGGGGTCGACTTGCGAGGCGGTACGCCTGTGTTGTTCCGCGGTTTCTCCCCAGGAAAAGTCATACACCCCGGGCAGGTTGAAATGCCCCGTGACAGGGGCGAATGAACCGCGATCACGCCGGGCAGCCTGTTCCGCTCTTCCCCGCGCCCGGCAGCCTCGAGCAGATGGTCATGCGGGCGGAGACGGTCCCGGCAGATGATGGTGTTCTCGATGAGCCGAGCCGGTCGCAGCTTTCGGCAATTTCCCGTTCGACCCTGTCGGCACGTCCGGGACCGCGCGGGTGTCCAGCGGCGATGGCCCGTGAGAACCGGTTACGAGTCCGCCTTGTCGGTGCAGGTCTGACCTCCCGGGAGGTAGGCTGGGAGTGCGATCATGAGCATTTCGTGACGGTCGCGACGGGTGGCGCTGCTCCGTCGGTGATCCGTTATGTCCCCGAAAACACCGGGATGAAACCCGCATGGGTCTGTTTCATGGCGTGTTCGTAGAGGCGGAATGGAGACGGATGCGCGGACCTGGAATTCGGGAAACCCAAAAGCGGTAACCCGGCTGATCGGAACGCGAGAATGCTGCCGGTACCTGGCGGCATTGTCATTGAATTCAAAGGGACGTTTTGGCAATACCGGGACGGTTTCAGTAGTACGACAGGCTGCGAAAAGCATGAATTCAGGTCGGGTTGAGGAGTTTTGCCAAACCTGTCTTGCGACGGGATTGCGTCTCGCAGGGGCTCTTGCGGTCATCCTGGTTCCTCTGAATGCCGTTGCGCAGGAAACCGATTCTGAAAGGTGGGAACAAGTCGGTGACTGCGAAGACCTCATTTCAGTCGAAATGTTCCTGCTGGAATACCCTGACAGCCCACACGCGGAAGACGCCAGGAACTGTCTTGCCGGGGTTCAGCCTGGTGACACCACGGAAGAGGAACCGGAATACGAGGAGCTCGAGAACAGGTTCAATCCGGGCACCCTGACCGGTTCGGAAATACGGTTCCTGCAGACCGGATTGTCTCTTGAGGGATACTACTGGGGAATGCTGGATGGCGATTGGGGCAACCGGAGCCAGAAGGCGATCGAAGAATTTGCCCGGGTCGAGTTCAATGACACACCACGGAGAAGCCATTCGGCCGCCCTGGCATACGAAACGAGTCTCCTTGTCCAGTCTGGTTGGCAGATCAGGTATGTGGATGAGGTCGGAATCTCGCTCCTTGCCCCCGGGGAGGAATTTGAAAGGGCCGGAGAAAGCAGGTTTTTTCAGAATTGGGAAGATCCGGCCAGTTCGCTTCGCTACTCCTTCGCCCGGCAGCCGAAAGCCAGGACACTGGATTTTCATCGTTTCGCCGAGGAATTTTCTTCAGGAGACTACCCAACCTACGAAGTCCGAAAACCCAGATTGCTCGTAACGCGTTCGGTGGATGCCGAAGGCGCCGTCCTTTACGCCAGGTCCGATCTGGTTCGTGATGCGTGGGCGACGGTGATGCTGTCATCAGACTCCGAAGATGCCAATCTTCTTTCCACGATTGCGTCCAGCATTGCAGTCGGGACCCAACCTCCGCTCGAAATTCCCGAAACAGGTGACCTCGCCGGGTCTCTCCGCATGCTTCTCGCACCTGGAGACTTCCCGAGAGTGGAAAATGAGGCACATCAAGACTGAATCTTCAGCTTCGATGCCGGGATGAAGGCAGATGAACGGGCCGACCATTTAACTGCTTTGCTGAATGATCGCCTTGCGGTCGAAAGCGGGTATACGGAAACCCGGTTCCGCCATGGATGAATGTATCTCTGCGGCGTTGGCGTGAGAGTGGATCCAGCCGAAGAGATCCGCTGTTTGCGCCCTACCGCGGCGCAAGGACACGCTGACGCTCAGTTCGCAGTGGGAGAAGTATTTGAAAGATGTGCCTGTGTCCGGCACACACTCGGATCATTTTCCATACTGGTTGGCAAATCTGATGTTGACGCGAGTGAGGCGATGCTCTTGTTCCGTCTCGCGGCAAAATAGGTGCATGCTGAAGCCCGGACCAGCTTGCGGCTCATGCACTTCAACGGCCAGGGTGTGGTGGAAGATCCTGTCGAGGCGGCGCGTCTACTACGCGTGACGGCCATGCAGGGCAGTGACGACGCGAAGCTCGGACCGGGATACATGCACGACAAGGGCTGGGGCGTTGCGCAGGATGATGTCCTCGCTGCCATCTGACTTTACCGTACACATGAATTTCTCGGGACCGATTGGGTGCGAAGCAACGGCTTTGGGGATGTTCAGGATCTGTTGGGCACGGATCTCGGCCAAATGTTCCGATCCGAGATCTCTGGTGTGGAGCAGGTATTGGCAGACACATCGAGAAATGAGCCTGATCCCTACCGGCAGAACACAATTCTCATTCGGCACGCGCGACAAGGGACGTGGGGCTGAGAGGCACGGCAGACCTGCAAAATGATCGATTTTT
>JAPOVX010000264.1 GCA_026707935.1 Paracoccaceae bacterium
GCAGAGCCTTGGTCATCCTCGGGTCCCCAAACACCTCGGCCCATTCCTTGAAGGGAGGTTCGTGGTGATGATCAGCGGCGTGTGGCCTCGGGCATGAAGCGTTCTTGAATCGTCAATATGTTGTCTGCATGTGCCTTCCCAATTCGGCTAAAACCCCGTCGTGGGCCGATCGAAGAAGGCATTCACCCGGAAGCCGCGCTTTTTTTCCGCGTCCCTTTCCGATCTTTGTTCGGGTGCAACAAGCGACTTGGTGGTCGACGAATCGCTTGCGGAGGTCCTGAGCGCTTCCGCCCGACAACCGGGGCACGAACCAACCGAACCAACGTCACATCGCACTCACACGCCTGTTGATCCACGTGCGCAGGGTTCATCTTCCCCAGCGTGCGTTCGCAGGATCGGACGCCACAGGAAGACCGGCCCGGCCGAAATGCACGTCATCGGAAGCAATCCGGGTGTACTGGCTGCTGCCTCGCTTGTCTTGTTCATGGGGTTAAGCTAGGTGTTTCGGCATTTCAGGTTTGAAAAATTGGAGGAAAACAATGATGAGAATTCGACCGCTTTCCTGCGCTGCCCTGGTGTCGGCCGCACTCGCGGCAGGCCCGGTCACGGGTGAGCAGATCCGTTTGGGCGCCGATGTCGATGCGGGAACGCTGGATCCGCGGGTCATGCGCGATACGACAGCCTACCGCGTGAACAACCTTCTGTATGACGGGCTCGTGCAACTCGATGCCAGTCTTCAGCCCAAACCGGACCTGGCCGAGAGCTGGACGAACCCGGAACCAACGGTATGGATCTTCACGCTCCGCGAAGGCGTCACGTTCCACGACGGATCCGAACTGGACGCTGATGATGTCGTCTTCACGTTCGAGACCATACTCGATCCGGATCTCAAGGCGCGTTTCCGGTCACTCTTCACGCCGATCGAGACGATCGAGGCCGTTGATGCGAGAACCGTGAAAATAACGCTGAAGGAGCCATACGCACCGCTCCTGAGCTACCTGGACATGGGCATCGTCCCCAGGGATTACGTCGAAGGCGGTGGTGACCTTTCATCCAACCCGGTCGGCACGGGCCCGCTCAAGCTCGCGAACTGGGAACGCGGCACGAAGATCGTGCTCGAGCCGTTTGCGGATCACTGGAGCGGGGCTCCGGAGATCGGTGGTTTCGAGTTCGTCGTCGTGGGCGACAATACCGCCCGTGCCCAGGCGTTCGAGGCGGGGGACCTGGACATCATCCAGTCTCCGTTATCGCCCCAGGACATCGGCAGGCTTGCCGATGACGACCGGTTTTCGAATGCCATCATGGGCGGTCTCGGGATCACCTACCTCAACATAAACGTCTCGGACCCGCTGCTCGGCGACGCCGGACTGCGCAAGGCGCTGTCGATGCTCGTCGACCAGGACACGATCGTGAACCAGATCTACGAGGGCGTCGACCAGGTTGCGAGTTCGATCCTGTTGCCGTCATCCTGGGCGTACGAGCCCTCCATAACGCAGCCCGGTTTCGATCCGGAGGGGGCCATGGCGGCCTTTGCCGCGGCCGGCTGGACCGACTCGAACGGTGACGGCATCCTCGACAAGGAAAATGCGAATCTCAGCATCGTGCTGTCGACCCACAGCGAGGATCCGAACAGGATCCAGGCCCTGGAATACATCCAGGCGATCATGCTTCAAAACGGGGTTGATGCTTCGATCAGCATTTCCGACTGGCCCGCGTTTTCCGCTGGCGTTCGTGGCGGCGAGCACCAGATCGCGCTCCTCGGGTGGTTGAACATCGTCGATCCTGACCGGCTCATGTACGCGCAGTTTCACTCTTCGGGAACGCTCAACTGGGGAGGCTACGCCAACGCCGAGGTCGACGCGCTGCTCGAGACGGGCCGTGCCTCGATCGATGTCGGGGACCGGACCGAGGCCTACAGGGCAGCTGCGAGAATCATCGCCGATGAGCTGCCGTATTTCGTGATCGCCTACCAGGGCTACCAGGTGTTCCACACCGATGCAGTCTCGTTCGAACCGGACGCGCGCGGCATGATGCGCACTGCCATCGGAAAGTGAAGCCGCGAAATCTCCGGCGCCCGCCCTTCGCGGGCGCCGGCTAGATTCAGATGGCTGCCTATGTTCTCAGAAGGTTGACGCTGTTTGTCCCGATGTTGATCGGGATTGTCGCCGTGACCTTCGGGATCATGCAGCTGCTGCCGGGAGATCCCGCGGCTGTCCTGCTCGGCGAAGACGCGTCGGACGAGGCGGTCCGGGAAATGCGCCGGGCACTGGGGCTGGACCGTCCGTGGTGGATACGCCTCGCCGCCTACTATGCCGATCTCTTCCGCGGGGAGATGGGCGATTCCTACTTCCAGAATCAACCGGTCGTAAACGCGATCGCGCAGCGTCTCGTGCCGACCCTCGAGGTCGCGTTCGTCGCGCTTCTGGTTTCGATCATCCTTGGCGTGGCGCTCGGCATCGCGGCGGCCGTCCGGCGCGGCAGCCTTGTCGATGCCGCCTGCATGCTGTTCGCGCAACTCGGGGTGTCCATGCCGGTTTTCTGGTTCGGCATATTGCTCATGTACCTGTTCGCGATCCGGTTCGACCTGCTTCCCTCGATCGGGCGCGGCCCGCCGCTGCTGTTCGCGGCCGGACAGGCGCTCGCCGGACGTCCCGCCGCGCTCGGCGAATCGCTCATGCACATCGCGATGCCGGCGCTTACGCTGGGTCTCACGAACGCGGCCGTCATTTCCCGCCTGGTCCGAAGTTCGATGCTGGAAACGCTGGGGCAGGATTTCGTGCGAACCGCCAATGCCAAGGGGCTGAGGCCCGCGCGGGTTGTTTTCGTGCACGCGCTGCGCAACGCGCTCCTTCCTGTCGTCAGCGTCATCGGCCTCCGTTTCGGCGCGCTGCTCGGTGGCGCGGTCCTGACCGAGAGCATCTTCGGATGGCCGGGCCTCGGACAGCTCGCCGTATCGGCGATATCGCAGCGTGACATACCGCTCGTCCAGGGAATCGTGCTGACCTTCGCCCTGGCCTTCGCCATCGTGAACCTCGTCGTCGACCTGCTCTACGCGGTCATCGATCCGCGAATCCGGCTGGAGTGAGACATGCGGTATTCCGGCGGCAATCTCTCCCTGGTCATCGGCGGCTCGATCGTCCTCGGGGTCCTGCTGTTCGTGGCATTCGGTCCGCTCGTCTCCGGTTACGAAGTCGAACAGATGGACATGCGCAACCGCCTCCAGTTGCCGTCTGCCGAGCATTGGCTCGGTACGGACAACTTCGGCCGCGACCTGTGGACCAGGATGGCCGTGGGCGCGCGCGTATCCCTTGCGATCGCCCTGTCGTCGGTCGCGATCGCCGTCGTCGTGGGCTCCGTCGTCGGGCTGGTCAGCGGCTATTTCGGAGGCTGGCTGGACCTGGTCATCATGCGGGTCGTCGATGTCTTTCTCGGCTTCCCGCCCATCGTGCTGGCGCTGGCGATCGTCGCCGCGCTCGGTCCGGGCGTCGTCAACCTCTCGCTGTCGCTCGCCGCCGTGTTCTGGACCGAGTACGCCCGGGTCGTGAGATCGGTGACGCTTGCCCAGCGGGAGGCGGACTACGTGACCTCCGCGGTCGCGCTCGGCGCCTCGAACGCGCGAATCCTGTTCAGGGAGATCCTTCCGAACGTGTTCGGCCCCGTGATCGTGCTTGCCACGCTCGGTCTTGGAACCGCCATCATAGCCGAGTCGGGCCTCAGTTTCCTCGGCTTCGGGGTCGAGCCGCCGACACCGACCTGGGGCTGGACGCTGGCTTACGGAACACGCTACCTGCGGGCAGCGCCCTGGCTCTCGACCGTGGCCGGCCTGGCGATCATGATTACCGTTCTCGGTTTCAACCTGTTCGGCGACGGCCTGCGCGACTATCTCGATCCAAGAGGCGTCGCGCGTCGCATTCGCCGCGCGTCGCGGGCGTAAGGAGCAGATTCTTGATGCAACACATGATTCACCGACCGAAATTCACTACGATGGCGGACGGCACGGATGCGGTGCTGACGATCCACGAACTCGCAGGGAACGCCGGCGGCCCGACCGTCGGCATTTCGGGTTCGATCCATGGCAACGAAAACGCCGGCAGCCAGATCATCCGCGCCCTCTGGCCGCACCTGCAGGGCAGCAGGATAACGGGACGCATTCTCCTGCTGCCCGTCGCGAACCCGCGCGCCTTCGCCGCGAACAAACGCTATACGCCGATCGACGAGTTGAATCTCAACCGCCAGTTTCCCGGCTCGACATCGGGATGGTACTCGGACCATCTCGCGGCCGCCATCACGCGGGAGTTTCTCGAGAAAATCGACATCCATATCGATCTTCATGCCGGGACCGACCGCCCGACGGTGGACTACGTCTACATCATGAACGACGAGAATCTTTCCCGCGCGTTCGGCTCCACTGTCCTCTACCGCCCGAAGGAAGGCCTGGCGGGCACGACCTACAGCGGAACCACCAAGAGCGTCACTGTCGACAAGCGTAAGATACCGTCGGTCGTCGTCGAGCTCGGCGGCGGAATCGTCGCGCAGGAGCCCGATGTGGCGCGCGGGGTCGACGGTACGCTCAACGTGCTCCGCGCCGCCGGCGTGATCGATGGCGAGGTGAAGCCGCCGCCGCCCCAGACCGTCGTGCGGGGAATAGAAATCGTCCGGCCGCGCCACGGCGGCTGGCTCGAAACCGAGGCCCCGCCGCTCGGCCATGTGATCGGCGAGGGGGCTGTGCTCGGAAGGGTCGTCAGCCCGTATTCGTTCGAGACGCTCGAGGTCATCAGGTCCCCGGTAAGGCACGGAATCATGATCCTGTCGCACCTCAACCGCAATCTCGTCGAGCCCGGTGACTATGGTTACATGGTCGGCGACATGGACACCGCGGAGTCGTGACCGTGAATTCCTACCCGAAGTCGAAGGAAATATTCGAGCGCACCTCGAGAATCGTTCCGGCCGGGGTCAGCACCAACACCCGCGCCCGGGACCCGCACCCGCTGTATTTCGAGCGGGCGAAAGGCGCATGGGCCTGGGATGCGGACGGACACCGGCACCTCGACATCGTCATGGGCAACGGGGCCGTCCTGCTTGGCCACGGCCACGAGGCCGTGACCGAGGCGGTCGTGCGCGCCGCAGAGGCCGGTCTTACCTGCGGAGTGGAGTCGGCGCTGATGGCAAAGGCGGCCGAGACCCTCGTTCTCGCGGCCGCCTGGCCGGATCTCGTGCGCTTCACCAACACCGGAACCGAGGCCGTGCAACACGCGCTCCACATTGCGCGTCACGCCACCGGGCGGACCCGGATCGCCAAGGTTGAAGGCAGCTATCACGGCTGGTCCGACGAAGTGTTCGTCAGCGTCTGGGTCGATCCTGCCATGGCCGGACCGGTTTCGAACATCACGCCTCAGGCGCAGTTCGCGGGACAACGCTCCGAACTCGTGGCCGAAACCCTGGTTCTGCCTTTCAACAATGTCGAGGAGAGCGTTGCCGCGCTTGACCAGGCCGGCGGCGAGATTGCCGCAATCCTCCTCGAACCGACGCTGATCGACGTGGGGTTCATACCGGGCAGGACCGAGTACCTCCAGGCGCTTCGGAACGCCGCGGACCGGCACGGCATCGTGCTGGTGTTCGACGAACTCCTCACAGGCTTCAACGTCGCCGTCGGAGGTGTTTCCGCCCTGTCCGGGGTTGTTCCGGACCTTGCCCTTTACGGGAAAGCGATCGCAAACGGCTACCCGCTCGCCGCGGTTGCCGGCCGGGAAGACCTGATGCGGATGACCGAACCCGGGAATGGCCCGGCGTTCGTGGGAACGTTCAACGGACATGCGATTTCCGTTGCGGCCGCTGCCGCGACGCTCCCCATCCTGGCCACGGGCGGCGTACAGAAGGAGATGGCTTCCCGCTGCGGGAGGCTGAAATCCACGTTCGAGTCGCTTGCCGGGCATCACGGGATCCCCGCGAAGTTCGCGACCGGCGGATCGCATTTCCACTGGTATTTCTGCGACAATCCCATCGATGACTTCCGGACGGCGGCGCAAACCGACGCGCGCGCGTATCGGGCGTTCACGGCTTCGCTCGGCGAAAACCGCCTTCTCACCCTGCCGAATCCCCTGTCTCACCACGCCATTTCCCTGGGACATGACGATGCGGTCCTGGACGAACTCGAATCCGCGTTTTCCGAGGGGCTCAGGGCCCTGTCCGGCTGATGACGGCGCCGCCTCTCCTGCGGGTCGAGGGGCTGACGACGGTCCTGCACCTGCCTTCGGGGACGGTTCCCGTCGTCGACCGGGTCGACCTGACCGTGATTCCCGGCGAAACGCTGGGCATTGTCGGGGAGAGCGGCTGCGGAAAGAGCATGCTCGCCCTTTCGCTCATCGGCCTCCAACCGAATCCGCCGGCCGAAATCACCGCGGGAACCGCCGAATTCGAAAACACGGATCTGCTGGATATCCCGTCCGGGCAGCTCCGCGACATCAGGGGCCGCAGGATCGGGATGATTTTCCAGGAACCCATGACGGCACTGAACCCGGTGATGCGAATCGGCGATCAGATCAGTGAAGTCATCCGCCGTCACCTCGGGCTCGGCGCGCGCGCCGCTTGGCGGCGCGCGGTGGAACTGCTCGACCTTGTCAGGGTGCCCGACCCGTCGAGACGTGCACGCGAATATCCCTACCAGCTGTCGGGCGGACTGCGGCAGCGCATCATGATCGCATCTGCGCTCGCGTGTGATCCGGCCATGCTGATCGCAGACGAACCCACGACCGCGCTCGACGTGACCATCCAGGCGCAAATTCTCGATCTCATCAAGGAGCTGCAGGCCAGCGCCGGCATGGCGGTCATTCTCATCACCCATGATCTCGGCGTGATCGCTGAAACGGCGGACCGGGTCATGGTCATGTACGCGGGGCGAAAGATCGAGGAAGCCACGGTGAGCCGGCTTTTCGCCGAACCGCGCCATCCCTACACGCTCGGGCTGCTCCGTTCGATCCCGGTCCTCGGTGAAGGCAGGGGCTCGCGGTTGAGTGAAATCACCGGCGTCGTCCCGCGAATCGATCAACTGCCTCCCGGGTGCTGTTTCGCCCCGAGATGCAGGTACCGCATGGACAGGTGCCGCAAGGACGTGCCGGCGCTCGAACCCGGCACCGGCGCGCACCTCGTCGCGTGCCACAATCCGGTTGCGGGCTCATGAGTGCTCCGCTTATCGAAGCCGAGCAACTGACGAAGCACTTCTTCGTTGGCGGACCGCTGTCAGGGGGCAGGAAACGTGTCGTGGCCGTCGAGGAGGTGGACATCTCGCTTCAGCCCGGCGAAACCCTTGGCCTCGTCGGCGAGAGCGGATGCGGAAAGTCGACCGTCGGCAGGTTGCTGCTCCGGCTGCTCGAGCCGACATCGGGAACGGTCCGGCTTCTCGGCCAGGATATCGCGAGATTGTCCGGGCCGGATCTTCGCAGGTTGCGGACGAAAATGCAGATCGTTTTCCAGGACCCGTTTTCGTCCCTGAACCCGCGTCACAGGGTATCGGACATTCTCGCCGCGCCGTACCGTATTCACTCCGGTGCGCGGCGAGGCGAAATCGAAGGCAAGGTAACCGCCCTCATGGAGCGGGTCGGACTCGACCCGGAATCCAGCCGGAAATATCCGCACGAGTTCTCCGGAGGACAGCGCCAGCGGATCGGTATCGCCCGCGCGATCGCGCTGCAGCCGGACGTGATCGTGTGCGATGAACCGGTTTCCGCGCTCGATGTCTCGGTGCAGGCGCAAATCATCAACCTGCTGAAGGATTTGCGCGACGAAACGGGCGTCGCCCTGCTGTTCATTTCCCATGATCTCGCGGTGGTCGAGAACATCTGCGACCGGGTGGCCGTGATGTACCTTGGGCGGATCATCGAACTGGCCTCTCGCGACCTGATCTTCGACCGGCCCGCGCATCCCTACACGGAGGCCCTCCTCGCGGCGGTTCCCCGGCCAAGCCCGGTCCGCCGGGCGGAGCGTCCGGCGCGGCTCGCCGGCGAGATACCCAGCCCCGTCGACCCACCGTCCGGCTGCGCTTTTCATCCCCGTTGCCCTTTGGCCAGGGAAAGGTGCCGCCGCGAGCGGCCGGGTTTGACCGTGCGTACGGACAATCGCAGTGTCGCCTGCCACTTTCGATGAGTTTCCGTCCCGGGAAACCTGCATTCCGGACATGGGCTGAAGACCGGATCACTGTCCAGCGCGTTGGGCAACAATCCCGTTATGTCCCGCCACCGCACGGGGTCAGCCGTCTCGACCGAACCATGCCTGGCCTCGGGTTGCGCGGCATCTTTCTCGCCAGCTTCTTCTTCCCTTGATTGTCCCCCTTTCCCTGGATCCGCCTCTGCCAGCTCTTCCTGCAACGCCAGATCGGGTTCCTGCCGCTATGCCGGCAGACGCATGTCACCGGGGCCCAACTCGCGACTGCGGCCGGCTTCCTCCGCCGGGCGACCCCTATCGACTTTTTCCACTTGCCCAGCCAACTCTCCAGCCGCACGGCCGCCTGGTTCGCCCGGCACATCCTTCCGGCATTTCTCTTTTCCGTCACCGCCCCGGTGACGCCGCACGACGTCTCCGGCGGCATCTTCCCGTATCGCGTGCCGCGCCTGCATCCGACGTAACGATCACCGCGCGGACCGGAGGAGTTTCCAAACGTTCGGCAGCATTTTTCCCGTCACGCCTTTTTGGCATGTCCGCTACTCGGGCCCGTTCGGGCGCTCCAGGAGGCCGGGTGACGTGATCGCCCGGCAGTTCTCGCGGATTCGGCAATCTCCCTTTCGTTGGCACGGACGTCAATTCCAATGGGTCTCCCAAACCTGGCGACAAGTTCGCCAATCGCTGTCTCCCGCATCCTCATGCTCACTACCGTCCGCCGAATTCGGCAACCACCATCAAGCTAACCACCCGGGTCATCCACTTCCTCGTGTACGCCGGCCCCAATCTGCGCCTCGGTCTGTGTCCCGCCTTTTCGAGCAGTTCTTCCAGCGACACCAATCGCTCGCGCAATCCAAGCCGGACCGCCACGCGGAGACTCGCCCGATCCGGGCCGGACAGTAACCACGTACCCACTCGCCCCAGCGAATGCGCCCAAAGGGATTCCGCGCCGCGATCCAGTGCGATGTCGCCCATGCGCACGGCCAGTTCCGCGCGTTCGCTGTCGGTGACATCATGCACCGCGGTCAGCGACGCCCTCAGGTCACGGGCATCGATCAACTGCTCATGGGTTCGACCGTGGTATCCCGTCTGTGTTTCGATCACGCAGTCCTCAACCGTCTCGACGCCACAGGTACCGGCTAACGCTGCCCAAGCGCCCGTCCGGTGCGCCTCGATGATCACATTCGTGTCCACCAGCACGACCGCATGCGGTCTGATCATTCCGTTCACAGCTCGACTTCATAGTCGACGCCATGCGCCGCCAACAGTTCCGGCAGGTCATCGACCGACACATCGACCAATTCGGCAGCCCGGCGCGCCGATACGCGCCCCTGCTCCAGCGCCATTTTCAGGACCTCGGCGAAAGGCTTCGAAAACAACGGAGGAGGCGCCGACTTGACCTCCATCCGGCCGTTGTTCCGCAGTGCCGCTTCCGGAATCTCTTGCGCTCTCTTGGCGGGCAACTCTCCGAGCGCCACGAGGCGCCACCTGAGGGCTGACGATGTCACCTGGAGTACCGACGCAACCAAGTTCAGCCGCGCAACCAAAGCATCCGGATCCAATTTCTCCCACGAACCCGACCGCACCACCTCCGCCGACGGCATCAACACTGCCGCGGCGAAGTTGTTCGCCATCTGCTCGACGCGGCCGCCGCCGCTTTCGACCGCCTCTTCGACATGTTTGGGTGGCATCGCCTCCCACGTCAGAATGTGAAATAGCTCGTGCGCCAGGTCGACGTGACGCCGTCCCGCGATTTCGTGGCGGGCAATGAGCACTGCGTCCAAGTCCGGAAGGCGGCATGCGGCACCGGAGATACCCGCCTCGGCGTCAACCATGAGCACCAGGATGCCCAGTGCGTCCTCCATTACCTCGACAAGATGCTCTGCCGGAACCGCTCCCAACTCGAACTCGGCGGCGAAACGCTCGCCTGCATCGATCGCGTCCTCGTACCGCGACCGCTTCGTCAAACCCAGTGATGGTCTCACCAGGCGCGTCTTGCGACCGACCCGAGGCATCAGGGTTCGATAGGCGCCGATCCACCGGCTCGCGCAAGTCTCGTGCTCTTCAAGCTGCTCCCGAGGCACGCCACTCTGTCGCCACGAGAAACGAGCTTCGCCTTCCAGGCGGAATGGGTCTGTGAAATACTCGATCGGAGCTCCCAGCTTTTCAACTGCGAGCAGTAGTTCCTGCGCCGACACCCGCCGCGTACCTGTCTCGATGGTCGAGACAGTCTGCCTGTCCTTGAATCCCAGCAGCCGCGCAACGTCGTCCTGCGACAGGCCTCTCGCCTGACGAAATGCCTTGATCCGGCTTCCGATGAGGTCTCTGGTCACGTTAGCTGCTCGATTTTCAAGGATCTTGCTATTTTCGATTTGCAAGACTTTTATGCAAATCATGATCAATTTACAAGGTGGTTTCTCCCGGCAGGACGTCAGTCATGCGAAAGCCTCACAGTGCACGATACCTTCGATCCGCTGATCAGGACAGGCTCCGAACGCACAAGCGGTTTATAGTGATGGACACCATCGCGGTTTGGCCACGTATTCACGCCTGTTCATGCCGGGCGGCGATCGTCCATGGAAGCGAATCTGGATTGCTTCGGCGGTCGCATGCGATCCGGCCATGGTGATCGCCGATGAATCACGACCGCGACCGACGTTTCGGTGCAGGCACCACCAGTCATCAACCTCCTGAAAGATTTGCGCGATGAAACAGGCGTTGCCTTGCTGTTCGTTTCCCATGAACTCGCGGTGGTCGAGAACATCTGCGATCGGTTGGCCGCAATGTACCTTGGGCGGATCATCGAACTGGCCTCACGCAACCAGATCTTCGACCGGCCCGCGCATCCCTGCAATGACGCCCTGCTGGCGGCGGTTCCCCGGCCAAGCCCTGTCGATCCACCGTCCGGTTGCGCGTTTCATCCCCGTTTCATTTTGGCCAGGAAATGGTGCCGCCACGAGCGGCCCGGTTGGAACGCGCGGACGGACAATTGAAGCATCGCCTGCCACATTCGGCGAGTTTCCGTCCTGGCAATTCTGCTTGGTGGACATGGCCCGAAGTCCGGCAGGGCTACCTATGCCGGCAGTGACAAGGCCGCCCTGCGGGGCCTGAAACAGGGCGCTTGCCTTGTTCGGCGACGGCGGCACGCTGGTGGTCCGGAAACCGGACCGGCTGGGCCGCTCCATGCCGCATCTCATAGAGGCGGCGCATTTCCTCGTTTGGTCAAGCCCGATTCCTGGTGGATAATCCTGGAGGGTGCAGTTTCATTTCTCTGCTTTGAACAGGGGCGCCCGCGAGCGCCCCTCAATTTTCCCAGTGGTTTCGATCAAGCTGCCAGTGCCCAGTTGTGACTGTCATCGCCCGAAAGCCTGAAAACCAGTTCTTTTTTGCGATCAGTCCCGTCTTCGAGATCCGCGATGCGCCTGAGGGACGCCCTGATCTTGCCCGCCCGACTCTTGATCTGTTCCAGGTAAAGGAACCTGATCAGGGCTTCCGCCGTTTTTGGAGCACTGTTTTTCCCGGTCTCCCACCGATGAACGGTTAGCTCTTTCACATCGAGCAGATCTGCAAGAACGGCTTGGGACATCAGCATCTCCTGTCGCAGAAAGCGAATTTCCGCTCCGGTCAGATCCCGCTTGTTCCGGCCAAGATGCTCACCGATCGCCTGGTGGAGAGCGTCGATGCCCTTGATCGATATGCTTTGCCCGCGCGGGGAATCGTGACGCTCGAATCCGTTCATTAGCCAGACATCGTCCAGGCCGCATTCGACATAGTGATACAGTTCAATTGACATCTCCCTTTCTCCATTGATCAAGAATTCACCACGTGGTGATGCACTCGATGTCGTCTTTGCAAACAACAACAACCACGTGAACCCATCGCCCTGCAACCTTGCGGCTGGTCACAAACCTATCAATATGATAGGTTGCACAGAATATCAAAGAGCCGGATGATATCCTGCTTCGCGGATGTTGGATCACCACTTTGCAACGGGGTTTGCAATTGCCAACAGTCAACTAACGTTCACTGTCTGGGATGTCGGCCACGGCAGTTCGTTCTGAAAAAAGTTGCCACGATGAGGGGAATCCCCGTCCTTGTTCAGCCTTCACACCTGCGCCAGACCGTTGCGAGCCAAGGCTGCTCGGCGCGGGGACGGCCGGGCGGCCGGTAGTAGTGGTACAACTCGATGAAACCCGCTCCGGTGGCGATGGCACGCCAGGTTTCAAGATCATAGAAACAGCCATAGCGGCCACCGACCCAACCTTCCTCGTTCCTGCCGCGCGGATTGGAAGAAAAGAGCACGCCGCGGGGTTTGAGCGCTGCCGCGAGATCTGCGAGAACACGCCCGATCTGGCTGCTTGGCACGTGGAAAAGCACGGCGTTGGCGAAGATTCCGTCGAAGCGGGCAGGTGGCAGGTCGAGGTCAAGAAAGTCCTGATGCAGGACAGGGCGGCCGGACGCGGCGCGGGCGAGCGCGACCAACTCCGCGGACCCGTCCAGGCCCGTGACCTCGTGCCCGAGTTCGGAGAAGGCACGGAGGTCCCTGCCCGGTCCACATCCGAGGTCGAGGATGACGTAGGGCGGCGTGCCCTCGATGGCGTCCAGCAGTGCCGCGATGTTCTGGCTCACGTCGTGATCTTCGGTACCGCGGCGGTAAGCCGCCGCCACACGATCGTATTCCGCAAGCGTAATGGCGACTGCCCTTCGTGCCGATACGTCGGCGTCGAGCTCGTTATCCCTCATCGACCTGCCCCGCTGTCCGGCTCAGAGCGGTGAAGGCCAAAGCGACCGGATTGCGCCGGACAATTTCTCGGCAGAACCACACGAGCCGGACCGCGACAGGGCCGGGCGGCAGGAGGCACACGCTGATCTCGATGCCGAGTTCGCGTGCGCGTTTCTGCAGCTTGACCTTCCATAACCGGACGCGGTTCCCGTTGGACCCGCCGCAGTTGGCGGTGATGAACAGCTTGCGGGCCTCGCGGTCGCGTTCCTTCCCCAGGTGGTGCCACCGGCGCCGGATGCTCTCGACCGCGAACGCGGCCGTGTCAGAACTGACCCCGACATTGGCCCAGCCGACATTGTTGATCACGGCGTCATGGACCCCGTAGGGGATCGCCTTGCCGCGTTCCTTGTCCGCAAAGTCATGGACACGGACCTCCTCGGGGGACCCTTTCGGACGCCACGCACGGCCCGAATTGTTGAAATCCCCTACCAGTTCCTTCTTTCTGGCGTCCGCGGAGACCACCGGCTGTCCGGCTGCAGCGAACGCCGCGACCTGATCGTTGATGTGATGGAACAGCGTGTCACGGTCCCGATGGTCCGTGCCCTCCCGGGTCTTCGCATTGCCCTGAAGCGTGTAACCCTGCCGCTTCAGGAGCCGGCCAACAAGGGTATGGGGCACGGAGAAGTCCTGATCGGAAAGCGCATCGGCAAGGTGACGCAGGCTCTTCGAAACCCGCCGTAGCCGACGCTCGGGGTCCCCGCGCACCGCCGGCTCCACACGCGCATCAAGCGCCTCCTCAAGGCTGTCCTGAACCTCGAACGCAGGCTTGCGGCCCCCGTCGGGACGCCGAACACGGCCCGATGGGGCCGGCTCTTCCCCGAGTCCAGCAAGACCGCGGTAATTGGTCGACCGCGAAATCCCCGTCGCCGTCGAGACCAGTGCCACGCCGCCACAGCCAAGGGGCAGGGTTTCGGACGCATCAACCAATCGGAGGCTCTTTTCATCCAGATGCGGCGACAGGGCCTCGAACCGGCGCCGGATGGTCTCGATCGTATCCATGCCGCAAGTGAATCACATTTCGATTCCAGGGGAAATCCCTCAGCGACAAACGATTCGCCCGTTTCGCAACGAGCTCTAAGTGTAGCTGGCAAAGGACACGACGAGCTTGCCGGCCACGAACAAAGAGCGGTGCAACGCATGTTTCGGTTCCATCAACGACCCACAACAGAATCTGTGTAACCTCTGCCTCGACTGCTTTGGAATAATGAGGAATTCGTTGATCGATACGGCAATAGGCAACCGGCTATACAATCTCCGAGTGATGCAGCCGGTGACGACCCCACCGCTGTGGATATCGAAGAGGAAAACCGCTGCGCCGCATGTTTTGACTCCATTGACGAAAACGGACGGGCACCCGAAGCTGTGCAACCCTTGGTACGCCGTGTTTAAGGACGATGAAGATTTCCTGAGACGTTACCGCACCAACCATTTGAAAGGGAACGCACCACTTTGTTAACCGGTTTTCGTCCCGGTCGGGATGGGTTCAAGCAACCGTTATACACCTCGTCACACCTGGAAAACGGCTCTTGTTATGTTATCATTATCTGATAACAATTAGCGATGAGCACGGTCGCGCGCGATCCGGGATTCGATACACTGCTGGAGCTCGACGATGTGATTCTGGCCGTGGACGACCTAGGCCATTGGGTGAAATTCGTGGTGCATCGAACGGATGTCACTCCGGAACGGCCGCACGGGCTTAGCTATTCGTTGACGCTGCGCGCACCGGACGGCAACCGGCTGGTCGGGTTCGACAACGCACATCCGGTCAAGATGCGGCGAGGGTCGCAGTCGCTACAGCGTCCCGAATACGACCACAAGCACCGGCTGCGGTTCGTCGGGGCATACGATTACAGGGATGCGGCAACGCTCCTGGCGGCTTTCTGGAGCGAAGTGGAAACAGTGTTGCGGGAAAGGGGTACGGTTCCATGAAGACGTTGAGAATCGGGATTGCCAGCTATGACCAAATGAAAGCGCGCACAATGGCGATCGCCCGAGGTGAGCACAAACCTGCGAGGGACGAGCCGAAGGTCTGGTTCACGTCTATGGAAAGTATTGCAAAGGTGCTTTCCGGCCGGAATCGGGATCTTCTGGCATTGATTGCTCGAAGGGAACCTGCATCACTCACTGAGCTGGCGGAGCTTTCAGGTCGAGAGAAGTCGAACCTGTCTCGCACCCTGAAGACGATGTCACGCTATGGTCTCGTGGAATTGACGGAGGGTCCTCGTGGCACGCTATGCCCGCGGACTCCGTTTGACCATGTGAGTGTCAGGATTTCATTGACTTCGGGGCAGGCGCAAACACACGGGTCGAGTTGCGAAGAACCTGTCTTGAAATCCCTGCACGATGCGAATTCGCGGGCAGGGGTCGACCCGGCGGAGAGAGGCAAAAGTGTTCCGGCAGGGGCAGGGGCGAAATCGAAGTGAACAACAACCATTGCGTATCCGCTTCCTTTGATCGGCCGGAAGTCCGCGGTATGACTCCACCGCCGGCGGGCGTACAGTGAGCCGTGAACAACGAACGTCGAATTGGTTGAGCGCCGGGGTTAGCTTACTGCGGATGATTTCCGGGATTCTCGCCGGCCAGGTAATACCCTGCGGGTGGATCGAACTGTCGACAGGAGCGAACCGTCTTCGGGACCTGCAGAGCTAATGACCGGATGTATTTCCCCTGTCGCGCGGCGGTGCAAACGATACCCCAAGATCAAGTGACTGAACCGAACCGCAGCCCTTACAGGGCCAGGTCGTGCCTTGCACAAAACGCCTTTTCCTGAGCAGATTCGGGACTTGACCCGGCGGACCAGGCGGCGCGACAACATGGCGGGTGTCGCGGCGATCCCGCGCCGCGCCCAGGGAGCCACCGCGAACGCGGGGAATGGTCGTATCGGGCCGTTGCGCCGTTGCGCGATCCGCACCCGCGACCAGTCATTGTCGGCATCGAACTCGCTCGGCCCCGGCCGACCCCGCGGCGCCATGGCAACCGGCCCGGCGCGCCGCTTCCCGGTGCGAATAGCCTTCTTCCTCAACCAAGAGGACAACACGCTCACGGATACCAAGCGACAGGTGCTTTCCCATGATCCACCTCCAAACGGGATGGATCACATGTCTCGACCCATGTGCACACCTGGCCCACATTGCAGGGACAGCGCTCTCGAAGGCATGGACGAAAACTCAAAACCAGCGCGGGCACCGACTTCTCGCAAAGGCGTTTCCCGTCGCCGCCACAAGCGCCGGTTTTCAGAGAACGCCCGGCTCAGAGCGTGTCGTGGATATCCGCGGCCGCAACCAGGCCGGACTTGTGAGCGCCCGCGACCGTTGCCCAGTCATCCCGGCTCAACGCTTCGCCCGCGAACCACAGGCGGTCGGCTTCCGGCCTGCGCAACTCGCCGCGCGACCAGGCGCCCCCCGGTTCGGCAGAAGAGTACGCCCCATAGGTATGGGGGTTCGAGGTCCAGTCGAAAATGTCGCTGTTTTCGATAGCATCTTCAACCTTTGACCCAAACGCCTTTTTCAGCTCGGCCACCACGAAGTCATGGGTTGCGCCAGGGCCCTCATCCGACATCTGGCGGGCGAAATCGCCGCCCAGGTCGCAATAGGTGATCCCATGGCCGCCAGCATCCACCAGCGCGCCGAAGCCCTTGGGGGCGCCGTTCATCTCTTCGGTGATCTTGTAGCCGAAATAGCCATCTTCGCCGACACCAAAGAAGTTTTCGTTCAACTGCAGCGCCACATGCATCATATGGCCCATGGTCAGAGCGTCGATCGCCTCTTGCTTTTTCACCGGCAGGGGCGGATCGAACTTGATGTTACCGTTGGCCAGTACGCCCATTGAAACCGTCACGACCACAGCGCGCGCCTTGATCGTGCCGTTGTCGGTCACCACTTCGACGCCGGGACCGCCCCAACGCACCTCAAACGCCGCAGTTTCCAGCGTGACCGGAACGTCACGGGCGCTGTGAGCAAACAGCGTGCCGAATCCTTCGCGGCAGTACCAGTCGGTGCCATCTTCGCCTGAGTACCAGTCCGCGCAGGAAATGCTGTCGAAATCCGCCGCCATTTCATATGCGCCCGCATAGAGATCAACCGTCAGCCCCCATTCTCCCAGATCGGGGACAACCTCGCTGGCAGCCACATCCAGACCTTTACGTCCCGCCCTGGACATTGCGCTTATTGCGGAGCGAAAGGCATTTTCGTACGCCGCGTATTCTTCGTCTGTGGCCAACCGATCACCCACATGGAAAACGCCTTCATCGGGCGATTCATACATGTCGAAACCGTGCCTGAGGCCATAATCGACAAACGGGTTGGCTTCGCGGTAATGCAGCCAGTGGGCACCTGTGTCATATGGCACGCCGAACGCTTCGGTGTCGGTATGGACGCGCCCGCCGATGCGGCTGTCCGCTTCGATCACCGTCACAGTCAGGCCGCGCCCGGTCAACTCGCGCGCGGCCGAGATACCGGCCGCACCGGCCCCGATCACGACAACATCAACATCGGCGGCGTGGGCTCGCCGGACAAACATCGGAGTCGCAAGCACCGCCGCGCCGGTCAGCAGCACATTTCTTCTGGAAAGCAGGGGCATCGGTTACCTCACATATTTTCTGGTTTGAATTCAGTAGTCAGTGCGCCGGATCCGTATCTTCCCGGCAGATGTAGCATTTGGACGAGAACGTGATGAACAACGCCAGATGTGCCTCGTTCGCCGCCTCCGCGTTTTGTTGCAGATAGACATACGACGCATCCAGCTGAGCCCGGTCGCGAAACCGCATGGTCAGGAAATACCGCTCATCCCGGTCTTCGTCGGTGTCCATTGGCGTGCCAATAACCCGTTCACCCAAAGGGGAACGGGAGACGAGCAGATCACGCTCGATCAGATGGGTGCCGAGCTGTTCGATGGCCTGCATCAGCGTTTTGGTTGTGCGATCTTCTTTCAGATCGGACCAGGAGAGCATGGTGATCATTTTGCGGTCTCCCGTTGTCGGGTGATGACCGTTTCGCGGATCAGCGAAGGGCTCGTATCGGGCGGGTTTTTTCACGTTCGTGGGCGCATTTGTACCCCGAATTGACCGAATTGGCGATCAGCGTGGGCGCGCGGCTGCCTGTCGGGCATATCATGGACCGCGGACATGGCGGCAAGGACGAAGCGTCGAACCTTCGCGCCTCGTGCGGCGCCTCCAGCCGGGGCGCGGATTACCACGCCCAGGAGCCGCCTGCCTGAACCTGGCTGCCAGGCCGGTCGCGGCGAGCGACACAAGACGGCCGGCGGGCGGCGCCCGACCGGCTCAGGCACACATTCGGGGAGGACTGACGACGGCGGAACGCCTGACAGTGCGGGTACAACCGCACAGCTACCTGCCGACGAAAGCGGAGATGGAAGAGACCGTCGAGCAGCACAAGCCGGACGGCTCGCGCCGGACGCCGGAGGTAGCCGTCCGCGCGTTGCTCCGCCCGGTCCATGTCGTGAAAGATCCGTAAGCTTGGCGGCTCCCGGCGACTTTCGTACATAAGCCCCCATTTTTGCCAGACGCCGGTTTCCAGGCGGTGGAAACACTGTCAACCGGGCCGGAAGGTCGAAGATGACTGGTGTTGGCACATTGAAATGCCGGATTTCACCAACATTTTTTCAAACTGCAATCAGGAGCATGGCGCTGTAAAATGTCCGTGACCAGGGCCGCGAAACACGTCGGGACAGGAAGATCAACCGCACACGAAGTGACCCGCGAAAAAGGTTCATAGCGACCGTTCCTGCCCCGTTTTTCCGTAACGTGGTTCCGCGAGCAACCTACGATGGGGCCTTTTTTGATCTGGTGTTCTTGTTTTGCTCTGTCGAAGCCAATTCCGCGAGCCAATTCGATACAACCTTGCAGGCGTACCGGCCACCGGCCGGTGGCTGTTGGCGCAGCCAATAGTTGGCATGAAGGTGGAAAGGTTCGGCAAAGGCTTCGACAAGCGTGCCGGACCTTAGATGATTGTCGATGAAGGGTCGCCTTCCCAGCATGACACCATCTTCACGTTTGGCGGCCTCTAATGCAATCAGCGATCCGTCCACCACCAGTCCGCGGGGTACCGCGTCATGGTGAAGCCCGTGCCTGCGAAGCCACCGGTGCCAGTCGTCGTCGTAGCCGATAACATGGATCAAATCGAATTTCAGCACATCGGCTGGTGTCGCCGGCCTCTGCTCGGAAGAGAACAGGTTTGGCGAGCACACAGGCGTAATCGTCGAAGTCAGGAGCTTGCGCGCATCCGGCCTTTCGCTGCCCTCGCTCGCAGTGAAGATCTCGAGATTCGCCTTGAATGGCCCGCAGTCGCCTTGGTCCTGGTCAAGGGTCTTGATGCGCAGCTCGATACCGGGATTCTGTTTGTGAAAGGTGCTGAGGTGCGGAGCCAGCCACAGCGTCGCGACGCTGGAGGCGCACAGCAGCGTGACGGCCTGATCCGGTCTGTCCGGGAACAACTGGTCGGTGACCGAATCCAGACGATCCAACGCCTCGTACACCGCGTTCAGATAGGCCCGCCCGGTACCGGTCAACGACAGCCGTCGATGGTGCCTGATAAACAATGCCTCGCCCAGGTAGTTCTCCAGCTGTCGCATTTGCTGACTGACTGCGGCTTGCGAAACGTTGAGTTCGTCCGCCGCCTGCGAAAAACTCAGCCTTCGGCCGGCCGCTTCGAAAGTCCGCAAGGTGTTCAGGCGTGGACGTTTCATTGCTTCGTTCCTGGATAAGTTTTACTTATGCTTTGTGACGGTAAATGTCGTTTGAGGCAAGTCTCCGAGCCGTCTAAAGATTCCACGGTGTCATGGACTTCGGGATTGACGAGGCTGTACGGTGGAGTTTTTCTCATATCTGACACCTGATGATATCCGCTATGTGCACGATGCCTCTCTTGAGATCCTCGAGGAGGCCGGTCTTCTTGTCCGCAACGAAAAGGCGCGAAAGAGGTTCGCCGAGCACGGCGCCCGGGTCGATCACGAAACGGAGATCGTCCGCATTCCCGCCTCCGTTGTGGAGGCATGCCGGGCCGTGGTGCCGGCAACGATAACCCTGCGCGGCCGCGATCCCGACCGCGACGTGACCTTTCCCCGCAAGCTGCCGGTCGTTGCCACGGCAAGTTCGGCGCCGGACATTGCCGATCCAGTGACCGGAACCACGCGGCGGGCAACTTCGGATGACATCGCGCGCATCGCCCATCTGGTAAACGAGCTTCCCGGTTACGACGTGTTCTCGATCTCGACCCTTGCCAACGACGCGCCCGGAGACCAGTTCAGCCTCTCGCGTTTCTATCCGGCACTGAAGAATTGCCTGAAACCCTGCCGCACCTCGGTCTACAATTTCCGCGAAGCCAACCAGGTGCTCAAGCTCGGCGAACTCATCGCCGGGTCCAAAGAGGCGTACTGGGAACGGCCGTTCATCAACTTTGGCTACTGTTCGATCGTCTCGCCCCTGACCATGGATTTCGACAGCACCGAGATGCTGATGTTCTTTGCCGAAAACGGCATCACCGCCTACGGCACGATCGCACCGATGGGAGGCCTGAGCACGCCGTTTTCGCTTTCCGGCATGCTGACCCTGATGAACGCCGAGTGGCTGGCGGCGGCGACGCTGGCGCAGCTGTCCAAGCCAGGCACCGCCCAGATCTATAATTTCCTGCCTGTCTTTGCCGACATGCGCGATGGCGCATATGCCCCCGGTGCGATCGAGATCGGCATAATGAATTCCGCCGTCTGCCAGATGGCTCGTTTCTACAACGTTCCCGCCGGTGGAGTTCTCGGCGTGACCGATTCCAAGGTCGCCGATGCCCAGGCTGGATTCGAAAAAGGCATGTCTCCCCTTCTCGGGGCCGTGTCAGGGGTCCACTTCATTATCATGGGCGGCCTGAAAGACTCCTTGATGTCGTTCGATTTCGGCCAGGCGGTGATCGACAACGAGATCGCGCTGATGATCAAGCGGGTGTGCGACGGTTTCGGCTTTTCGGAAGAAAGCGCGTCGCTGCAGGAGATCAAGGACACAGGCCCGGCCGGTATGTTTGCCGACAACCCGGCAACGCTGGAACGCATGCGCACGGCGACTTTCATGCCCGAACTTGCTGACAGGAAGCTGCGCGAGCAGTGGGAACGGGAGGGAGCTTCCAACATTCATCAGCGTGCGTTGAACCGGGCACTGGACATCCTTTCGGCGCCAAATTCCGCCGCGCTGGATCCCGCGGTCGACGCCCGCATCAGGGCGGAGTTCGATGGGCTGGTCGCGGGCGATTCAGTTCTGCCGGAAGGCTGGAAACGCTGTGACGTCGGCCCCACCGGGCCGCTGCGCGCGCGGCGCGCGACCCGACGCCGCGTCAGGACAAGAACATGACCGCGCCGTTTCCGGCCACCGCCCGAATTGTCGTCATCGGCGGGGGCGTCATCGGAACATCAATTGCGTTTCATCTTGCCCGATCAGGCGCGAAGGATGTGCTGCTGCTTGAAAAGTCCAAACTGACAGAGGGCGCAACCTGGCATGCGGCCGGCCTGGTCGGTCAATTCCGCTCGCAGCAGAACCTGATGAAGCTGATGAACGACAGCGTAAGGCTGTTCGACACCCTGCTCGAAGACACCGGCCAGGACCCTGGCTGGCGCAAGGTCGGCAGCATGCGCATAGCGAGCAGCGCGGACCGCTGGAAAGAGCTGCAAAAATCCCATTCCTCGGCCCAGGCAGTCGGGTTCGAGTTGAACATGATGACCCCGGCCGAGGCCAAGTCGATCTATCCATTGATGAGAACAGATGATCTTGTCGGTGCTGCATTCATTCCCGATGACGGCCATATCGACCCCAACAGCCTGACCCAGGCCTACGCCAGGGGCATCCGCAAGCATGGCGGGCGGATCATCGAAGATACGATGGTCCAGGAACTGGTGCGGAAGGGTGACCGCGTCACCCACGTCGTGACAGGCCGGGGTACCATCGAGGTGGAAACAGTCGTCAACGCCGCCGGGCTTTGGGCACGGCAGGTCGGCTGGATGGCGGGCGTCGAAATTCCTGCGGCGGTGGTCAAGCACCAGTATCTTGTGACGGAAAAGGCTGCTGACATACCGGAGGGCCTGCCCGTGTTCCGCGACCCTGACGGACGCTATTATGCCAAGCCCGAACCGGGCGCGCTGGCCATCGGGGGCTGGGAGCGAAACACCGCCAGGGTGAACCCAAAGGGGGGATTCCCCTGGGCCAACGAGCGATATCTCTTCGACGCCGACCTGGATCGGCTGGAGGAATTTCTTGAGCCCGCGATGCGCCGTCTGCCGATCCTGCGAGAGCTCGGCATACGCAACATCATCAACGGCCCCATACCGATATCACCGGACGGCGAACCGGTCATGGGGCCGGTGCCGGGGCTGGAAAACCTCTTTGCGGCGTGCGCGTTTACATCGGGTATCGCGGCCTCCGGTGGTGCGGGCAAGGCCGCGGCCAACTGGATTCTGCACGGCGATCCAGGGCTCGATCTGTGGGCATTCGACATCCGCCGTTTCGGTTCCCTGCACGCCGGACAGAGGTTTCTTCACGACCGCGCGGTTGAAAGCGCCGGCAAATACTATGCAATCCACTGGCCTGAAGAGGAACTGGAGTCGGCCCGCGGCGTACGCCGCAGTCCACTCCATCAAACGCTGAAAGACCAGGGCGCCATGTTCGGCTCCAAGTTCGGCTGGGAACGCGCCAACTGGTTCGCCCACGGCGATGTCCCGCAGCAGGATGAATTCGGCTGGAACCGCCCGGGACAGGCCGAAACCGTCGGGCGGGAACACGAGGCCGCCCGCGAGCGTGTCGTGCTGGCCGACATGTCCTCGTTCACCAAGTTCGAGATTTCGGGCCGCGACGCCTGCCGGTTCCTGCAACATCTCGTGGTGGCGAACGTCGACAAGGACGCCGGCGGAGCCGCCTACACGCAGTTGTGCAATGCCCGTGGCGGTATCGAGGCCGACGTCACCATCGTCCGCCGCTCCGGGGAGTGCTTCTGGCTGATCACCGGCTCCGGGCTCGGTGTGCGCGACCGGGACTGGATCGAGCGCAACCTCAAGAACTTTGGTGCCAATGAGGTGGCCCTGCGCGATGTCACGTCCGCCTACGGCGTGATCAACCTGGCCGGACCGCGCGCCCGCGATGTGCTGGAGAAGGTCTGCGACGCGGATGTCAGCCACGAAGGCTTCCCGTTCATGACCACCTGCGACATCCGCATCGGCCATGCCCCCGCCACCGCCTTCCGGGTGACCTATATCGGTGAGCTGGGCTGGGAACTCTACATCCCGTCGGAATACATGCACCATGCCTATGATGTTCTGTGGGAGGCGGGAGCGGAATTCGGCATCGCAAATTTGGGCTATCGCGCCATCGACAGCCTGCGCCTGGAAAAGCGCTGCCTCGCATGGGGTGCCGACATCACCCCCGATTACAACCCTTTTGAAGCTGGCCTGCAATTCCTGATCGATTGGGACAAAGGCGATTTCATTGGCGCCGAGGCGCTTGCAAACATCAGGAAAGAAGGCGTTCGGGAAAAGATGGCCTGCCTGACTTTGGATGATCCGTTGCCGGTGTTTGGCGGTGAGGCAATATTCGCTGGCGACACGGCTGTTGCCCAGACGACCAGCGGAAATTTCGGTTACTCGATCGGCAAGAGCCTGGTGCTGGGATATGTGCCGGTGGACTGTCTCGACCAAAGTGATTTTTCGGTAGAGGCATTCGGCCAGCGGTCTGCTGCCACGCTGATCGAAGGAGCAGCCTACGACCCTGGCCGGAGAAAAATCCTGATCTAGGCAAATCGACTTCGCGATCGATCGAATGGACTTCCCTTGAACGTGCCATGCACGCCGAATCTTGCCGATCGTCTCCACTGACACCATCTCTTCTGCCTCGCTGAATCGTTGCGAGGCAGTCGTTTCCATCGGATCAGGGGTGGGTCAATTTTGAACGCGATTCCACACCTGGGGCGGTTAGGCATCTCCTCATCCCGCGGGACCCAACCGGTTACCTGAGCCACGAATTTGAGGGCCCATGAGGATGACTGCAATGTGCTTGGCCGAGCTGTTGGAAACAGTGCCCACTATCACGTTATCAGGCAGATTGGCTTGATAATCAGTGCTGTGTCGCTTGATGGCTGTTCACCGCGCCTTGACAACTCATTGTAATCTGTCGTTGTTCCGTCTCGAGGTCGCGATGGAAGTAATTTCGCTCGATCATTGGCAGGAATGAACAAACAAATGGAGAAGTGTTGTCAGTGAACACGCGAGGGCATTGCTTATGCCGAGAAACGGGCTGGAAGTTTCGCGGCGAGGTGACATGGGCCTGCTATTGCCACTGCGATGACTGCCGTCGCAACTGTGCGGCACCCGTCGTGGCATGGCTTGGGGTGCCGCTCAGGAACTTCAGGTGGATAGGATCGGCTCCAAGAACGTTTGAGAGTTCCAAGGGTGTTCGGAGACACTTCTGCGAGAACTGTGGTTCGCCCCTAGGATTTGAGGCAGACCACTACTCAGGCGGTATGCACCTTTACGCTGCATCATTGGATGATCCGCGGCAGTTTGAGCCAAGATTTCATGTCAATTTTGAAAGCAAGCTACCTTGGCTTGAAATGAACGATAACCTTCCGAAATACGAAGGGACCCTTCTACATGCACCTGAAGACTTGAGCGACTACCAATGAGTGGGCAGCCGTTAGACCCATCTTGAACAGCAGATTTGGACAAATGGGGACACATCCAGATAAGCCCTTCTTTTCGATGGAGTATGTGTCCGGCCTGACCGCCCGAGCGGGAGCAGGCGCCAGCTTGCCGATCTTCAGCCGACGGGTAATTCCAAGGCAGCAGATCGTCGACGCGGTTGATCCTGCTCATTGACCGTTGGCTGGATTCCCACGATCGCACTGTGGAATGACCAACGGCAGCGCCATCGCCGAGGCGATGCGCCTCGCGCGGCAGCATCATGACAAGCGGATCGGCCTTGCGGCACCGGGAACGGGCCGCCCTTCGCTCCACCTCATGAGGCACA
>JAPOVX010000347.1 GCA_026707935.1 Paracoccaceae bacterium
CGGTCCCAGCGACACCGGTTCGACTGGAAGAAGATGGAGTGCATGACCGAGATACTCTGGCCGCGCGCCTCAATCCGCCACCCGTGGCCAGACCGGCGGTTCGCCGTCAAGCACCCGAGGTAGGAGCCGGATGGATTAGCGTCCATGTCCGGATCTGTGCGGGGCGTGCGCAGCAATGCGCATTCCTACCTCGACACGGGCGGCGCAGGCGGGCACTTCGGACCGGGTATCTCACGGATGAATTCCGACACTGTCGGGATGGGGAATGTCAGGTTGTTGCGCGCGGACTCTCATTTCGTCGCGTTGCAGGATCACCTTCGGAATCCATGAGGATTTGGGCCGGGTCGACCGGGATCTCTGACTTGACCTGTTGCCCCTTGCGGGCGGCCAGTAGATGTCACACTGGGCCTGGCAGTGCCAGTGCCAGTGCTTAATTAAAAATATATCATTAAAATTAATTTCAACACACAAATTTTATATAAATCCGTTTATGGTTGTCGACGGCAGTTGGCGCTCGCGCGCGCAGGCGAAGCGGGGCTTCCTGGTTTTAACCGCGGGCTTGCGTCCGCAGGTGTCAATTGTGGAGGGTGCGTTTGCCAAAAGGGGGGGTTAGGGGTCAAGGTCCGGCCGGTACGATTGAGCCGAGGCGATGGCCGTGTCCCCGCATCGGCGGGCACCCTCCGACCGTTTCAGCGGCGCGCGTTTAGCGCCCGGACCTAATGCGTTTACGGCCCGCGTGGTTGTCCTCGCGCTGTTGTTCGGCCCGCCACTTAGGGGCGACCTCCGATGGCAAGGAGTTGAAACCCGCTTGGGCCCGAAAAATTTGCCGGGCCGAATGAAATGCCTGATCCAAAATGCAAGCCCGTGAAAATCACGGCGCTATGAAAAGGAGTCGAAGTCGGGAAATTGCACCCGTCGTCGCCAGTAGCGACTGTCCGGGTGTCCAACCGACCGACGCCCGCACGAGAACACGAAGCAGCACAAATGTCTCTTCCCGTGGGCGGCCTTGATCCAAGCCATAGCAATCCCCATGATTTTTCTGTTCATGGAATACGACTGTTCAGGGCTGATCCTGAAATATAAAGCTAGACTTTAAGAAGGAAAACATGTCAATATACATGTCGTTAAACGAGAGGTTCCCGCAACAAATTCGCTCATTTCGTTTGCAGACTTTGCGAATCGGGTTTGAAACCGCCGGAAATCATGAACATGACTAAGGATGGAATTGACTTCGCACCTGTTGGGATGCGGGGGATTTCTGTGTGCGGCGAAATTGGCGCAGCGACTGAGATCAAAATACGGAGGCGCACATGAGGAACGCACCTGGACGAGACACTGCTGTTCGTCGTCGCCTGCGAAGGAGAGACAAGTGGAAGACTCGCCGTCAAGGCCGGGGAATTTTCTCGGATCGCACCACATGTTCCCTTGCATTGGCGCTAGGTGCCATTGCCGTCGGGGGAATCCTGCAGGTGCCGCCGGCGTCGGCGATCGAGTTCGATGACGGGGAATTGTGGGGCAGCATAGACACCACGCTTTCGCATGGCCTGACGTTCCGGGTCCAAAAGCGTAACGAAGAACTGGCCGGCAATACCAATAGCAATGACGGGAATCTCAACTACAAGCGCGGCCTTGTCAGCAATACGTCCAAGTTCACCATCGACCTCGACATCAATACCAGCACATTCGGCGCTTTCCTGCGGACGACCGGTTTCCTCGATTTCGAAAACCAGTACGGAAGCCGTGAACGTACTCCCTTGAGCGAAGCGGCCAAGAAGGCGGTGGGAAGGAATGTTGAACTGCTCGATGCCTACATTACAACGGCTTACGACATAGGCGACGTGCCCGTCGACCTTCGGCTCGGAAAACATGTGCTCAACTGGGGAGAGAGCACCTTTATCCCGAACGGAATCAACGCCATCAACCATTACGACGTGAGCAAACTGAGGCTGCCGGGCTCGGAACTCAGGGAAGCGCTTCTACCTGTATCCATGGTGTCTGCGTCGGCGTCTCCGACCGCCAACTTGTCAGTGGAAGCGTTTTACCAGCTTGATTGGGAAGAAACGAAAATCGATCCGGTCGGAAGTTATTTCTCGAGCACCGACTATGCTGGTCCCGGCGCGAGAAAAGCAGTCATCACTCAGGTCACGGATCTTTTGCAGCTGCTACCGGGCGCTTGTCCAAGAGGAGCTGATCTGGGTTGCGGATTGTCACCGGAAACTTTCGATCCGGACTTCGCGTCAGTGCTTCGTGGACCTGACCTGATCCCTCCAGATTCCGGTCAGTGGGGTATCGCGGCGCGTTTCCTGGCCGAAGACCTAAACCTGACAGAGTTCGGATTCTACTTCATGAACTATCACAGCCGACTCCCCGTCATAAGTGCGCGACAAGGCCCCGTAGAAGGTATCAACGCAGGGTTGGCTGCCGCCAATGCGATCACGGCCAACCCACCGCAGCTTCCACCTGGTGTTACCATTGAACAAGTTGCGTCTGGTGTCGCCATCAACGCATATGGGAAATCTGCAACCTATTCCCTTGAGTATCCTGCGGACATTCGACTCTTCGGAGCGAGCTTCAACACCGTATTGGGTGCTTCCGGTTGGGCCCTTCAAGGCGAGTACTCGCTGCGACAGAATGCGCCTTTGCAAGTGGCTGAACGAGTGGTCCTTACAAATGGTCTCGCTCCGATCGGAAGGGCTTTGGCCCTCGCAAGCAACCCAACGGAACTACAAACATTTCTTGATGAATACACGCCGGAGCCGGTCCAGGGTTACGTCGAACACGACGTAAGTCAGTTTCAGGTCACTGCAACCAAGGTGTTCGGACCGACGCTGAGTGCCGATGCCCTTGTTTTCGTGGCGGAGGCTGCGATGATGCGTGTCCACAACATGCCGACCACCCCCATCGAGAGCCCGGCCGGTGGGATCCTTCCAGGTCAGCCTCCGTCAAATGCGCAAGGAGCGCACTTGAGGCCCGAAGTAGCCGATGCGGACGCAATGTCGTGGGGCTACCGGATCGCGGCACGACTCGATTACAACAATGCGATCGGATCGATCAATCTCTATCCGTACACGCAGTTCCTGCACGACGTCAGCGGGAACAGCCCGGC
>JAPOVX010000187.1 GCA_026707935.1 Paracoccaceae bacterium
CCCGGGTGATGGGGCGCAAGCCAATCCGCCGGAAGACGCACAAACGGCTCGAGAAGTCCTGGTTCCGAACCGGGTTCGATGCTCTTCGGAGGTGGATCATCCACGACCCGGAAGACGCACTCATGCCATGGCAAACGACCATCCCGAAACGACCCGTCAAATTACCTGAAAATCAGTGAGTCGTGTACTGTGTTCCGGGTTGGAAAGACACTGGCATTCGCGTACGTCAAACCGGATGCGGCCAAGGCAGGCACATGCCTGACGGTAAATGTCATGGGGCGGTACCGGAGTGCAAAGGTCCTTGACCGCGCAGCGTATGACCCCGAAAACAGACTTCCCAGATCGGATTGTCGGGGAGACCTCGCAGCATGAAAATTCCGCGAAAGATGCGCGCCGTGGTCCTGACAGGACATGGTGGACCGGACAAGCTCGAGGTCAGGAATGACTGGCCGGTCCCGGAACCCGGGCCGCGGGACGTCCTGATCAGGGTATCGGCCTGTGGAATGAACAACACCGACGTCAATACGCGATCCGGTTGGTACGCAAAACAGGTGACCACCGCCACGACGGGTGAGGCGGCAGAAGACACGAATCTCGAAGATCCAACCTGGGGAGGCGGTTCGATCGCGTTTCCCCGGATTCAGGGTGCCGATGTCGTGGGCGAGGTGGTCGCCTGCGGAGCCGAGGCCGACCAGGGATTGCTCGGAAAGCGCGTCATGACCGACAACTGGCTGCGCGACTGGGATGATCCAACGCGCCTGGACGGTGTCGGGTACTTCGGATCGGAACAGGACGGCGGGTATGCCGAGTTCACGATAATCGACCATCGGAATGTCGGGACCGTCCAATCGGGTCTCGGCGACGCCGAACTGGCGACGTTCTCATGCTCCTACACGACCGCAGAAGGCATGCTTGAAAACGCAAGAGTCGGCTCTCGGGACCTGGTACTGGTCACCGGTGCGTCCGGGGGCGTCGGTTCCGCTCTCGTTCAATTGGCCAAGCGGCGGCGTGCAATTGTCATCGCACTGGCATCCGAGGCCAAACACGCGCAGGTGTCAGAACTCGGAGCAGACATCGTCCTGCCCAGGTCGCCGGAAAACCTTTCCGAGGCCATCTGGGAATCGGCGGGAACGCGAAAGGTGACCGTCGTTGCCGATGTCGTGGGCGGACCTGCCTGGCCTGACCTGATCGAGCAGCTCTGCCGAGGCGGGAGGTACGTGTGTTCAGGCGCCATTGCCGGCCCCATGGTGTCCTTCGACCTCCGCACGCTGTACCTGCATGACCTGACACTGTTCGGCTCAACGATCGTGCCGCCATATGTCTTTCGCAATCTTGTCCGATACATCGAAAACGGAGAGGTCAGACCGCTTCTCGCCGCGACCTATCCGCTCGAGGACTTCCATGCCGCCCAGGCCGCGTTCGTCAGCAAGAAGCACTTCGGAAACGTTGTCATAACCGTCCGGGACCGCTGACGGTACTTTGCGAGGGACGTTCGATTGGTCAGAAAACGAAATGAGGCCCGGGTCGGGATCGGGACCGCCGGTGCGTCTCCTCGACGAGATGGTTCTGGACATGGCGAAGTGCGGCGAAGTCCGACAGACCACACGTTCGGCCGACTTCGTGAACGCGTACGGAATCGTCGGAGTTCACCGTGGTCTTGATTGCTCTTCCCGCCGGGATGGCCATTTCGTCCAGGCCCGCTCCGCCGGGAACGACAGGGGGCCGTCTCCTGACAACAAGTCTGCCGGAGCCCCGGGGGCGCCCTGACTTCACCCTTCGCCGAGAGCGGAATTGCAACGCGGGTATGGGGACGGGACGTTGAAGATCACCCGTTTGTCCGTTTTTCACAAGGATTTGCCGCTAAGCAAACCGTACTGGTTGTCAGGAGGCCGGCTCCGGCTCGACGGACTCGATGCGACTTTCGTCAAGATCGAAACGGATGCAGGGCTGGTCGGCTGGGGTGGGGGCACGCCATGGGGACACAGTTATGTCGCGGCGCACGGCCCCGGAGTTCGGGCCGGACTGGCGACATTGGCGCCGGTCATTCTCGGCAAGGACCCTCGGCTGGTCGGCCATGTCGAGCAGGCCATGGACGTGTGCCTTCCCGGACATCTTCACGCCAAGTCCCCCGTAGACATGGCGTGCTGGGACATTGCGGGGCAGTCTGCCGGGCTGGCGATCGCGGACATGCTGGGCGGAAGGTATCCCGACGGTACCGCGATCGCTTCGTCGGTGTCGTCGGGAACCACGAACGAGGTCATCGACGAGATCGAACGGTTCAGGGCGATGGGCTACGGCTCGCATTCGGTCAAGATCGGCGTCGGCGTCGAGGAAGACATTGCCTGCATTCGTGCCGTGCAGGCCATTCGGCGGCCGCGCGAACGCTTCCTCTTTGACGTGAACCGCGCATGGTCTCGCAGGCAGGCGCTGGCAATCCTGTCCGCCGTCGTTGAACCGGGAGTGGCGGTCGAACAACCGTGCGAAAGCCTGGACGACATGGCGGCAATTCGCCCCATGACGTCGGTTCCGATCAGCGTCGATGAATCGCTGGTGACACTGCAGGATGCAGTCCGGATTGCCCGGGACGGGCTGGCAGAGATATTCGGGATCAAGATCAACCGTGTCGGTGGATTGAGCAAGGCGGCTCGAATTCGCGACATCGCAATGTCTCACGGGATCGATTGCTACGTGATGGCGACCGGTGGAACCGTCCTTGCCGATGCTGAGGCCGCCCATCTCGCGCAAACGATCCCCTCGCACCGCCGACTTGGCGTCTGGGCCTGCCAGGATATGATCACATGCGAAGTCGCGCCGGGCCGCGGACCGCGAAACCGGTCCGGAATGCTCACCGTCTCGTCGTCACCGGGACTGGGATTCGCACCCGACGAGTACCTCCTCGGTGATCCGACGGCAGTTTATGAACTCTGAGGCTTGGCCGGATGGCGAAGATAGTTCACCATCGCGACGAGTGGGTCGCAAGGGCCCGGGAAATCCTGCCGGCCGGAGGCCTTGGAAACTTTGACCCGGGGGTTTTCATCCGCAAAGGCGCCGGTTTGCGCGTCTGGTCCGAAGACGGGCGCGAATTCATCGATTTGCTGATCGGGTCCGGGCCAATGATCCTTGGCCACGGCCATCCCGAAGTCCTTGAAGCCGTTTCTGAACAGCTGCCTCTCGGAATGACCTTCTTCGCCAACAATTCGCGGGCAGTCGAATTGGCGGAGGAGATTTGCCGGGCCGTTGCATGTGCGGAACAGGTCCGGTTCGTATCGTCAGGCGGTGAGGCCGACATGTTCGCCATGCGCCTGGAGCGTGCGCACTCCGGACGCGACCTGATCCTGAAATTCGAGGCCGGCAATCACGAAATGTCGGCCGAAACCCAGATGAGCCTGGCGCCGACCCGCCCGGCGAATTACCCGGACGCCATCGCCGACAGTGCCGGAATCCCCGACTCCGTTCGCCGCGGCATTCTGGTCGCCCCGTTCAACGACGTCGAATTTCTGCAGAAGCTTCTTGACCAGCAAGGGGACGAGATCGCAGGTGTCATCGTCGAACCCCTTCAAAGGATCATTCCGGCAGATGCCCGTTTTCTCCGGAAGCTCAGATCAGCGTGCGATCGTCATGGAATCATGCTGATTTTCGACGAAATCGTCACTGGCTTCCGCCTGGCCTACGGAGGGGCCCAGGAATACTACGGGGTCATTCCCGACGTCTGTACGCTCGGCAAGGTCATCGGGGGCGGCTTCCCGCTTGCGGCCATCGCCGGACGAAGGGACATCATGGCCGATTTTGACCGGGAACAGGTCGGCGCGGAAGGTTTTCTGATGCAGGTAGGAACGTTGTCGGGGAATCCGGTCGCGGCATCCGCCGGGCTGAAAACACCCGAGATTCTCCGCCGCAGCGGAACCTACGATCAATTGCGGGCATCGGGTAAACACATCATGTCTGCGGCATCGGCCGCCTTGGACGGCGCGGGCCACGCGCACCGGGTTGTGGGTCTCGAGTCGCTCTTTGATGTCGTTCTGGCAGCGCAGCGTGTCACGGACTATCGAGAATTCATTGCCGCCGACAAAGCCAAGGGAGATCGATTCAACGCATCCCTCAGGTCGAACGGAATTCTGAAAGCACCGGGAAAACTTACGTGTCAACCGCCCTATCCAAAGATGATTTCGACGAAATCGAGGGCGCGTTTAATTCAGCAGCAAGTGCCCTGTAAATCCGCATTCAGCGCCGGGGGACGATCATCCAACATGCAGTTGGAGTTTCCGGTAACCTGGTTCTGGCCAGGTCCGGGATTGCAAACGGTCCACGAAAGAGTGTCAAAGGGGACTGAATGGTATAGAACCCTTGGCCGTTGCGTTTCCAACGCGGCCACCTGGCTGCCGGCCGACGCGGCGGATTGAAACCAGCGGAGTCAGTTTACCGATTCTCCCGAACCGCAATTACTTTCTGAAAACACCACGCCGATCGATACCTTGCTCGCCCGACTCTACCAACGCACGATTTCTCTGGCCCGAAGCCCGTATGCACCCTGGGTACTCGGTGCCGTCAGCTTCTCGGAAAGCTCCGTGTTTCCGATTCCCCCCGATCTGCTCCTCATACCGATGGTCATCGCGGCGCCCAACCGGGCGTTCCTGTATGCCGGGATCTGCACAATTGCCAGTGTCGCGGGAGGCGCGGCAGGATACATGATCGGTGCCTTGATGTTCGAGCACATCGGGCAGCCGATCCTGATCCTTTACGGCCTGTTGGATCAATTCTCCGCTTTTAGCGAGAAATTCAATGCGCACGGCAGCCTGGCCGTTCTCATTGCGGGGCTGACCCCGTTCCCGTACAAGGTCATCACAATTGCATCCGGGGTTACGGGACTCGACGTAACGCAGTTCCTCCTGTGGTCCGCAATTGCTCGGGGACTTCGTTTTTTCATTGTGGCCGGCCTCCTGTGGAAATTCGGTGATCCGATTCGAAACTTCATCGAACGCCGGCTCGGCCTTTTCCTGAGCGTGTTCGCCCTGCTTCTGGTCGCCGGCTTCATACTTGCCGCCTGGATTTGACGTCGTGAACCGTTCGTTGCTTGTTGCCATAGCCATCGCGGGATCGCTGGTCCTGCTCGGAGGCGCATTTGCCTTTGAACACATTGGCGGGATGCCTCCGTGCAAGCTCTGCATTTGGCAACGTTGGGCTCACTTCGGGGCCATCGCCGCGGGACTCGCCGCAATTGCCCTCGGCAGGACACGTGCGTTCGCGGTACTGGGCGGGCTTGCAGTTCTGTTTGGCGCGGGCGTGGCGGGGTATCATGCCGGGGTTGAGCAGCAGTGGTGGACGGGTCCCGAGACATGCGCGGCGCTGCCCCCGGCCGCAATGTCGGCGGAAGAACGGCTTGACGAACTCCTCCAGACCCCGGTGATCCGTTGCGATGATATTCCCGGGTCCCTTGCCGGTGTCAGCATGGCTGGCTGGAACGGCCTGATTTCGCTGGTCCTTGCCTGGATCTGGTTGCAGGCGGTATTGGCCAGGCGTGGTTCGGAAATGAGTTCCGCCTCCTGAATCGAGCGGGAATTACGGCAAACACTTGCCCTGCAATTGACCCCTGTTTCCCGAACCTGTCGAGAAGAAAGCGCCTGAACCGTAACCTGCCTTTTTCCGTAAAATCATTTCAGAAGTTCAGGTTCAATCGACCAGCCTGTCAACACCATCGCAAACCGAAGATCCTCCGCTCGGCCGGCAACCGTCGGGCGACCGTCCCCGCGTCCGGTCTTCGCCACCAGCGTCAGGAGCTTTGGCGAAGCGCCGCGCGGTCGCTTCTCCCCGCGCCCCTGCTGGCATACCAGACCCGTCGTCACGTCGAGGCAGCTGCGAAATTTGCCTGGCTCGCATACTTGCGCAGCCGGAACGCCTCCGACTCGTCCAGGCGCAGGTTCTGCCGTACGATTCGGGTGAATCCGAACACGAAATACGCGTGCTCCATCGTGTTCGCGCTCGGAGCGAACACGCGATGCTCAGAGCACGCTATTCCTCGAGTTCGATATCCCAGTACAGGAAATCTATCCAGGTACGATGCAGATAGTTCGGAGGGAACTTCCGCCCGGAATTCAGCAGTTCATCCGGAGTTGGCCGCGTGGGTTTCCTCAGAAGATGCATCCGGGACTCTTTCAGGGATCGCGAGCCCTTTTTCAGGTTGCAGTCGGTACAAGCCGCGACGACATTGTCCCAGGTCGTGCGACCGCCCTGGGACTTCGGGACGACGTGGTCGAATGTCATTCTTCCGTCAGAACCGCAGTACTGGCAGACGAATCCATCGCGCAGAAAGAGGTTGAAGCGGGTGAATGCGGCAGTGCGTACGGGCCTGACATAAGTCTTGAGTGAAACCACCGAAGGAATCCGCATCTGAATCGACGGTGACCGGACGAATCGATCATACTCGGCAATGATCCTGACGCGGTCGAGAAAGCTCGCCTTGACCGCATCCTGCCAACTCCACAACGACAGGGGGAAATACGACAGCGGGCGAAAGTCCGCGTTCAGGACCAGCGCCGGGAAATCATGTGACCTGACGGGTACTGCATGGGCGTATTCTTTGGGCGCTTCGATGGCCATTTTTTCCTACCCCGGTATCCGGCGCCTGCCACCGGACGCCTCGCCGGCGGGATTGTGGCCAGATCGCTTTAGAGTGGCCTGACCTTATAGTCTGGTTTTCCGGATGAACAACAGTCGGGCAGGATAGAGGCGTCATTGTTGCCAATTTCCAACAGGAACTGCCTGATCTGTATCACGACGGCCACAGTTGCGATGATCGGCGTCGTCCTCGTGTGCAGCGAAGTACGCCCTGTTGCCCGCATTCAACCGGCGTCACGGCAACGGCGAATATGTGCTTGCTCCCGAGGGAATTCGGCAACATGCTATCGGAACACGACTGGAAGGATGCAGTGATCGAAAGACCCGTACCCCCTGACATTCTCGAAGCGGCAATCTATGCCGATGACCTCGACGCGGCGGAACGGTTTTACGGAACGGTGCTCGGCTTCCGCAAGATTGCCAGGGTTGGCGACAGGCACGTCTTCTTTCGATTCCGAAACACGGTGCTCCTGGTTTTCAATGCGTCCGAGACCCGCAAGCCTTCGGGAAACCCCGACCTGCCCGTACCGCCCCACGGGATGGCCGGAGACGGTCATGTCTGTTTTGCCGCGTCCGCAGGCGATCTGGATCAATGGGCAGACGTGTTCCTGGCGCACTCGATCGCGGTCGAAGCCGACTTCCGATGGCCCAACGGGTGCCGGTCGATCTACGTTCGCGACCCTTCAGGCAATTCGGTTGAATTTGCGGAACGGGGACTGTGGTTTCCCGGGACCGTAAGCGACGATTGAAGAGTGACCGTTCAACCCCTCGAAGCCGATCGCCACCGGCAGGACGTCAGCTTTCGATGAGGTGCCTGACGAGGAATTCCCGTGCAACCGCCAGGCCGTCCGGGCCAATCTGGTGGCCAATGCCTCTCGAGAGGTGCGTCGCGGTCTCGAATCCCAGCGCCTCGAGCGCATCGGCCGATTGCTGCAGGTTCGAACTTGGAACCATCTCGTCATTCTCACCGTGAACAAGGAGGACCGGAGGGCGGGAGAGAATCTGTTCGCCCTTCGGCAACAGGTACGAGGTGCCGGAAAACCCGACCAGTCCCGCGATTGTTTCACGCCTCCTGGGGATCACGTTGAGTGCGATCATCGTTCCCTGCGAGAACCCGACCAGAGCTGTCCTGCTTGCGTCCACGGATTCCCGGTCGGCCATTTCGTCCAACCAGTCGTTCAGGATGGCATAGGATTGTCCCGCGGCCACGGCCGCTTCCGTTTCGCTCGAGCCGTCAATCCACGGGATCGGGAACCATTCGAAACCGAACGGGTTCGACGTACATCTGAAAGGCGCGTTCGGGGCAACGAACGCTGTATCGGGCAGAACATCGGAGAGAAATTCGTGCAGGGACAACAGGTCGCTGCCGTCAGCCCCGTACCCGTGGAGCAGTACGACCAGGTGGCGTGCGCCTCCCAATTTTGCGCCCGCTCGCTCGAATTGAAGCGTCGTCATGCGCGAACACCCTCCCTGTCTTTCACGTCCCGATAATGGGACCACAACAACCGGGCGGCGACCGCCCGCCAGGGCGACCAGGCCCTGGCCGTCTCGGCGAGTTCGCGTTCGCTCGGCCGTTCCGGAAGTTCGAAAAGGAGGCGCGCTGATTCCCGCAGCGCCAGGTCGCCCGCCGCAAAGACATCGGCGCGCCCGAGGGCAAACATGACATAGATCTCGGCTGTCCAACGCCCGATTCCCGGGATTTCGGTCAAGCGCTCGACAACAGCTTCATCAGTCATCGATTCAAGCGAGGCGAATTCGACGCGGCTTTCGGCCAAGGCGCGGGCGTACCGCACCTTTTGACCGGACAGACCGCAGTTTCGAAGACTTTCCGTCGAAGCGGCACACACCGCGTTTTCCGTGTCAAGCCCCGCCGCCTCCACTTTTTTCCAGACGCTGTCGGCGGCCGCGACGGACAGCTGTTGACTGACGATCGCTCCGAGCAACGCACGGAATCCCGCCTCGCGCCGGCGAAGAGGCGGCAAACCCGATTGCTCGATGACCTTCGCGAACCGTGGCTCCTGCTTTGCAAGCCAGGCGGATCCTTCCGCGACGCAGTCTTCGGTTTCGATGGTTCGCATGACGCTCATTGGCTTTCCCTCGTCCCGACCCGACCCATTGGCGATTCTGTCGCAGCCGTGCCTTCAAACCTGATTGTCGACAGCCATTCAAGACAGGCCTCGACTGACTCGACAACCTTGCAGTTCGGCAAGGGTGGACGCTCTAACATCGCGACCGGCAGCCCGAGAATTCTTGCCGCTTCGAGCTTGCTCTCCGCCATCCGGCCGCCCGAGTTCCGGGCGACGAGCCAGTCAATCCCTTCTCTCTGGAACAGTTCGACCTCGCTTTCCACGCTGAACGGCGGCCTGCCGGCAACCCAGTTTCCGTTCGAAGCCGGGAACGGTTGGTCCGGGAGATCGATCACGCGGCAAAGCAAGCACCGGCCCGGCAGGACCGACGCAAAATCCCCGGCCCTTTTCCGGCCGGTCGCGAGAAACACGGACGCGTCCTCCGGAACCAGTTGCGCCAGATCCTCCACTTCCGCGACCGGGTGCCAGTCGTCCCCCGGCCCCTGCGCCCACGGCGGACGTTGCACGACAATGTGCGGCAAGCGGAGACATCGGGATACCCTGCAAGCCGTTTCCGTCATCCGTTCTGCGAACGGGTGGGTCGCGTCGATCACCACGTCGGTTCCGGATGAAACCAGGAAATCCCTGAATCCTTGCTCTCCATTGAAACCGCCCTTTCGCACTTCGGTTCCGCCGACCGTCATGGGGACCCGCGTAAGTCCGGCAAGGGAATATGTCGTCCTGAACCGTTCGTCTCCAGCGAGCTCCTCCGCCAGATTGCGTGCCTCGATCGTTCCGCCGAGAATCAGTATGGATCGCACGAACGCATGCGCACGCGCTGCTGCGTTTCTCCCTGAGCTTTCATCTCTCTTCAGCATGCCCAACGATCTGTCCAGTCCGGTTGACGACAATGACGTCGATTCTGCTCACCCTTCCCTGAAGCATCCGGATCAACCTCGACCTGGCATCGCCTGCAATTGCCTGGGCGAGATCATTTCCTGCGATTTCGACCGCCTCGAGGACGGTATTCGCCTTCGATACGTCTGGCAGCCCGATTTCAATCGACCGCCGGGAAAGTGCTTTGAAATCAACTTGTGAACGACTTGAATGCAGGTCCGACGCGCCCTGGGAGAGCTTGGTGATCTTGGCAATGCCTCCCCCGATCGTAAGCCACGGCAGCGGATGCCTTTTCAGGTATTTCAACAACCCGCCCGAAAAATCCCCCATATCCAACATGGCGTGATCGGGAAGCCCGTAATGTCTCTGGACCACCCGACCGGATGTCTGCCCGGTGCACCCGGCGACATGGTCTAAACCGCTCGCCCTTGCGACATCGATTCCCCGGTGGATCGACGCGATCCATGCCGAGCAGGAATACGGACGGACAATTCCTGTCGTGCCGAGAATTGAAATTCCGCCGAGGATACCGAGGCGCGGATTCCAGGTACGTTCGGCAAGTTGACGACCGCCGGGCACGATGATGGTGATTCGCACGTTGGCGGTCGTATCGTAGCTCCTGGCGACGGCGTCTACCGCCGATTCCATCATTTCCCTGGGAACCGGGTTGATCGCCGGCTCTCCGACCGCGATCGGCAACCCGGGACGAGTCACCGTTCCGACGCCTTCACCCGCGGCAAACGAGATACCTTTCCCAAACGATTCGACACGGGCCACGATCAAGGCGCCATGAGTCACGTCCGGATCGTCTCCCGCGTCCTTGATGACGCCCGCTTCGGCCCAACCATCACCCGATCGGCAGCTCTCGAGCTTGAATTCCGGTTCCTGCCCCCCGGGCAAGCTGATCTTGACCGACTCCGGGAACATCCCGCTCCACAGCGCTTCCGCCGCACCCTTTGCCGCGGCCGTGGCGCACGCCCCGGTCGTCCATCCGCTGCGCAGCGAAATCTTTGGCCTTCTGGATTTTCCGGACATTCAACCGAGTATAGACAGGAGGTCAGGTTTCGCCAATTCCGCGGTCGGCATTCCGCCACGAACCATTATCAGGACGCGAGTTCGCCCGTGCGGCCATCGGCAAAGTCTCGCGGCCGCCGCCGCCGTTTTCCGGCGATCATGGCGAGACAGGGGAATTTCCACTCCGCTTGGAAAGGCATCGATAGTCGGCCATAACGGCGCCATGAACAGATCAGAATCCGATTCTGAACTCGAAGGATTGCCGGTCTTTCGGCCCGGCTGGGTTTGGCTCTGCGGTGCGGGCCCGGGAGACCCCGGCCTCGTAACCCTGCACGCGCTGAACGGCCTGAAGCAGGCGGATGTCATCGTCCATGACGCTCTCGTCAATCCGAAGATCCTCGAATGGGCAAACACGGAAGCCGAGCTGATTCACGCGGGAAAACGGGGAGGGAAGCCGTCTCCCAATCAAAGGGACATCTCGATTCGCCTGGTAGAACTGGCGAAGTCGGGGTTTCGGGTCCTGCGTTTGAAGGGCGGTGATCCGTTCGTGTTCGGCCGCGGCGGCGAGGAAGCACATTCGCTGGTCAGAAACGGCATCCCGGTGCGAATCATTCCCGGAATTTCCGCCGGAATTGGAGGACTGGCTTATGCCGGGATCCCCCTGACCCATCGTGACATCAATCAGTCGGTGACATTTGTCACCGGACACGACCAGAACGGGACTGCACCCCAGTCCCTCGACTGGAAGGCAATCGCCGCGTCAAGTCCTGTCATCGTCCTCTACATGGCCATGCGCAACATCGAGCGTATCGCGAACAAGCTGATCGACGCCGGCCGTGCTCCCGGAGAGGCTGTTGCCGTTGTTTCCCGCGCAACAACCCCACAACAGAAAGTCCTGGAATCGACGCTTGAACATGTCGCCCGGGATCTCGAGAAGGCCTCGCTAGAACCCCCGGCTATTGTTTGCATCGGCGGCGCGGTACGCTTTCGGAACTTCCTGAAACCAATCCAGTCTCTGGATCAGTCGACCTCTCCAGACAACGGGTTTTCAGACGGCGAAAAGGGTTCCGAGGTGTCATGACCACCGGAATCGTCATTGCGTCGCCAGCATCAGGTGCAGGCAAGACGACGATCATGCTTGGCCTCCTGCGCGCCATGAAGAATCGCGGGGCCCAGGTTCGGCCTGCCAAGAGCGGCCCCGACTACATCGACCCGGGTTACCATCATTCCGCAGCCGGGACCCATTGCGTAAATCTCGACGCCTGGGCCATGCCTCGAGTAAGATTGCTCCGTCTCGCCGCCAACGAGGGCATGCTGTTGGTCGAGGGAGCGATGGGGCTTTTCGACGGAGCCCCGCCGAACGGGAAAGGATCGACCGCTGATCTGGCGGCTACGCTCGGGCTGCCCGTCATTCTCGTCATCGATGCATCGGGGCAATCCCAGTCCGTCGCAGCCGTCTACAGGGGGTTTTCGACACACCGCAATGACGTCAACATTGCGGGCGTCATTCTCAACCGTGTTTCCGGAACCCGGCACGAGCGTCTTGTCAAGAATGCTCTCGAAAGGGCCGGAGCGGTCGTATTCGGGGCCGTGCACAGGGATGAGCGCATTGGACTGGCTTCCCGTCACCTCGGTCTCAAGCAGGCAATGGAACATGCCGGCCTCGAAGACCTGATCGAGGAAATTGCAACGGTCATGGAAAGCCGGGTGGACATCCCTGCAGTCATCGCGGCCGCGGGTCCGATCACCGGGTTGGAATCCGGTTCGTGCGGTCAGTACGGAATCTCTCCGCCGGCACAGCGAATCGCAGTGGCCTCCGATGTGGCATTCGGCTTCGCCTATCCTCATCTCCTCGCAGACTGGCGACGAACCGGCGCCGAAATCCTGCCGTTTTCGCCCCTTCGCGACGAGGCGCCCAGCGCGTCAGCCGAACTCGTCATTCTTCCTGGCGGCTTTCCGGAGCTCCACGCCGGACGCCTGGCCACGGCGTCGAAATTCCGCCGGGGCGTCTGCGCCGCCAAGGCGGTTTATGGCGAATGCGGCGGCTACATGGTGATGGGCGACGGGCTCGTCGACGCGGAAGGCCAGCGCCATGCCATGCTCGGTCTTCTCAGGCTCGAGACGAGCTTCGCGGAACGGAAGCTGCACCTGGGCTATCGACGGTTGACCGCGCTCCGCGGCCCGTTCCAGGGCTCGTTTACCGGTCACGAGTTCCACTACACGACAACGCTCAAGGCACGCGGCGAACCGGTGTTTCAGGTACAGGACGCCGAAGGTGTTGAACTTCCTCCGGCCGGGCTGGCGAACGGCGTGGCATCCGGGAGCTTCGTTCATCTCATTGACCGCTCAAGTCCGGAAACACCGCAATGACCTTTTTCCGGATGAAGGTGACTTCGGCGGGAACGCATTCGTCTGGCAAGCATAGGGTGAATCGATAAGCCCAAATCTGACCCGGGCAATCGAGATGCAGAGAGTGCTGAAAATTCGGCCTATGCCTTGCCGAATGACGGGAGGGCGCGTGTTGCACTTTCGCTGGTAATCGCCGACTTTGATATCGTTATTGACGGGAATACCCTTGCAAGTCGGAACGCCAAGAATAGAGAATTCTGGTTGCAAAGGACGGATTCTCTGCTCGACCGTTCTCAGTTTGGCGAGAGCATACAGACCCTGTTACGGCGCGTAGGAAAAAAGATACCACATCCACACCATCAAATACCCGCCGAACTAAATTTTTCGCAGCGACATCTCGATCGGGTCAAATCCGCTTTTCTTCAAGAAAGGCAGGCCCAAGAGAAACAAACGGTTCGGGGAGTAACTTGTACACGACGGGTGGAAGTCTTACTCAGTCACTCGGCCCATCCGGCTTGAGCATCATCTTGTCGATTGCGCCGCCTGGTGGTGTTGAACGGACACGTGGTTCGCGAGGAAGGGGGTCATGCGTGGAGGGGGAGCGCCGTCGATATCAAGGCGCGTGGCTACAGCCTCGACACTCAGACTCCTTGTGCTGGAGACGTGGACTAAAACGACTCGGAAGCTATTTTGGCGAAACCGCATAACACCAAGGCGCTGCTGCGGTGCGTCAAGAATCAGTGCCGTTCGGGGCCGAAATGGGAGGCTTGGCCATGCACGCTGCGATCGCTGACAAGCGAGAAGAACTGGTTGAACTCTGCAAGCGCTACCATGTGGCCCGGCTCGAAGTATTCGGCTCGGCGGCTCGGGGGGGGGATTTTGATCCGGACTCAAGCGACGCCGACTTTCTGGTTGAGTTCGATCTCGGAAGCGCCCCGGCAACTCTCAACTGGTATTTCGATTTCCGGGACGCTTTGCGACATGCACTCGGCCGGCCCGTTGACCTGGTTGAAACCCAAGCGATCCGTAACCCGTATCTGCGTGCAGCCATTAACCAGTCGTGCGAACTCGTCTATGCATCGTGACCCTCGCGTACTGCTGGCCGATGTGGAACAGGCCAGCACAGATATCGCGCTCTTCACCGAAGGACTGACTCGTGAAGCCTACCTTCGGGACATGCTGATCCAGGCGGCGGTCGAACGCAAGTTCGAGATCATCGGCGAGGCACTGAAACGCCTGCATAGGGACCATTCAGAGATCGCCCGGAGAATTCCCCGTCTGCGGCAGGTCGTGGACTTCCGCAATCTCTTGATCCATGGCTACGATCAAGTGATCCCGGAACGTGTATGGTCCTACACACGACACGATCTGCCCGAACTCCGCCTTGTCGTACAAGCGTTGCTTTCTGAACTGAATCTTTCGGATGTATGAACGGAAACGCCTGTTCGCCTATTTCGACTGAGTGGCCAACGGTACCGGATGCCGTCGTCCGATTGGGCAGTCAAGCAAGAACCAACCAAATAAATGGGGCCTGGAACCTGCAGATACAGAATTCAATCGAATAGGCGCGGCCTGACCTCGCACAGCCCCTCCGTGCATCAATCACCTCGCCTGGCAGCCTCCAATTTGCTGAATTGCCACAGCGGTGGGTACACCGTTCAAGAATGCCGCGACTGCTCCCGGAACGGAATGATGAAGTCGTCAACCTGCTCATTACGTTCCCACTCCGTCGGATCATCGCACCGCATTGACTCGATGATCCGGTTGTGAGCACCCCATTTCGTAATGCTCAAGGAATCGCGGTGGGTTTCCTTGAGTAAATCGTTACGGTCCTCGCGAACCGCGCCCTCCATTGCCGTCTTCACCGTCACGCCGTTCGGAAGACAACCTGGAAAAAACTTCCTTTCGGGTGCCGCACAGGGAAACACCGATATCGGTTCACTCGCATGCGAAGGCACGATGTGTCACCGAGTTCACTCCTTCCTCTCGCTCAGCATCGGGGGGCTGGGTGCTTGCACTGAGTCAACGAACACTCGCATCACGGCGCTCCCCTGCCGTCGCGCTGATGGCCGTTTTTCGGCAACGCAAGGGGAAACCGTCCCGAGCCAAACCGGAAGCAGGTCCGTACTTGGACCAGAGTGATGGATCTGCCTGAACGAGAATTTCCGAGCTTGGGGAATCGTCCGGGACCCTGTCAACGCACTTGCTTTCCCGATGCCAGAAACTACATCTGCGCCGCATGACCGAAACCGACAGAATCGACCAGGGGGCGCAGCGAAGGCAAACCATTCGCAACGTCGTTGTCCTCGTTCTGGCACAAGCGGTGCTCGGCTCCCAGATGCCCATGATGTTCACGATGGGCGGACTCGCTGGCCAGCATCTCGCCGCAAATGCGTGTTTTGCCACGCTCCCTATCTCACTCATCGTCCTCGGTTCGATGCTGACATCGGTACCGCTTTCCGAGTTCATGCAACGATACGGACGCACGGCCGGATTCCTGATCGGAACGACCGGAGGGGCCACGGGGGGCCTGCTCGCGTTCGCGGGTCTTTACTTCGATTCATTCCTGTTGTTCCTCCTGGGCTCGCTCGCCAGCGGTGTCTTCATGTCATCACTCGGATTCTATCGCTTTGCGGCCGCGGACACTGCCGACAGGGATTTTCGTCCAAAGGCCATTTCATACGTCATGGCCGGAGGACTGGCGCAGGCCGTCATTGGGCCGCAACTGTTCAAATTCAGCACGGACATCTCTTCGATTCCGTTTCTCGGGGCATATGCGGCAATCGTCGGACTCAATGTTCTCGGATCGTTCGTATTCCTGTTCCTGGACCTGCCAAAGCCGGAACCTGTGGACCGAAACCGCCCGTACGCCGGCCGGTCCCGGATCGAGCTCCTTCGGTCGCCCCGCATTGCCGTCGCCATCATATGCGCGATGGTGTCCTATGCTCTGATGAACCTGGTCATGACGTCGACACCACTTGCCGTCGTCGGAACAGGATTCAGCCACCATTCGGCTGCCGATGTCGTCATGGTCCACGTGCTCGCCATGTTCCTGCCGTCGTTTGTCACGGGTCACCTGATTTCCCGGTTTGGCGCGATTCGGATCGTTGCCTTCGGCCTGCTTCTTCTGTTCGTGTGCGGTGTCGTCGCTCTCTCAGGATTTCAGCTGATCCATTTTCACACTGCGTTGATCCTGCTCGGTGTCGGTTGGAATTTCGGCTTCATTGGCGGAACTGCAATGCTCACGATGGCGCACGAACCGGAGGAGCGCGGACGAGCCCAGGGGATGAACGATTTTTTCGTGTTCGGTTTCGTGACGCTTGCATCGCTCGCATCTGGAGGGCTGATGAATTGTTCCGGAGGAACGCCGCAAACCGGCTGGACGACAGTGATCCTTGCGATGATCCCATTCCTCCTTTTCGCGGCCAGTTCACTTGTCTGGCTTCATTTTCGGTTGAGGCGAAGTCACGCTTAGGGCAGCAGATGCCGAACGCTGGCTGGCCAACCGGGCGGATCAATCATGAATGCTGAACGGGCGGAGGTACCGGTTTCGGTCCATCCAGCCACGTCGTTGGAGTCGCACATTCATCGTGAGCACGTCATTCCTGGAGCACATTCGAGCCGAGTCCGGACATGCAGGCTCAGACGAAATGAAGGGCCGGCGATCCTGTCAGCCAGTTCGTGGCCCACGATGCCAGTATTGAATTAATGGCAGTGTGTATTGAATCAATCGATTGGAGAAATACTGAAGATACATCTAGTCTTTTCGGGTGTTGAGATTGGTCTGCGTGAAAAACTCCGGGGCCATTGCCCCGTGTGAAGCGCGGGCCTGTCGGACGCAGGTTTCCGGATCAGGGAACTGCATCGCGAACCGGATGTTTGCGCAAACAGTCCCACGCCGCGAAAACCGGATTGAGGCAGCCGCAAAAGGGGCGATCAGGCAGAGAACGACTCCACTGGGGGACAGTCCATGTCCCGGGCCACGCGTCCGGGTTGCTGCCCGGTCGCCCGTGGCTTCCAGAATTCTTGAATCAAGGAGAAAGATCATGACGAGATTACCGCTCTCAGTCGTTGCGGTAATGACAGCTGCCAGCATGGCCGTTGCCGACTGCCCGCCAGTCACGGCTGACGATCCAATGGGCGTTCCGCAAGGAAAATACGCGCATCAGTACGAGCTTTCGGAGTTCGAAACCCTGGCCAATTGCAAGCTGAGTTTCAGCGAAAACCCTGACATTGCGGCGCTCAACAGCCGCATTCGCGGCAACCCGGAACTGCCGCCGCTGTCCGAGCGGCTGCCGGAAGAACCGCTGGTCATGGCGCCCTATCATTCGATCGGAAAATACGGCGGCACGTTCAACGGCATGTCAAATGCCACAGAAGCCGGCACCGCTGACTTCTTGAACATCAGACACGTGAACCTGGTTCGCCTGGGGGATGACAATGTGTCGATCGTGCCCGACATCGCCAAGGACTATGAATGGAATGATGATTTCACGCAGCTGACGTTCTACCTGCGCAAGGGCCACAGGTGGTCGGACGGCGCGCCTTTCACGGCCGATGATGTGAAGTTCTGGTACGACAACCTTGCGCTCGATTCAAAGGTCCTTCCGAATCCCACGGACTACACGCTGGTTGCGGGTGAGCGCATGACCGTGGATGTGATCGACCCGCAGACGGTCAGGTTCAATCTGCCGGCCCCGAAGCCGGGTCTCTTGGTGCACTTCGCGACGTCGTGGGCGCAGGGCTTCCAGCCGAAGCACTTCCTCGGCCGCTATCATCCGGACATCAATCCTGACGCGGACAAGCTCGCCCAGGAAGCCGGTTTCGAGAACGGTCTCGCGGTGATCAAGGCCTATTGGGGGAACACGGACTGGACCGACTCGCCGTCGGCGCTGCTCAGCGCCCCCGACCGGGTCGCGAACCTCCCGGCCGATGTCGTTCCGACGCTCGAGTCCCACATCTACATCTCGGACACAGTCGAAGGGCGTCATCTGGTGGCGAACCCATACTTCCACATCGTGGACACGGCGGGCTGCCTTACATCAACGAACAGGACGAGACCTATATCCCGAACACCGAGGTCCGCATTCTCAGGCTGATCAACGGTGAGGGCGATTACAAGTCGCAGGGATTGACCTTGCCAAATGCGCCGCTGCTCCTTGAGAACCAGGAAGCCGGCGGCTACCAGATCGACTTGCTGCCGGTGCCGCATATGGTGACAGTTGGCTTCAACGTGACGTCGGACGATCTGGAAAAGCGCAAAGTTTTTGGAGACCTGCGTTTTCGACAGGCCATGTCAATTGCGATCGATCGGAATGCGATCAACGAATCGGCGTATTTTGGGCTGGGCGAACCGAGCCAGTATACCGGGATTAATCCGTTGCCGGACTTTATCGACCAAAAGTGGACGTCCCATTTTACCGAGTATGATCCGGACCGGGCCGCGGCGCTGCTTGATGAGGCCGGCATGGTCGACGCGGACGGCGACGGATTCCGCGAACTTCCGAATGGCGACGCATTTGTCCTCAACATACAGTTCAGCACGCAGGAAATGCCGGCGCAGGTTATAGAACTCCTCAGCCTGAACTGGTCGGAGGTGGGCGTGCGGACGACCATCAAGGAAGTCGCCACGGACGAGTACCGATCGGCACAATCGGCCGGCAAGCTTGATGTCGGGATGTGGTCAAAGGGCCGGCTGCTCCTGGGTCACCTCGGCACCAATGATTACTGGGTGCCGCCGTTCGGAGACTACTTCAATCTTCGGGTCGGAATGAAATGGGCTGAATGGATTCAAACAGACGGCGCCAATGGTGTCGAACCTCCTGACTATGTTCATGAAATGATCAAGGACATCGGCACGTTCCAGTCAGTTGCGGTTGGATCCGAAGAATTCGAAGCGGCGGGCAATCGCCTTGTGGAAAACATGGTTTCCAACCTGCTCCAAATTGGCACGGTCGCGACGCCGAGCCCGATCTACCACCGCAACGCCTTGAAGAATTTCATTGCCGTAGCGGGTGGCGGACCCTTTCGTTGGCGGTCGCACCAGTGGTATCTGGACGAGGGCAATTGACCCGATAGCCACTTGGCAGGGGCGCCCGGGATTCGGGCGCCCCCGCAACAACCGGACAATCTGGTTTCAGCGGTTCTGATGCGACTGTTGCTGTGGATTTGCAGCCAGAAGCTGTGCGCCCGGGGAAAGGCGTCCTCAAACTTGCCCTGACTGCTGCCGGCAAGGCTTTCAAACCGGTGCCGGCAACAGAGATTTCCCAATCTCGCAAAGGCTCGTAACACATGCCGCCGGCGCCTTTGAAAATCCGCGCCGCGGCCGGGCTCAGGGCTGTTTTTCAGCAGTCTCCCGCGAACGAAAACGTGACGCTGCCCACAGCGAATTTCGCCAGATTTCAATCAGTGGGCTGGCAGACCTGGCAGAACCGGTCCGGCTGTGCCGGGGCAAGTGCGAAAATCGTGCCAAAGCCGCAACGATAACGGCGGTTCGACTATGCGCTGCGCGGACTCAATTTCAAATTGTCCCGCCGGCGGAGATAAAGCGATAACGCTGGACGGAACTGCAAATTGCCGATCAAAGCCGGATTCCTGCATCCGTCCGTCCCTGATCAAGAATCTCCGCGTCCGGCCGAATCCTGCCTGGATGAGGCGGTTTCTCTGGCGATGGCGCTGGGCTTCACGGCCGCATTCAAGCAGGTTGTCCGGCTTCGATCTGTCAACAGCGCAACCCTGTTTGGTTCGGGAAGATGTGAAAGTCTGAAGCAGGAAATTGATGCAGCCAATGCATCGGCCGCGGTTGCCGACGGCTCGATTTCACTGGTCCAGCAGCGAAATCTGGAAAGACTCTGGGATGTCCGGGCGCTGGATCGAACAGGTCTGATTCTGGAGATATTCGCCAGCCGGGCGAAAACCCGGGTGTGCTGCAGGTCGAACTGGCACAACTGGAATACCTGAAATCCAGACTGGTCCGCCGCAGGACCCACCTCGAACGTCAGCGGGGCGCCCTTGGGTTCGTGGGCGGATCCGGGGAAACCCAGATCGAGTCCGACCGGCGCGCAATTGACGATAGTATAATTCGTGTGAAGCGCAGGCTGCTGGCGGTCATACGCACGCGCGGGCTGCACCGGTCGGCCAGAAAAGCCGTCCCATACCCAATCGTTGCGCTTGTCGGCTACACGAACGCCGGAAAATCAACACTGCCAACCGCCTGACCGGCGCAGAAGTATGGGCAGACGACGCATTGTTCGCGACGCTTGACCCGACCATGAGATTGGTCACGCTCCCCTCAGGCCGGCAAGCGGTGTTCTCCGACACGGTCGGCTTCATATCCGATCTTCCGACGCAGCTGGTCGCTGCGTTTCGTGCAACACTGGAAGAAGTCACCAACGCTGACATCGTCGTGCATGTCCGGGACCTGACGCACCCTGAATTCGAATCACAGGTTCTCGGCGTCAATGAAGTTCTCAGAGAACTGAGCGTTGATCCCGCCCACTCCCAAAGAATTGTGCAAGCCTGGAACAAGATCGATTTGCTGGCGACCGGCGACAGACAAGACATGCTCACCGCGAACGGATGCAGCCAGTTTCACTTTCCAGTTTCGGCGATTTCCGGCGACGGGCTCGACCATTTGCTGGAATAGATTGACGAACTTCTTCGCGCCGGCGACCGGACGGAAGTCGTTCGGCGATCGTGCGCCGATGGCAAACAGCGGGCCTGGCTTTTCGGAGAGAGAGTTGTGCAAAACGAGACTCTGCGCGACGAATGCCTGGAACTCAAGGTGTGCTGGTCAGACGCCCAAGCGGTGCGATTTCGGAATCGGTTCGGTTGCGGTCCGGGCGCGGCTCTGTCGCGGGCAAATGAGCTGTCGCCGGCTTTCGCTGCCAGGCGGCGCCTGTCAAGGCACGATAGTCGCAGCGGGTTGTCCTGTTCTGTCACCGCCGAAGCGCAACGGTTCAGCCTGATCAGAAAGCCGTCGGACCTTCCGGCCTGCTTCAACCCTCGTGCGAATTGGCGTGGTCTTTGGCGGCTGTCTGTCCCGGTCCAGGTTCCGCGCTGTCCGACATTGTGGTTCGCTTGCGTTCGGCCGGATTCAATGCGTGCGTGCGCCTAGTCGACAACCTCTCCCGATTCGTCAATTTCACCGGACTCAGCTTGCGGATCTTAAGTGAAGTACCTCGCATCGTCACAATGGGCCGCTAGGTCGTCCTACAGCGCCGGCACGCGCCCTTTCTTTCCAATGGGAGAGTCGAACGGGTGCAGAGTCATGAATATGAGAAGATCAGCGGGTTCTGTTCTTCGTCGTCAAGCAGGTCACCGACACTGATTGTATTCAGGATCCGTTCCGGCAGGACATTGGGTTCGCCATTGAACCGGCTGTGGTCGGGCATGTAGGCGCAGGTAAAGGCCCGCCGAGGTCTCGGCGTCATGTTCGCATGGGCGCCATGTGCGGCCAGACCGTTGTGAAAGGAACATCCGCCCGCAGGCATGATGACAGGCACGGGTTCCATGCTGCCGAGTTCAGGATAGGCTTCGAATAAGGCGCCCAAGTGGCCTTCCGTAGGGTAGTCAACCAGTCTGCGCTTGTGCGTGCCCGGCATGAAAAACAAGCAACCGTTCTGCATTGTCACATCGTCCAGCGCGACCCAGATGCTTATGGAGTTTTCCGACGCGAAGGACCACTTTGTGTTGTCTTGGTGCCACGCCGTAGGAACTGCCCAAGGTAATTTTATCAACGCCTGATCGTGCCATATGCGAATTCCGTCGACCCCTGCCAGGTCGGCCGCCATTTTGCCCAGCCGGCTGTCCAGCATTATTTCGCGCACACCGTCATGATCCATCCACAGGTTCATGCGCTGCTGGAACACGTTATTTTTCTCTGACGTGCTCTCATGTTGAAGGGATCCGACGGGCAGCACATTGTTATCCCGAAGGGAGACCGCTTCGTCCACCGCTGCCCGCCAGGTGTCCAATTCGGTTTTGTCCAGAAAATCCTCGATGATGAGAAAACCGTTTTCCCGGTAGAAGGAAATCTGCGCGCTTGTCAGTTGATCATTCATAGATCCGCTCCTTTCGCGTTGACAGTCCTCTCAGGCGATCCGAACCGATAGGCAGTGCGCTACTGACCTGGCGCCTGAAAGACGCGGGTGAGCAAGAACATACACACTGAGATTCGGTGTAGGCAACCGAGTCTTGCGCCGTCTTGTTGAATGTTGCAAAGTCAATAGCAAACACCTGAGTCCCTCCCTGTGTCTGCGGGGGAACCATCATTGAAAAACCCGGTCGCTAGAGGGCGTCAACTCCATCGCTTACGGACATACGACAGCGCCCGACTGCAGGCATCCTGCGTTTTTGAGATTCCCGGTTGCGCTCAGGGGGCGTCCACATACGTCCACAAACAGATTGGGTTCTCATTCATGTTCAAGAATCACAAATGAACTGGAGCGCGGGCACTCTTATGCCCGCGAGAAACGAGGAGGCGGTGATCACGCCTCAAGAGAATGGAGCGGTGGCGACGCAGCCATCGTCGACCCGCGTCGTCAATGCAGGAGCGGGCGAGTCGCCGTAGAATCGATGCAGCGGGACGAGAGGGATTTCCCGTGACCGAACCGAACATGCACGAGGCCGCACAACGATCGATGCAGGTGTTTCCCGCCGGCTCCAACGGGGAATTCGATCTCCCCCCCGAACTCAGCACGGTCATCAGCCGGGGCAAGGGATGCGAGATCGTGGATGCGACGGGCGCCGAATTTCTTGATTTTTCCATGGGCTGGGGCTCGGTGCTGGTGGGCCACGCGCGGCCCGAGGTGACCGAGGCGGTCGCACGCCAGGCGGCTCTCGGTGCGAACTTCGCGTACGTGAACGAGAACTCCCTCGCGTTGGCGGAGGAGATCTGCAGGGTGAGCCCCGCCTGCGACCGGCTGCGATTCTGCGCATCCGGCACCGAGGCCAACATGTACTGCCAGCGTCTTGCGCGGGCCGCCACCGGGCGGCGCATGATTCTCAAGTTCGAAGGCGCCTACCACGGCGCCAACGAGGTCGGGGTGACGAGCCTGTTCCCGCACCGCCTCCTGGACTTCCCCCGGCCCGATCCGTCGAGCGCCGGCATTCCGCCGGCGACGGTCGACGACATACTCGTCGCTCCCTACAACGACAGCGCGCTCGCGGAAAGAATCGTCGCCGAGCACGCGGCCGACCTCGCCGCCGTCATCGTCGAGCCGCTGCAGCGATGCACTCCCCCGAAGGAGGGCTTCCTCGAGACCCTGCGCGCGGCCTGCTCCGAGCACGACGTGCTTCTCATCTTCGACGAGGTGGTCACGGGATTTCGCCTCGCCTACGGCGGAGCGCAGGAATACTACGGCGTGATCCCCGATCTCGTCGCATACGGCAAGGCGCTCGGCGGGGGCTATCCGATCGGGGCGTTCGGCGGGCGGGCAGACGTCATGGACCAGGTGCGCGAGGACCGGTTGGGGGACTCCGATTACGTGTGGGTCGCGTCCACCCTAGGCGGGAACCCGGTTTCCACCGCCGCGGCCCGGGCGGCCCTTGGCGTGTTCCGGGAGCCGGACTGCTACCAGCGCCTCCGCGATCTGGGCAGCTATCTGCGCGACGGCATGCGCCGGGTGCTCGAGGAACACCAGGAGCAGGCCCAGGTCATCGGCGACGGACCGCTCGCCCAGGTCGTGTTCTCGCCCGAGCCGGTCAACGATTATCGGTCGACGAGGAGCGGGGACAGAGCAAAGGGTCGCGCCCTCATGCTGGCCCTGTTCCGGCGGAAGGTCTTTCTCAACCCGATGGGCACCAAGCTCTATCTGTCGGTAGCCCATTCGCAGTTCGCCTGCGACCGCTTCCTCGACCGCTTCGCGACCGCGTTGCAGGTGGTGAGGATCGGCCGGGAATAGTCCCGGTCCGACGCTTCGGCATTCGGCCTGCGCCTTCGCGCGAGGCAGGTCTCCACGCAGTCGAAGGGCCCCTGCGTTCTATTCGAACAACGTTGCAAGGCGGGCAAGCACTTCATCCATGATGTGCTCGGGGACCGTGTCGACGTGCCTCCCGTTCCAGGCGACGAGATCGAGGGGCCGGGGCTGGTCGCAGCGGACCATCCCCTTTGTTCGGGCGCCCGTCTCGTCGAGTGATACTGCGAATCCACGCCGGCGCGCGAATTGCCCGCCGATGGTGATCGGCACGATGATCGGAGTCGCGGTCAGCTCGTTGCAACCGGCAGGGGACACGATCAGAACCGGGCGCGTGCCCTGTTGCTAAGGCTGGTTCTTCCGGTTCAGGCATTTCCAAACATCATCCCCTGCGCTGTTCATTGGTCCCGACGCACATTCCATGCTCATCAGCGCGTCACGGCGGCGAACCGTGAATCGGCATGGTCGACACCGACGGTGACGGTTTCCGGGAATTGCCGAATGGTGAGAAAATCACGCTGAATATTCAGTTTGCGAATCAGGGCATCCCGTTACAGGTCGTCGAACTGGTCGCCAACGACCGGTCCGAAGTCGGGGTGAAAACGACAGTCAAGGAAGTCACGCCGGACGAGTACCGGTCGGCACAGTCGGCGAACCTGCTGG
>JAPOVX010000008.1 GCA_026707935.1 Paracoccaceae bacterium
GCGGCGCCGACCGGTTGATCCGGTCGTTGTCGGCCGCGCCGGGATCGCGTCAGAACAAACATGCCAGCAGGAAAGTTTCAACCCTCCGCGAGATCCGTCAAACGCTCGGAATGGAGAACGGATTCAGGTCAACCAACAAATTTGGCGTGCACCCACCCCTCAGGCCCCGTTCGTTTCCGGGCCGCTCCTCCACATGTCAGGGGAGTTCGCGTTCGCCCAAGACCAGGACAGCCAGGCTCCTTGAGGGCAGAGCTCTCGGGGCAGCCGCCGCACCGAATCCGCGCCACCTAAGGTACAAGCCCTCGCATGGGAAGCACAGAAGCGGCTGTGTGCCCGTTACCGGCATCCTTCCCATGTCCGCAAACACCAGTGCCAGGTTACAACCGCAGTGGCCCGCGAAACTACGGCTTCACTTCGACTTGAGCAAGACGAGGCTCGCGACGCTGTCGGTCCTCCTCGTTGGTCTGGAAGATTGCCGGACCGTGAATCTCAGTCACCGTGCGAGCCAGTTCCCGGGTCGGCAACCTGGCTGCCAGTTTCGGGCTTCTTGTCACCGGCCCGACAGTGAGAAAGCGAGGTTTCGATAGTGTGCTACAGAACCTTAAATCAGGAATTCGTTCAAAGGTTACAGTTCGCGTACTCGGAGATCCGGCGAAACCTGTCTGATCGGTGTCGCGCAGAACGTGGCCATATCCTGAAAGCTGAATGCCATGCGACAGGCTTTGGGCACTGTCCAGGCCCTGCGGTACGTCACATTATTCTCGTCCGTCGCCGGGTTCGGAGTGACTGAGGCTACATCCGTGATGATCATGGGGCGCCTGAATGATCTCGGTGAATCCATTGCGAAAATTGAAGGCCGTATTGCTGGACTCCCTGCGAAGCGGCGTGAACAGGGCTTGCGCTCCCGCCAGGGGAACGCTCTGTTTCACGGCACGTGTTGATTTCTTCAGCTGGTGCGCGCCGGAACCCGGGGGTAGTCGTGGAAATCGCCGGACCGTTGTTGTAATCTCCCACGGTCCGAGAAGTGAACAATATCATGGTAGAACAACACACAGGCTCGATGGGATCGCTCTGCTACACCATGGAGCTACCCCGGCCGTTGATCGAACGAGCCATCTGGATGGACTGGCGGGAGATGGGCCGGCGTGTCTTCGTGGATGGTCCCAGGGGATTCATCAGCTTCATGTCGCCGAGTCGCGTGCATGAACGTTATGCGGAGGCCGTGGGCGATGTTGCACGGGCAGCTGGGCGGCAGCTCGGCCTCCGGCTGTCATCGCAGGGCAGCAGCCGGTTCCGCCACCCGAATACCAACCGTATGGTTGAACCGGCTGCCTGTTTCTATTTCGGGTCGAAAGCGGAAACCTGGCTGGAACTCTGGACGGAAGATCGGGAAACGGCCACACAATGGGCCCGCAAGACTCCAGAGGATCTGGTTGTCGAAGTCGAGCGGACGCATGGCGATGAAGAGAAGCCGGATTTGTATCGCGCGGTGGGCGTGACCGAGATGTGGCGGGTGGATGTGCCAGCGAGCGGCCCCGCTGTGGTCGTGATTTTGGATTTGCAGGCAGCTGGCGGAGTCCGTGAAGCAGATCAGTCGCTCGTGCTGCCGGGTGCGACTCGAGACCTGGTAGCCAATGCCGTCGAATTGGCGGCGGGTGGCGGGCTGGTCGAGTTGGAGGCGCTGATTAGAGAGACGCTGGTTCCGCTGGGCGACGGCAAGTCCGGCCGGGGCGGCTGAATGACAACTCAAGACCGAGACCGGTTGCGTTGCAGGAACCGGAGGTGCTGTTCAACGGGGTCTTGACCTCTTTCCCGGCCTGAAGGACGGAGGTTTTCAGGTGGCCTGGGTCGCTTGAACAATTCGCGCTTCACCACCGGCCTATCGACGCGCCTCCACGCCCGGAGTGTTTTCCCTATTGAGAATGTTAACACCCGGATGACGCACTCATGGCATGGCAAACGACCATCCCGAAAAGACCAGTCAAACTACCCGAAATCCAGTGAGTCGTGTACTGTGGCCCCGGCGAGTGGAATTAGGGATAACTTGCAGAAATGAATCAAAAAATCAGCGACTTGAAGTTATATTCAAGCCGAGGGCCATGTCCCGTGTTGTGATCATGTAAGGAGATCTGGTGGAGCGGGCGATGAGACTCGAACTCACGACCCCAACCATGGCAAGGTTGTGCTCTACCACTGAGCTACGCCCGCGACTCCAACTTCTCTCGTATTCAAGGGTCGGCGCCATTGCAACCGGTTTCTTGTTTCTTGAATTTCAGTTACGTACCGCCCGAGGCGGCAAAAGACCGAAGTGAGCTCCAGATCGTTGGGTCTGTTGGGCTTGAAGTCAGTCGTGCGTCAAGGTTGTGGGCCGGCAATCAGTGCGGTCGACAACAACCAAGCCCGCACCGGACGTGCGAAAATTCACGTGAGGTATGCAGGTCTGTTGCTGGCGGATTGCGCGGAAGCATCGGCTGAAATCTCGATACAATAAATGTGCGGTTAACCTGCAATCCTTCGCCTCGGGGTACAGTCGGTTGATCTCGCCATACGAAACTGGCTCTGAGGCGTATCGGCAAACTAGGTTGGCCGTGCTTTTCCGTCCCGTTTCAGGGATCAAGCCTGATTGGGAAATCAGGCCGGTCGGAGGCACGTGGCATGAGAAAAACGTCATCCATCGATCTCCCTTTCTGGGTCATACGTCTGCGTGTGAAGCACTATACAGTCATCGAACAGAAACAGGACGTTGTAGGCTGGAATGTCGATTGCCTCGTCTTCAAAGACGCCCTGATCGGGACGATCGGGACGTTTGGCGATCCGGATCGACCGGCCGGACCCTCTGCACACTGAAAATCCGTGCCTGCCGACGGTACCCGATACCGTCCGGTGCAGATGGCCACATACGATGTGGACGGGAACCTGGCAGGTATCGAGAAGCGAGATCAATTCGTCGCCGTTCGCCAGGCGGCTCGGGTCGAGAATCTCGATCGCCGCGCGAAACGGCGGATGGTGCATGAATAGGATGACGCGGCCGGAACGAGGTTCGGAAATCCGATCGCGAACCCAGCTCATTCTGACCGGGCACAGGTACCCGCAATGGGGTTTGTCCATCTGGTCGGGATCGGCAAGAGTATCCAGCGCCAGGATCAGGTCCGAACCGACTCTCAGTGCCGTTTGAAGGAAGCCTGAGGCTTCGGTGTCCGGGCAGGTCAGGTCCGGAAAACACTCCCTGATGGCCATTCTGTCGTCGTGATTGCCGGGGATCAGGCGGCAGTTGAAGTCGATTGCCTCAAGAACCGGCCGAACCCGTTCATATTCGGACCGTAACCCGTTCTGGGTCAAGTCGCCCAGGTGAATCAGGAAATCCGCGTCCGCATGAAACCTGCTTGCATGGCGTACGCCGGCCTCTAGGCGAGCGAGGGCGTCAGTCTGGCTCCGCCCATTCGTCGATTCACCCACATGGGAGTCTGAAAGAACAATGATCTTTTGCATCGTCATGTGATATTCACTCTTCAAGTTCGATCAGGAGGTCCTTCGCATCGACCTGGGTTCCCGGAGTTGCATGAATTGCCGAAACGACCTTTTCGGCCTCAGCATAAATGCCAGTTTCCATTTTCATCGCTTCCATCGTCAACAGCAGATCACCTGCGGAAACCGTCTGTCCGACGATGACGCTGACCGTCGCAACGACACCGGGCATGGGTGCCGCGACATGGTTCGGGTTGCCGACATCGGCTTTTCTGACCCGGGCCGCTGACTTGGCTGCCTTTCGGTCCTCGATCCGGATGGTTCTCGGTTGTCCGTTGAGTTCGAAAAACACCCTGGCAAATCCGTCTTCACCGGTTTCACCAATCGCCTGCAAGCGGATTTCAAGGGTCTTGCCCGGATCGATGTCAACGGAGATCTCCTCGCCTGGCGTCATCCCGTAGAAAAAGGTCTTCGTCGGAAGTGTTCGAACCGGCCCGTAGACCTGGTGGCGTTCCATGTAGTCCAAATATACTGCAGGATACATCAGGTAGCCATTCAGGTCCTCGTCATCGATCACGAACCCGTCGAGTTTTTCGGAGACCTCCCTGCGGGTTGCTTCGATGTCGACAGGATCCAGCCTGGACCCGGGCCGGGATGTCGTTGGCTGTTCGCCCTTGAGAACCTTGGACTGGATCGCTTTCGGAAATCCTCCCGGGGGTTGGCCAAGACTGCCGCGCATCATGTCGACGACCGATTCAGGAAACGCGACATCGATGTCAGGGTTTTCGACATCGTCCCGCGATAACCCCTGGCTTACCATCATCAGGGCCATGTCACCCACGACCTTTGATGTCGGTGTCACCTTGATGATATCTCCGAACATCGAGTTGACGTCCGCGTAGGCGGTCGCAACGTCCTGCCAGCGGTCCTCGAGCCCAAGCGAGCGTGCTTGTTCCTTCAGATTGGTGAATTGCCCGCCTGGCATTCCATGAAGGAATATTTCCGATGCCGGAACGGTCAGTCCGGATTCAAATGCGACATAGTGTTCTCTCACGCCCTGCCAGTAATTCGATATGTCCCTGACGGAATCAACCGATATCCCGGTGTCCCTTTTCGTTCCTGAAAGCGCTTCGACGACGGATCCGAGACACGGCTGAGACGTTCCGCCAGACAATGCGTCTATTGCCAGGTCAACGGCGTCCACACCGACTTCAGAAGCTGCAAGGACCGTGGCGGCGCCAATCCCGGAGGTATCGTGATTGTGGAAGTGAACTGGAAGCCCGACCTCTTCCTTCAGCGCCTTGATCAGGACCTTCGCGCCGTAAGGTTTGAGCAATCCGGCCATGTCCTTCAATCCGAGAATATGGACACCTGCGTCGCGTAAGGCCTTGCCTGTACTGACGTAGTAGGACAGATCGTATTTCGATGACGCTGAATCCAGTACATCACCGGTGTAACAGATCGCCCCTTCGCAGATCTTGCCGCTCTCGATCACTGCGTCAATCGAAACGCGCATGTTCTCCACCCAGTTTAGCGCATCGAAGACTCGGAAGAGATCGATTCCCGTTACAGCGGCCTGGTGCACGAACGACTGGACCACGTTGTCCGGATAGTTCGTGTATCCAACTCCGTTGGAACCGCGCAGCAACATCTGGAGCAGCGTGTTCGGCATCTGCCGGCGAAGGTCACGAAGTCGCTGCCACGGACATTCCTGAAGAAACCTGTACGCGACGTCGAACGTTGCTCCTCCCCAGCATTCGACGGAAAACAACCGGGGCAGATTATAGGAGTAGGCCTCCGCAATGTTGATCATGTCGATCGAACGCATTCTTGTTGCGAGCAGGGACTGATGGCTGTCACGCATCGTCGTATCGGTAATCAGCAAGCGCGACTCCCTGGCCATCCACTCCGTTACGGCTTCAGGGCCGCCATTCGCCAGGAGGTCCCGGGTTCCGGACGTCTTGCTTGGCGCCACGGCTTTCGGAATGACCGGCGACTTGACTCGGGCTGGAGGGCTTTGCCGCCCGAGGACCTCCGGATTGCCGTTCACGGTTATGTCCGCAATGAAGGTCAGGATTTTCGTGGCCCTGTTGCGACGTGCGGTGAATGTGAACAACTCCGGGGTCGTGTCGATAAAACGTGTCGTGAAATTGTCGCTCACAAATTCGGGATGCTTCAGCAGGTTTTCGACGAATTCGATGTTTGTCGAGACCCCGCGAATCCTGAATTCCCGGAGCGCGCGATCAAGGCGGGCGATCGCGTCTCTCGGGGTCGGAGCCCAGGCGGTGACCTTTTCAAGCAGGGAATCGTAATGACGGGTGATCACGGCCCCTGAATACGCGGTTCCGCCGTCGAGCCGAATGCCCATGCCGGTGGCGCCACGGTATGCCGTGATACGTCCGTAGTCGGGTATGAAATTGTTATGAGGGTCTTCGGTCGTAATCCTGCATTGCAATGCGTGACCATTTAGCGTGATCGAATCCTGGTCGTGTTTACCCGTTGCTTCCGGTAGCGGTTTCCCTTCTGCGATGCGAATCTGGGCGCGAACGATGTCGATACCCGTGACTTCCTCGGTTACCGTGTGCTCGACCTGAATCCTTGGGTTGACCTCGATGAAGAAGAACGCGCCGCTGTCCTGATCCATCAGGAACTCGACCGTACCTGCTCCCTGGTAGCCGACTCGGCGGCACAGCCGCACCGCGTGATCACAGACGTGGCGGCGCTGGTCGTTCGAGAGGTAAGGTGCGGGGGCTCGTTCGACGATCTTCTGGTTACGGCGCTGGATCGAACAGTCACGTTCCCAGAGGTGGAATATGTTGCCATGCCCGTCGCCAAGTATCTGGACCTCGACGTGGCGAGCGCGCGATATCAGCCTTTCCAGGTATCCATCGCCGTTCCCGAACGCAGCTTCGGCTTCCCGTCGCCCCTCGGGGACCATGGACTCGAGTTCGTCAGGGCCGTTTATCTGGCGCATGCCCCGTCCGCCGCCGCCCCAGCTTGCTTTCAGCATCAAGGGGTATCCGATGCGTTCGGCTTCCAGTCTGACAGCATCCATGTCATCCGGCAGGATACCAGTTGCCGGAATGACGGGGACATGGGCCTCCGTGGCAGCTTGGCGGGCGCTGAACTTGTCACCAAGCTTACGCATGGTCTCGGCCTTCGGCCCGATGAAGATCAGTCCGTTTTCCGTACAGGCGTCAACGAGCTTCGGGTTTTCGGAAAGCAATCCGTAACCCGGGTGGACCGCGTCGGCGCCCGATTGCAGTGCAACCCGGATGATCTCGTCGATACACAAATAGGCTTCCACTGGCCCGAGGCCGGACCCGATCCTGTAGGCTTCATCCGACTTGAACCTGTGCAGGCTGAGCTTGTCTTCCTCGGCGAATACGGCGACGGTTCTTATTCCGATTTCATTGGCCGCTCTCATGACGCGAATTGCGATTTCGCTTCGGTTGGCCACGAGGATCTTTCGGATTTCTTTCGTTTGCATGTGCGGACGCACTCCGTACTGGCTCGTCAAGGTCAAGATGCCGGCGAATCTGATGAGTTCAGCGTCGCATGTCTTTTCCGCATGGTACAGGCTGTGAACAACCCTGGGAACGGACACGTTTTCAGGTCATCCGATGCACATGTCAAACCCGGTCAAGGGACTCGAAATCGCTGACAAAACCTCGCGCGAACTGCCTTGTTCCGGTGTCGCGTTCGACTGCCGACTTTAACGCGTCGTCCTTTACCGATAATGAAGCTTGATGAACAGCGTTGTGCCACCTCCCGGATCCGTGTCTCTTTCTGACCGCGCCTTGGCGGCGGGTATGCCCGGTCGTGAACAGGCGCGGTACCTGGATGAACTGAATTCCGAACAACGTTCGGCAGTAGAAACTCTGGACGGGCCGGTTCTCTTGCTTGCAGGTGCCGGAACCGGAAAGACCAGGGCCCTGACCACCAGAATCGCGCACCTGATCAATTCGCGGGATGTACGACCGTACAGGATTCTGGCCGTTACGTTCACGAACAAGGCAGCCAGGGAAATGAAGACCCGGGTGGGACAAATTCTCGGTGAAGTGGTCGAGGGAATGCCGTGGCTCGGAACTTTCCATTCAATCAGTGCCAGGATGTTGCGTTACAATGCGGAACTTGCAGGACTGAAGTCCAATTTCACGATTCTCGATACTGATGATCAGGTCAGGTTGCTCAAGCAGGTTCTTCAAGCAGCAGATATCGACCAGAAGATGTTTCCGGCCCGTCACCTTGCAGGCATGATAGATCGCTGGAAAAACCGGGCGTGGACGCCCGACAAGGTTCCCGACCGCGAAGCTGATTGGGGCAGAGGAAGGGCGATCAAGCTCTATTCGGATTATCAGGACAGGTTGAAGACACTGAACTGTGTCGACTTCGGCGACCTGCTCCTCCACATGGTCCAGATTTTTTCAAAAAATCAAGCGATTCTCGACGGATATTGCAGGAGGCTCAAGTATATTCTGGTTGACGAATACCAGGATGCCAATGTCGCCCAGTATCTTTGGCTGCGACTGCTGGCGTCGCAGCGCCAGAATATCTGCTGCGTGGGAGACGACGACCAATCCATATATGGCTGGCGGGGGGCAGAGGTCGGAAACATACTGCGGTTTGAAAAGGATTTCCCGAATTCGAAGGTTTTCCGGCTTGAGCAGAACTACCGGTCAACCGGGCACATTCTTGCGGCGGCGTCGCACCTAATTTCGTTCAACAGGAATCGTTTGGGCAAGACACTGTGGACCCAGTCGGATCAAGGGGAGAAGGTACGCCTGATCTCCCACTACGACAGCGTCAGTGAAGCGGTCTGGGTCGGGGACGAGATCGAGGCCATTCAGAAAGGCTCGCGGGGCAGGGCGCCCGTGGCACTCGACGACATAGCGATCCTGCAACGGACGACATTTCAGATGCGACAATTCGAGGACCGGTTTCTCCGGATTGGCTTGCCCTACCGCGTGATCGGAGGCCCCCGGTTCTACGAGCGACGCGAAATCCGTGACGCGATCGCGTATTTTCGCCTTGCCATGTCGCCGGCCGACAACCTCGCCTTCGAACGGATCATCAACACGCCCCGACGGGGAATCGGCGACAAGTCATTCCAAATGATCTTCAACCGTGCACGGGAAGCCGGAATTTCGCTCGTCGAAGCATCGGGAGATCTCGTCAGCGAAGGTCAATTCGCGGCCAAGACGCGGCGAGAGCTGGACCGATTTCTTGGCGACCTGGAAGTTTGGGGTCGTATCATCCATGGCGGCGAGAAAAACCATGTCGAGGTCGCTGAACAAATCCTCGACGAAAGCGGTTACGCGGGACATTGGGCATCCAGCAAGGCGGTCGACGCGCCCGGTCGTCTCGATAACCTCAAGGAACTTGTCCGTTCGCTTCATGAATTCGAGAATCTCCAGGGATTCCTGGACCACGTGTCCCTGGTCATGGATCATGACCAGGAAACCGGAGAGGAACGTGTTTCACTGATGACGTTGCACGCGGCGAAGGGACTGGAATTTCCTGTCGTGTTTCTGCCCGGCTGGGAAGACGGGCTGTTCCCGTCCCTGCGTGCCCTGGCGACGAAATCCGGCAACGAAGCACTGGAGGAGGAAAGGCGGCTGGGATATGTCGGAATAACCCGCGCAGAGAAAGCGTGCTACATCAGTTTTGCATCGCGACGCCGCGCAATCAGCGGTGAATGGACCGACTGTGTCCCGTCGCGTTTCATTGACGAGCTTCCTGAAGAGCATGTCGACATCCTGCCAAGTCATGACGCGTCAATTTTCGGAGCGGCGGTTATGCCGGACTGGCGATTCGGCGAGACCGGCTTCCGTCAAGACACCGCAGCGGGCAGTGGGATCAACACGCCGGGTTGGAGGCGTGCGAATGCCAGGCGAAACCTGGTCCGGAGTACACCGGGGCGATCACCAGCCTTCGGTGGCGGGCAACCGAATCTGGGCGATGCCACCCGGTTTTCGGTCGGAGACCGTGTCTTTCATCAAAAATTCGGTTACGGCCGGATACTGCAGATCGATCACGACAAGGTCCGGGTTCGATTCGAGACGTCATCGGAATGGTCCATCGCCGCGAGTTATCTTTCGCCGGCAACCACCGGCGGGGAATAGTCCCGCCAATGCCTTCCATGAGCATTGGTCCGCGACCTTCCGACCGGTTCGCCCGGTTGAGGATCGCCGCATTGCAGTGAAACAGGTTCCCAGACGTCATCAGTTCGATCTCGCGGCATGTTTCCAAAATCAAAGTCCGATGATGCCTATTCAAGGCACCGGAAACCATCAGTGGAAACCTCTTGACGGAATTCGTCGCTGTTCGGACAGAACAACTGTTGACCGGCGACGCGAAATTCCGAAATCGCGTTTTGGCCCGACAGGGATGTCAGCCAGTCGGCGAATCGAACCGCCAGGTCATGTCGGACATGCTCATGCCGTTCCGGACTGACCAGGATCAGGCCGTACGGGTTGAACAGCGGCGGTTCAGAACTGAACAGGACCGCCAATGATCCTTTGTTGCCGAAGGAAATCCACGTTCCTCTGTCGGTAAGTGTATAACTGTCCGTAACCGAGGCCATGTTCAAGGCAGCGCCCATTCCAGCCCCGATCTCCCTGTACCAGTCGCCCGATGGAGAAAGTCCAGACATATGCCAGATTTCCGTTTCCTTCTTGTGGGTCCCGCTGTCGTCACCCCTGGAGATGAACATCGCCTCGCCTGCGGACAGGCGTTCGAACGCCTCTATAACCGACGATGATTCGGCGATCCCGACTGGATCGTCAGCTGGCCCGACGATCACGTAGTCATTGTACATGACGTCGCGACGGTCGACGCCATAACCCGCTTCCACGAATGCATTCTCGGATGGACGATGGTGGACCAGAACGGCATCGGCGTCTCCGTTTTGGGCAATTCTCAAGGCCTGGCCGGTTCCGACGGAAATGACATCAACGGTAATGCCCGTCTCTTTCTTGAGGATTGGCAGCAGATAGTCGTAGAAACCGGAGTTCTGGGTCGACGTTGTTGACGCGAGCGTCATGCGGTCGTCTGCCGCCGGGCAAGAATGAGCCAGCAGGACAAGCACAGCCGAGAACAGCGTTCTCATCAATGATCCCTTCCAAGATACCTGCGTGCCGGCAGAGATTCCGGAGAAGAAAAAAATCTGTCAGTCGCCGCTGATTCGGCGATCCGACCCCGGTCGAGAAACAGGACATGTTGTGACCGATCCTGCGCCTGGCGCAAGTCATGTGTTGCCCAGAGAACTGCAACACCCTTGCCCGAGATCCTGGTCACGATCTCTTCAAGCAAAGCCGTGGATGCGGGATCAAGGTTCGCGGACGGTTCATCGAGAAACAGGACCGCGGGATCAGAGACGATGGCCCGGCCGAGCGCCATTCGCTGGCGTTCACCTCCCGACAGTGCGGCGGCCGGGTCGTCTGCCCTGTCGAACAGATGGACCGTCTCGAGGGTGCGGTCGACGGTTTTTTGCCGGTGACGGCGCCTCACTCCTGCGGCTGCAAGAGGAAACGCGAGGTTATCGGCAACCGATCGGCGCATGATGGCAGTATTCTGGAACACGAACCCCCGGCCGCGCCGTCCTTCAGCTGCATCAATCCCGTTCCACGTGACAATGCCCGATGTGGGTTCGACGAGACCGTGGCACAAGTTCAGGAAAAGCGTCTTTCCTGCGCCGTTCGGACCGAGAATTGCCGTGATCCCGGTGAATTCATGGCCAAGTTCGATCGGACCAACCCTGAGCTTGCCCCCGGCGGAATACGTGGTCCCGCCCATATGTAGCCGCGCCATCATCGTGTGACCTGGTACTTCGTTCCCAGATGAACAATCGCGTGGGTCAGCGCATTGATGAAGAGGGCGATCAGGATGAGAATGATACCGAGCGCCAGCGCCAGTTCCAGGTTTCCTTTTGAAGTCTCCAGTGCAATGGTCGTCGTCATGATCCGGGTCACGCCGTTGATGTTCCCGCCAACTATGATGACGGCTCCGACCTCGGCGATTGCCCTTCCGAAGCCGGCTAGAACGGCGGTCGCGATGGCGAACCGGGCATCCCATACCAGCGTCGTGATGTGTAGCGCGGGTCCAGCGTCGACGGCGCGAATAAGAAACCTGTATTCGCGTTCCAGGGGCAAAATGGCTTCGCGCGTCAAAGCGAGGACGATCGGAAAGATGAGTATCGTTTGCACGATGATCATGGCGCTGGGCGTGAACAACAATCCCAACGCGCCGAGGGGACCGGACCTGGACAGCAGCAGGTAGACCATCAGGCCTGCGACGACAGGCGGCAGGGCCATGAGCGACGTTGCGGTGACGACGATTGCACGCCGTCCAGGGAAACTCCAGATTCCGACGATTGCGCCGGCCGGAATGGCAAGCAGCGACGCGATCATGGTTGCTGTCAGGCTGACCTTCAGGGACAGTGCGACGATTGCGAGAAGGTCCGCGTCAGCTTCCGAAATGAGCCTCCAAGCTTCTGAAAACGTCTGCAATCTGCAATGCTCACTATTTTAAGGGCAGGGAAACGCGACGCGGGCAAACTACACGGGAGGCAGAGGAAAACAAGCGAACTCCGTGTGCGGCAGCAGCATTGACTCCGGGCAGCTTAGTTGTAGAACGCTAGGGTCTGCAAATTGCTTTTATCGCATCATGGACAGGGAGAGTCGCCTATGGCCAAGGCCAACACCATCAAGATTCGCCTGAATTCGACGGCGGGAACGGGGCATTTTTATGTGACGAAGAAAAACTCCCGTACCATGACCGAAAAAATGAAGGTCAGGAAATACGATCCGGTCGCGCGGAAGCACGTCGAATACCGCGAAGGCAAGATCAAGTAGGCAGTTTGTCGCCCGCGCTGCGCGAGGGTAGACACGATCGAGTTGCAGGTGAACCAACTGATTGCGCCAGGTTCGCGCCAATGGATCCATGTCAGGGCGTCACGCCCCGACTTGAACAAGTCGACGTCATTGAAAATTTGACGCTTCCCGGACCCGGGTCGTTAGCCGGGACGTCCTTTCGGCGAGATCTTGGTCAAACTGATTTCGTGTCAGCATGACTTGAATGAGGCCGTGACGAGTCCTGGCCTCCGTATCCAGAAATGAATTCCCTAGTATGCGAAAGCCGGGGCCGCAGGCCCCGGCTTTCGCGGTTTCGATTTTCGATACGGTTGGACTGCGTGAAAACAGGACCTCTACTCGCGCTGACCAAAAATCTGAAGAAGCAGCACGAACATGTTGATGAAGTTAATGTACAGTCCCAACGCGCCCATGATCGCAGATTTTTCCAGCCACTCGGTGTTTCCGGTTCCTGCCATCTGCAGGTAGGTATTCTTGATTTTCTGGGTGTCGTAGGCGGTCAGGCCGGCAAACACCAAGAGGCCGATCACGGTGACCGCGAAGTGGAGCGCCGACGAGGCAATGAAGATGTTGAGCACTGACGCAACGATCAACCCGATCACGCCCATGAAGAGGAAACTTCCCCAGCCGGAGATATCCTTTTTGGTCGTGTAGCCCCAGAGGCTGAGACTGGCAAAGGCGATTGCCGTTACGAAAAACGTCTGTGCAATCGAGATCCCCGTGTAGATCGCGAATATCGTCGACAGTGACAGCCCCATGAGACCCGCAAACACCCAGAAGACTGTCTGGGCGGTCGACCAGGACATTCGGGCGATCGTCGCGCTGAACAGGAACACGACACCAAGAGGAGCGAAGATGATTACCCACCTGAATGCCGACCCGAACATCAGCTGCAGCAGTTCCGGAGGAACGATCAGGGTCGGTTGACCGCTCATCGCCCTGCCGAGGTCGCTACCGACCACGTAGGCCACCATTCCTGTAATGATCATGGCGATAGACATCAGCGCATAGACCTTGTTCATATGCGCCCGAAGCCCTTCATCGATCACAGCTGTACGGACGACGCCCGCACCGACTCGACGAAATGCTTGATTCTCAGCCATCATGAATCTCCTTCACGGTTCTTGGTCATCGCCAGATTGTGGCGCCACCATTTTCGACAGATATGGACGGTTATTGGCGAGGATTCAAGTTACATCCGCGTGAAAAATCCGCGAAGTATCGAAAGAGCCGACGACTCCGTCGTAACCAGGGCCTCAAAACCAGAAGATTCCGGTTTGGCCAAATGTCCCGGCAATCCTCAGAAATCGATCACGACCTTGCCAACGGATCTGCGGGACCTGACCAGGTCAAGCGCTTCGTTGGCGCTTTCCAGGCTGAAACGGTGACTCACGCAGGGTTTGATCTGGCCGTTATCGTACCAATCCAGAAGCGTTCCGAGACTCTCGGAAATCCTGGACGGCCAAAGGCGCGCCTGGGCTCCCCAGTACACCCCGATGACCGAGAGGTTCTTGACCAGGAGAATATTGGCCGGGATCTGAGGAATCTCGCCGCACGCGAATCCGATGGGAACGAGGCGTCCGCCGGGATTGCAAGCCCTGAGAGCCGCAATGGTCGAATCTCCTCCGATCGGATCGATCACCACGTCCGCGCCACCAAGTGCCTTGACGGCATCCCGCAGATCAGTCGAATCCGACTCCAGCACATGGTCGGCTCCCGCCTTGCGGACGTGCTCAAGTCGCTCGTGTCCTCGAGCCGACCCAATGACTTCAGCACCCATGACCTTTCCGAGCTCCACCGAAGAAGTCCCGACGCCTCCAGCCGCGCCGAGGACGAGAAGCCGTTCTCCGGATTGCAGGCGGGCTCCATGGCTGAGCGCAACGTGACTTGTTCCATAGACGATCGGAAATGCCGCTGCGATGTGGCTGGGCATTCGTTCCGGGACGGGAATACACGCATCCGACGGAATCGCTATGTATTCGGCCATGCCGCCGAAGCCGCAGTAGGCCGCGACTCTTGAGCCAACCAGGTCACTGCCTGAGTTCTCTCCTGCCTCCTCAACCGTTCCGCAGATTTCCATCCCAAGAGAAAACGGCAATTCCGGCCGCTCCTGGTATCGGCCGCTCTGAAGCAGGAGATCGGCGAAGTTGATGCCACAGGAATGTACGCGGACCAGTAATTCATCCCGCCCGGCAGCCGGAACAGGAAGCACCACAGGCGTCAGTGCCTTGCCGTACTCACTCACGACCATTGCGCGCATGTGTGATCGTCCTCGTTGACGAAACCTTCGGGTGAATCATGCTGATCGCCAGCAGGGCTGCAAGCGTATAGTGTTCGCGGGTGACGGAAACTGATTCCTGCCCTCGACACCTGCCGCAGGTGGATTCTGTAAGTCCGGATCCGGAGTGAACTGGTGAGAGGGGATTGCGTGCCGGAAGACGACCCAATACGAGCAGTTGCTTCTTGAAGTCTTACGCAGTGGGTGGGTTATTCCGGGGTGCGCAAGCCGTGACAGGAACGAAATGGCGGATATGAGCGATTCAAGTGAACTTTCGAACCTGTTGGTCATCGCCCACCAACTGGCCGATGCCGCGGGCACGATCGCGTTGAAATATTTCCGTTCGGCGGATTGCGGAATGGCAAACAAGCTCGATCACGGCTTCGACCCCGTGACCCGGGCTGACCGTGAGATCGAATCCTGCATCAGGTCCATGCTGGATGAACTCCGGCCGGATGATGGCATTCTTGGCGAGGAGTTTGCGTCCAGGCGCGGCAGTTCGCGCTTTACATGGGTGATTGACCCCATCGACGGTACGCGGAGTTACATTTCCGGTACTCCCGTATGGGGAATCCTGATTGCCGTAAATGACGGTCATTCAGTGGTCCTCGGCATGATTGACCAACCGTTTACCGGCGAGCGGTTCTTCGGTGCCGGGAACAGGTCCTGGCTGTCCCGTGCCGGCAATACCGTCCGGCAGCGAACACGATCATGCGCACGTATGGAAGATGCTGTCCTGTTCACGACATTTCCGGAAATCGGGACTTCGGCAGAACGAAACGCGTTTTCCGCTGTCAGTCGGTGCGCGCGGCTGACCCGGTATGGAATGGATTGTTACGCATATGCGCTGCTTGCCGGAGGGCACATCGATCTGGTTATTGAGGCTGGGCTCAACACGTACGACATACAGGCGCCGATAGGCGTCATTGAAGCATCTGGCGGCGTCGTTACCGACTGGAACGGCGGGTCGGCGATGAACGGGGGCCAGGTTTTGGCCGCCGGCGACGCGCGGCTTCATGAACGGGTGGTGAGTATACTAAGGAATTCGGCCGACCATTGAGCAAGCGTTCCAAATCGTTACAGGAACTACCGCAGTACGGTGCCGAGTTTGGCGGCCGCTCCCAGGTCACCGCTGATCTGTAGTCGTCCGGTCATGAACGCGGTCATCGGATCGAGATGACCATCGAGCACGGCGGAAAAGGTATCCTTGTCGGTCGATACCAGGCAGTCGACGTCTTCGTTACTGGTCGTACTTCCATCCTGTGAGACCATACGTGCGCCGTATTCATCAACAACGATTTGGCCTTCTTTTTCAATGGAAAGACGGACGCGACCGTCGAAGGATCGTCCGGACAGTTTTTCGTTGACGTAATCTGCGGCCCTGATCATCAAACTGCTCATGACATGATCCTGAATTACGGTCTGAAGGCAGAAATAGGTCGCAAGAACAGCGCCGAACTGGTATCGTTGGGCCGATGGTAGCCACTTTTTGCGATATCGTAAAGCTGGGCGAATGCCTTGAACGGGTCCGCTTCATCCTGGCGCTGGCGTTCGTAATGTTCGCATTTGAGACGGCGGTCGCTCAATCAGACAACAAGGACCGATTGGACTTCCTCTTCGAACGCCTCTCCGACCCTGACCTGGAAAATTGGGAAGAAGTCGAGATGGAAGTTTGGCGTTTGTGGTCGAATTCGGGTTCGAGATCCATGGACCTGCTGCTTGAACTCGGAACACGGGCAATGGCCAATGGAGATCTTCGTACGGCCGTCGAGCGTTTTACGGTCCTGGTGGAAAACGCACCGGGTTTTCCGGAAGGATGGAACAAGCGCGCAACGGCATATTTTCTCATGCAGCGGTATTCACTTTCCCTCGCGGACATTGAGAAAACATTGACCCTTGAACCTCGGCATTTCGGCGCAATGTCCGGTCTGGGCATGATCCTGGAAAGATTTGATCGTAACGAGGAAGCTCTCGGTGTCTACGAACACCTCGTGACCATTCATCCCCACCGACAGGATGCGCATGATGCGATCCGGAGACTCAGAACCAGGGTACTGGGTACCGAGATCTGACAGGCAAACTCCGGACTCAAGGACATGACGGGATTCAATTCGCGTTTGGTCGCGGTTCTCGGGCCCACGAATACCGGCAAGACCCGATATGCACTGGAGCGGATGCTCGCTTATCGGACCGGTGTTATCGGGCTTCCCCTTCGATTGCTGGCTCGAGAGGTCTACGACCGGACAGTCAGAATTCGCGGCCCGTCGGTGGTTGCCCTGGTCACCGGCGAGGAACGGATCGTCCCTCCGAGAGCCCAATACTGGGTCGCGACGACCGAGGCGATGCCGGTGGGTGTCGGCGCGGACTTTCTTGCCGTCGATGAAATCCAGCTCTGTTCGGACCCGGAGCGAGGCCATGTCTTTACCGACAGGCTGCTTCACGCTCGCGGCCTGAAGGAGACCATGTTTCTCGGTTCGGGCACGATGCGCGATGCGATCGTTCAACTGGTTCCCGATGTCCGCATTCAATACCGGGAACGTCTGTCCAGGCTGAGTTACGGCGGGCGGAAGAAGATATCCAGGATGAGGCCACGGTCCGCGATCGTCGGATTTTCCGTCGACGACGTCTATTCCATTGCGGAATGGGTCAGGCAAAGGCGTGGGGGAGCGGCAGTCGTCATGGGAGCACTGAGCCCGAGAACGCGCAATGCCCAGGTCAGGATGTACCAGGGAGGGGAGGTGGACTTTCTGGTCGCAACTGACGCGATCGGAATGGGTCTGAACCTCGACGTCGACCATGTCGCCTTTGCCGGCCTCGCGAAGTTTGACGGAAGAAGGGTAAGACGACTTCAACCCAACGAACTCGCCCAGATTGCCGGAAGAGCTGGACGTTACCGCAACGACGGAAGTTTCGGCGAGACAGGCGAGGCCCCGCCGATCGAGGCCGATGTTGTTGCGGCGATCGAGACCAACCGGTTTCAACCCGTCAGGCGCCTCCAGTGGCGGAACGGCGACCTGGATTTTGCCTCGATCGGCAGCCTGATCGAGTCCCTGGATGCGCTTCCCTCCCACCCTGTGCTCTGCAGGACCAGGGAAGCCGACGATGTCAGGACACTCAAGTCAATCAGCACGACGACCGGAACTGAAGTTCCCGCCGCATCCGGAAAGGATGTCCGGCTATTGTGGGAAACGTGCCAGATACCGGATTTCCGGCAGGTCTCGCTGCACGATCATGCCAATCTCGTGAAGGACGTCTACCTGAACCTTCGGGACAATGGCGAAATTCCCGAAAACTGGCTTTCCGAACAGGTCTCCAGTCTTGACCGCACTGACGGCGACATTGACACACTGTCCGGAAGACTTGCGTTCATCCGGACATGGACATACGTAGTTCAGCGCAAGGGCTGGGTCGCCGACGAGGAATACTGGCGCGGCTGGACACGGGAAGTTGAAGACCGAATTTCTGATGTACTGCATCTTGCACTGACAAACCGGTTTGTTGATCGAAGGGCGTCCGTGCTGATGCGGCGCCTTGAACGGAAAGAACAGTTGATGGCAGAAATTGATTCCGCGGGTGATGTTTCGGTCGAAGGGCAGCATGTCGGCCGGATCGACGGGTTCCGGTTCAAACCCGACCCGGAAGTTCCGAGTGAGTTCCTGCAGACGCTCAATGCCGCCGCCAAACAGGCGCTGGCTCCCGAACTGGCTCGCCGTGCACATCGACTTTATTCCGCAAGCAACCAGGACATGGAGATCAACGGGCAGGGTGAGCTGGTCTGGAACGGCTGGGTCGTCGGGAAGCTTGAACTTGGCGCCGATGTCCTGGCGCCGGTCGCAAGAGAGTACGTTGATGAAGCTGCAGGGCCGCAGGTTTCGGAGATGGTGAGGCGGCGGCTCCAGCATTTCGTACTTTCGCACTTTGCCTCGGCTTTTGCGCCTCTGGTCGCGATGCGGGACGACGAGGCGATCGCGGGAATCGCACGCGGTGTTGCTCACAGGCTTGTCGGTTCCCTGGGCGTTCTCCCGAGGTCTCTCGTTGCCGAAGAAATTCGCGAACTCGATCAGGACAACCGCAAGTTGATCAGAAAGCACGGTGTTCGGTTTGGTCAGCGCACAATATTCGTGCATTCCCTTCTGAAACCGGCTCCGACGCGTCTGAGAATTCTTGTCTGGGCACTGCAGAACCGGATTGACCCGGTTCCGGATCCGCCGACACCGGGGCGGGTGGTCTTCGAGATCAGCGACGCGGTACCGCGGGCCTTCTATTCCTGGGCCGGGTTCAGGGTCGAGGGGAAATGGGCGCTTCGCGCCGACATGTGGGAACGGGTTATGGACCTGATCAGGGTTGAAGACCACCGAAACGGCTTTGAAGCATCGACGGACATGTTGTCGCTGACGGGAATGTCACATGCCGGTTTTGCCGATTTCATGGGGTCTGCAGGGTTTTCGGTCGAGCAGGGAGAACGTGTCAAACAACGCGTCCAGTCCGGAAATCCCGATTCACAATCCCCGGAAAATGCGGATGGTTCGGATGTCCCGGTACAGGAGGCGGATGGCGAAGGTGCGTCGGCGGCGGGTGACGAACGCGTCCGGAATGTCGAGGATTCCGAGGCGGGCTCGGCAACTGAAGTGGAGTCCAGGAGCAATCCGGACGCGGCGGCTGACCTGCGGGCCGAGATCGACGGATCTGACAACGACGATCCTCCCGTTGCCGAAAATGAATGTGCGGAAGCATCGCGAACGGATCTGGAAAGGAAGGAAGACAGTCCTCCGGATCCGGTGGTTGAGGCCCCACCGGAAACAATTGAGACCTACTATGTGTTTCGAAGGCTTCCGCCCAAGCGGCCTAGGAAAGAGCGGAAAGACCGACCGGTGAAAAAGAAAAGTCGGCCGTCAAAGATTTCCGGGCGGCGCAACAAGCCGAAGCCGGCGCCGGGAATGAAACGTGAAATGGTGGAGCACGATCCATCCAATCCGTTTTCGGTGCTCGCGGCGTTAAGGGACGACATGTCGGAAAAACCTGGGCAGCGGTAGAATTGAAAGATTCGATTCGAATTGACCGGTGGTTATGGTATGCTCGAGTGTATCGGACCCGCAGTCAATCTGCAGCAAATGTCAGCGCGGGAAGGGTTCGAGTCGGTGGCGAAAAGATCCGGAAACCTGCGTATCGAATTGAACCGGGTGCTGTCGTGACGGTAACTGTCGGGCGACGGGTTCGCGTGCTTGAAGTTCTGGCTTCGGGACATCGTCGAGGACCGCCAGCGGAATCACGGTTGCTGTATCGTGAGGTCTTGCCTGCACGGGCATGACAAGCCCCGGCAATTCGGACGCGACGGACGAATTGCCTTGAAAGACCTACATCTGCTCCATATGTAGAGTGTTCGCACAAAACCGGCTTGGCGCTTTCCCAGAAGTTCTGAACTGATGAACGACCATGACATATGTCGTTACTGACAACTGTATAGCCTGCAAGCATACGGACTGCGTCGAAGTCTGTCCGGTGGACTGTTTTTACGAAGGCGAGAACATGCTCGTCATTCATCCGGACGAGTGCATTGATTGCGGCGTCTGTGAACCGGAATGTCCGGTTGACGCGATTTTGCCCGATACGGAGCCGGGAATGGAACGTTGGGTTGAATTCAATCGGGAGTATTCCGAACTCTGGCCCGTCATCATCTCGAAGAGGGAAAAGCTGCCGGGGGCGGAAGATCGTGACGGAGAAGAAGGGAAGCTGGAAAAGTACTTTTCTCCCAACCCTGGGGAAGGGGGATGAACACTGAAATTCGGATTTTGCCGCAAAGTGGATCGATCTGACGTGCTTCCCGCCCGGACGTTTTCGGTGAGGGTCTCGAAAGGAGTTCACTGTCAAGCGCCGTGACCGGATGCGGTTCAACGCGTCGGGCAAGCCGGACGGGGAATGGCGACATACCGCCGGTCACGACGATTCCAGGGTGAAATACACACGGATTGACGGGCGATCATTGTCTCGATTCCCCCTGGCTGAATCGAGATGATCCCGGAAAGGAGCCCAATGGCCAAGACAAGAAAGAGACTACCGTTCAAGCAGAACCAGTTCGTCGTCTACCCTGCTCATGGCGTGGGCAAGATCCAGAGCGTGACAAGTATCGAGGTTCTCGGAAAGCAGACGGATGTTTACGAAATCTATTTTCGAAAGGACAAGATGACGGTCAAGGTTCCGATAGCCAAGGCGCTTGGCAACGGTTTGCGCAGGCTCTCGACACCTGAACAAATCACGGACGCACTGAAAATCCTGACCGGGAAGCCAAAGGTCAAAAAGGCAATGTGGTCTCGCAAGGCCCAGGAATATGACCAGAAGATCAATTCAGGCGATCTGGTTGCCATCTCGGAGGTCGTTCGGGACTTGCACCGGAACGACGAACAAAGAGAGCAGTCCTATTCCGAGCGTCTGCTTTACGAAGCCGCGCTCGAAAGACTGGCCAGAGAAGTCGCCGTCATCGAAGAGGTCGAGGAGCTCGCCGCCATGAAAAAGATCGGTACGATTCTCGCATCCCGCGCCACTTAAAAGGCCGGACCGGCAGACCTTGCGGCAAAACGTGTGTTCGAATCCCGGACTCCCGGATGGCCGCATTGTGAAACGGAGAATTACTGAATGACAGAGCTCAACATTGCCAGGACCGAGAGTTCTGCGAATTGCTGGGCGGCCCCCAGGATATCGCCCGTCTGACCTCCGACGAGTTGCCTCGCCAGGAAACAGATCGGTACGGCGCCGATAACGGCGACAACGACCGCGGCCAGCCCGGCAAGCCCGAACGCAACCAGACATATGAGGGTCGTCACGGCCGTGGCCAGAAGCGCGAGTTGACCCGTTGGCCTTCCGATCGAAGCAGAAAGCCCTGAATCCCGCGCCGGCGGTAGTGCGGCCATGGCCAGCACAACCGGCAGCCGACTCGCACAGGATGAAACCAGGAGGACTGCAATCAGTTGAAGCCCTCCGAATTCGGAAATCGCCGACCATCGCCCAAGGAGAACCAGTGCAAGTCCCGTCGCACCGAAGACACCAATTTGGCTGTCTTTCATGATTTCGAGTCGTTTCTCGGCGGTGGAGCCTCCCGCAAGGCCGTCCAGGCTGTCGGCAAGGCCGTCCTCATGCATCGCGCCGGTCACCAGCACCAGCACGCCGAGAGCCGCAATGGCAGTCATTTCGCGATCGATTCCAAGCCAGCCGAGCGATGCGCCGGAAACGCCGGCTACGGCTCCAGCAATGGCGCCGACAACCGGCCAGGCCCAACTGCTTCTGACGATATACTCCGGGCTTTCGTCGAAACCCGGGGGCATGGGGAAACGGGTGAGAAAGCCGATCGCAACGGGCAGGTCACGGGGGTGGATTTCGGGAAGTCTTTCGCGCCAATCCTGCATCACGAAGTTCCTGAATTCCGGTACCGGTCATTGCCGCAAGGATGCCCTTTGTCATCGTTGAAAACAATATCCGGGGTCAAGAAATGAATGCGTTCCGGTTCAAAACCATGGACGATTTTCGCGAAATGCTGGAAGTGCTCCCCGTACCGGACACCCAGGCGATCGAGGAGGCCGCCCTTCGGAACTCCATGTTGACCAAGCCTGCCGGTGCTCTTGGCCGCCTCGAGGACATTGCGGCCTGGTACGCAGGATGGCAGGGAACCCCAAACCCGAGCATCGAGACACCATGCATCGTCGTCTTTGCCGGTAACCACGGCGTAACCGCCCATGGCGTGTCGGCCTACCCGATGGATGTCACCGCTCAAATGGTCGAAAACTTTCGCTCCGGCGGTGCCGCGATCAATCAGTTGTGCGACGAAGTTGGTGCCGAATTGTCCGTCTATCCGATGCAGCTTGATGTTCCGACGGCCGATTTCACGTCGCAACCCGCGATGACAAAGGAGGAATTCGTCGAGGCGCTATCGACGGGATGGAACTCTGTCAAAACTGCATGCGACACGCTGGTTGTCGGTGAAATGGGAATCGGAAACACGACCGCTGCCGCTGCGGTTGCTGCCGCGTTGTTCGATCGTGATCCTGAAATCTGGGTCGGGCGGGGAACGGGCATCGATGAGTCGGGTATCACGGTCAAGCGAGCAGCGGTTGCTGATGGATTGAGCACTCATCTCGAGTTTCTGGATGACCCGTTCGAAGCGTTGCGGCGCCTTGGTGGAAAGGAAATGGCGGCAATGGCCGGTGCCATTGCCCGGGCGCGGATCGAGTCCATACCCGTGATTCTTGACGGATTCATATGCACGGCCGCCGCGGCGGTTCTCGAGAAAGCCAGGCCAGGCGCACTTGACCACTGCATTGCCGGCCATTTGTCAGCTGAAGCCGCACACGGCCGACTGCTCGATTCAATTGGCAAACTCCCGTTGCTCAGGCTGGGGCTGCGCCTCGGAGAGGGAACCGGGGGTGCGCTCGCGATCCCGGTTGTGCGCGCCGCACTTCGGTGCCATTCGGGGATGGCGACATTCGAGGAAGCGCGGGTATCAGGGCGGACTAAATGAAAAACGCCATGCGCCAAGACCCCGGATGTGCCATCAACGGTCGAGAAGGGGCGCATGGGCATCCCCCGTTTGACGCCAGCGGCTGACGCGTTCCGTTCTGGCCTCTGGCTCTCTGTCCACGATGAGACAGTTCGAATTCTCGGGAACTTCCGGGCAGATTCGAGACTGGAGCCAAACGCGCTCATTCGAGTGACTTGCGCCAGTCTCGCTCGCGGGAAACAGCTTGGATCATGGCCCCAACCCTGCATCGGGAGAATATCCGGTGTGAAGAATGTGAACGCAACGGAGAACGCACCAGAATCGCGGTCGGGTTGAACGAACTGACGAACCGTGCCGTTTCCTACGTGTTCCGCCTGCTATTGATTTGCGCCCCAAGGTCCGTGATGGGCGCCCTCGGCATCGATCCGCTCGAATGAATGAGCCCCGAAGAAATCGCGTTGGGCCTGAATCATGTTCGCGGTCGTGCGCGCGGTGCGCATCGTGTCGAAATATCCGAGCGCCGCGGACATCGCAGGAACAGGAAGGCAATGGGCGACTGCCACTGCCGCGACCTTTCGCAGTGCGGCCTCGTTGCCGCGTAAAAGGTTGGCAAAATAGGGGGCAAACATCAGGTTGCGTTTTGGATCCTCGCCGAGTGCAGCAGACATGTCATTCAGCATCGCTGATCGGATGATGCAGCCTTCCCGCCAGGTCTCGGCAATTGCGGACATTGGCAGTTCCCAACCTTGGAACGCTCCCAAACGCGCCAGCAATGCGAAACCCTGGGCGTAACACATGATTTTCCCTGCGATCAGCGCCGCCTCGAGGTCGTCGAGAGTCAACGTTTCGCTGTCAAGAATCCGCCGTGCCACGCCGAATAATTCTTCGCCCACGCGTCGCGTCGTCAACTCGGCAGACATGTTACGGGCGGCGACGGCAGCCTCTATCACGGGAACCGGCGCGCCGGCTTGCTGGCTTTCGATCACTGTCCAGCGGCCCGTGCCCTTTTGGCCGGCCCGATCCCGGATGATGTCGAGCACCGGCGACCCCGTCGCCGGATCCGTCGCTTTCGAGACCTCGGCGGAGATTTCGGTAAGGTAGGACTTCAGGATCCCCCGGTTCCAGCGCTCGAACACTGCACCGCATGCCGGGGCCGCCATTCCCATTCCGTCGCGCATCACGCCATAGGCTTCGGCGATCAGCTGCATGTCAGCATATTCGATTCCGTTATGCACGGTCTTGACGAGATGACCCGCACCGCCAGGGCCCAT
>JAPOVX010000287.1 GCA_026707935.1 Paracoccaceae bacterium
TCGCTGCCCCGGGGCAAGGGTGCGACGGAAGCAGGCTCCGGACGCGAGCCTCCTCCTCCGCAAATGCGCGATCGGACACCTACGGTTCATCAGTTGCGACGTCCCCTTCTCCGTTTCGCAGCGATCAAGATGTAGCGGGTCTCGAATCGACAGTCTGGAAACAGGGTCAATCCATGGTCCGGTAAAGCAAGTACCTACGCGATCGGATCCACTCTGTGCCAGGCCCTCCGGGCCATTGCACATTTGAAAGCGACTCTGATAGTCTCAACCGGCAATTGACATGGAAGCGTAAACGAGGCCGCCATGCCAAACGCTCTGCTGGTATACCCTGAACACCCTCCGACTTACTGGGGCGCTGACTACGCGCTGGAAATATCGGGAGTCAAGGCAACCCATCCGCCACTTGGGTTGCTAACGGTCGCTGCGATGTTTCCTTCGAGCTACGAGCTTCGAGTGGTCGACATGAATGTGAGCGCCCTGCATGACACAGAAATCGAGTGGGCGGATCTCGTGTTCACGTCCACAATGATCACGCAACATGTGTCGCTGCGGAATGTCGTGGAACGCTGCAACCGCGCTGGCGTTTCAGTGGTTGCCGGAGGGCCGCATCCGACCACGTTTCACGAGGAGATCACGGGGGTGGACCACTTTGTGCTGGACGAGGTCGAAGAATCCTTCGCAGAGTTCTTTCGGGATCTGGAAGTCGATGCTGCCAAGAGAATGTATCGGGAAAGGCGAAAGCCGGATGTAACGCGGACGCCAGTTCCGCGCTTTGACCTCATCGATATCCAAAACTACGCCACGATGAGTGTGCAATTCTCTAGGGGATGTCCGTTCGACTGCGAGTTTTGCGATATCATAAAGCTCTACGGTCGCGTGCCTCGCACGAAGCCGCCAGAACAGGTTGTGAAAGAGTTTGAGTCACTTTACCGCCTCGGCTGGCGGGGCCCGGTTTTTCTCGTTGACGACAACTTCATCGGCAACAAGCGAGATGCGTTGAAGCTGCTTCCTGTGTTGGCCAAGTGGCAAAAGGCACGGGGCTACCCCTTCACCCTGGCCACTGAAGCGAGTGCAAACCTTGCGCTGATGGACAACATGATGGACGCCATGATCGAGGCCGGCTTTGACTCGGTGTTTGTCGGGATCGAAACGCCCAACCCCAATGCCTTGATCAAGACCAAGAAACGGCAAAACACGGACAAGACCCAAAAGGACTTCCTCTACCACGCCGTCCGAAAAATCCAGCGGCGTGGCATGCAGGTCCAGGGCGGGTTCATCCTGGGTCTGGATGGTGATGATGCGGGCGTGTTCGATGCCCAGATCGAATTCATCCAAGAGACCGGCATTCCTGTGGCACCGATCTATTTGTTGACAGTCTTGAAGGGTACCGACTTGTACGAGCGCATGGAATCGGAAGGCCGGCTTCTCGAGACGCCGCTCGGAACCAATGCCATGCTACTAAACTTCAAGACGGAGTTGGAATACAGTACATTGATCGAAGGATATAAGCGCGTGATCGGCACACTCTACGATCCGACCCTGGAAAACTACCTGAGCCGCTGCTTGACTCTGTTCAGGCACCTGAAGCCCGTCCACCATCTTCGAAAGCCTAAAAGCAGGGCCGAAGTCGAAATTGCCTTCATGAGCGTTCGCGGTCGTCTCTCCGCCAAGCAGCTTCCCGCCTATTCGAAGTTCATCGGTAAGGTCTCCAAGGACTATCCCCGCATGCTTCCCGATGCGATCTACCTGGCTGCCATGGGTTATCACTTCGAAAAGATCACGCGTCAGCAGATCGCAATCCATGACTTTCTCAGCTTCCTGAGAAATGAACTGGAGTTGTTCCAGAAAGCGACTTCAGCCCACTATTCGGAAGGGGAAATCAGGAGCTTGAGCCAAACTTCCCTTGATCGGGCTCAATTGCATTACCAATCCGTATCCGGTGAATTTCGATACGAGGTAGATGGGTTGGACGACGCGTTGCAATCTTTCCGATCTGTAGTCAATGCCCGGACGGGCGCGGGCGACTTGGCCCACTCCGAGAATGCACTATAGGCATCGTCCAAACCAAGGCGATCCATAAGGGTGCGGATGATCCTATTGTCGACCCCGACCGCCATCGCGGAACATCAAGACGTAGCCTCAATCCGCAGCGACCACCGCTTGATGCGTCCCTATGCCAATTGAATATTTACAGGCAGCCTCGCGTGGCAGCAAAGTCCAGATATGGTGCGAACGCATCGTTCACGCTCTCCGGCGTGAGCCCGTAATCCTCCAGGCCGTACTCGTGCTGCGGCTCATGGCGGCGCTGTTCCTCCTGAAGCGTCAACCACTGCTGCATTTCGTCGACGGCCATTGGCATCAGGGACCAGTCGAACCGCGCGTATATGTCACGGACGACTGCCATCGGTTCATCGACCAGATCTGCATAGCTGACATCAACCCAGCGGGCATCAAGCGCAGGACGAGACGCCCGAAACCGCATCGCATCGTTCAGCATGCCGCTCATGAACGCCAACTGCTCATGGCCGGTCTCGTGCGGCGGTCTCCGCTCTGCGGAAAAGCCTCGTATCCGCTCCACTATGCTGTTCCATGAGCCCATGAATTCGACGGGATCGCGATGGGTCTGGATGAAGACGGCATCCGGGTAGGTTTCCACCAGCGCCTCCAATTCCATGAGGTGGAAGGGCATCTTCAACAGCCAGTGCCGCTGCCCTCGCGGCTCGCGCTTGCGCCGCTGCCAGTTGAAGTGCTGCATGACGCGCTGGTGATGGGCGTAAGCGTTGCGTGATTCGGTCTCGGCCAGCCAACGGCCGTAGTTCGGTACGTGATACGCGGCTGAAAATATCCAGGTCGAAAATGTAAGCCAGAGGATCCACAAGTCTTCCTCGGGCTCGTCGATATCGGTACGGTGGACCCCGGCGAGCGTATCGACCACATTGGTCGCTCCTAACCCAAGTTTAACCTTTTTTGGCGAGATTCTGCCGAATTCGGGGTATTGTAAGCGTTCGGTAAGGGGGTGATGGCCTTACTGGCTGTCATTGATTGAGCGTTC
>JAPOVX010000057.1 GCA_026707935.1 Paracoccaceae bacterium
AGACAGCGGTCCCCACCTTCGTCGCCAGCGCCCGCAGCGTCCAGTGACCGGCATGTTCCGGCGGCGGTGGCATCGCAAGCGCGATCAGTTCGCTGACCTTCTCTTCCGAAACCGGCTTGCGGCCCCTTTTCCGTGGGTTGTCGTACAGCAGGCCGTCAACACCCTGCTTGAGGAAGCTGTCCCACCAGCGCCAGACCGTCGGCTTCGACATGCCGGTGGCCCTGATCGTCCGCGACAGGGTGAGGCCATCGCCAAGGTGGAAGATGATGGTTCCCTCAGGACATGCCTGGGGATTGAATGGGGATCGGTTTTGATCTTTTCAAGACGCTCCCGGTCATGCTCGCTGAGGACGATCCGGGGTCTCCTGCTCTTTGCCATCCTGATTCTGCTCTCTTTTCGAAAACCTTGCGGCTTTCGCCGGGAGCGGTTGACGCATACTTCACCGAAAAAAGGAATCCCCATAATCGATCATGCGACTAGGCAGGCGCTGCCGGCAAGGCTTCCGCACTCATGCAAAGGCGGCCGTCTGGGCCGCGCACCCAAAGGGTAAGCCGGTCTGAATCCTCTCGCGCACATGCGTCCACGATCTCGTTGTGCATGACCGGCGATATCGCCCTGAACCGGAAACGTGAAAGCTTGCCCAGGATTCCTTCGGCGAATTGCGTCAACAGCAGCGCGAGCAGGGGGCCATGAACGACAAGACCGGGATAGCCTTCCCGGGAAATGGCAAAATCAGGATCATAGTGAATGCGGTGACCGTTGAATGTGACCGCCGAATACCGGAACAGCATGACCGTCGAAAACCGGTGAGACCTCGAAAGGGTCTCGTCCGTTGGCGCGGGATCCGGTTCCCGGCGTTGCCGCATTCTCTCGGCCCTGTAGATCAGGTCCTGGGTCTCCACGATGCATTTGCGTCCGTTCTGTCGAATATCGTGCCTCAGCGTCACGATGGCAAACGCACCGGACCTGCCGGTCTTGTTTTCGCACCGGGTTACGGTCGAGGATTTTTCTGCCTCGAGGCCGATGACGGCAGGCAAATACCAGTTGACGGTTCCGCCGGCCCACATCCGGTGCGGGAAGCCGGTGTCCGGAATGAGGCCACCTGTCCGCGGATGCCCGTCGCGTCCGAGCCCCCGTTCAGGTACGCAGTCCCAGAAGTAGATGTGATGCCAGAATGGCGGCAGATGCATCCCCACCCGGGGGGCCTCGCCACCGGCGCCAAGCGTTGCATGCAGGGCATCTGCACGGGCGGGATCAATGACATCGCGCACAATTCGTGCAGGTCCGGATTCCGATTCCATTGGAGACAACTCCCCGGTTCACTGCGATTCAACCCGTGGCAACTTGGGTGCGATACTATCCGCAATTGCTCGAAACTGCATCTCCGTACGACCGGGCCGGGCGGGGCGCCACCACGTCCATCCGGACTTTCAAGATTCCCTATCCAAGAGCCGGGATTTGACATGATGTGGCATGGTGATCGGTCCGCCGATACCGGCGACATTTGACATTGAGAGGGTACCATGCGCGGTTTAGACTGCGTCACCCCGGGACTGGTTCCGAGCCGTCCCTGCAAATGTTTCACGGGAAGGACACGACACCGGCCTCGACCTGCACGACCAAATGCGCGTTTTCGTCCGCCGGCGCGGAAATCGGGCCATGGCCAGCGGGAATCGGGCATTTCGAGCAATACGAGGCCTGACATGCAGGAAGATTCCGATGACGCGTTCCAAAGATACCGCCCTGATCATGATCGACATCCAGAACGATTTTTGCCCCGGAGGCGCACTCGCGGTCCCTGACGGCGCATCCATCATCGAAAGGGTGAACGCGTTACAGGAAGAATATCCGCTTCGCGTGCTGACACAGGATTGGCATCCGCCGGACCACGCATCCTTTGCCTCCAATCACGCCTCTGCGGAGCCGTTTTCGGCCATCGAAATGCCGTACGGCCCCCAGGTGCTCTGGCCGGATCATTGCGTGGCAGGTTCGGGCGGCGCGCACTTTCATCCGAACCTGAATACCGACTCGGCGGACCTCGTCATCCGCAAGGGATTTCGTCGCACGATCGACAGTTATTCGGCGTTCTTCGAGAACGATCGCGAGACCAGGACCGGATTGGAAGGCTATCTTCGGGAACGGGGAGTCTCGCGCCTGGTACTTGCCGGCCTCGCGTTCGATTATTGCGTTCGGTTTTCGGCCGTCGATGCCGCCGGACTGGGATTTGACGTTACCGTCATGGAGGCGGCCTGCCGCGCGATCGATCTCGGCGGTTCGCTCGACGAGGCCCGCGCGGACATGGAATCGCACGGGGTCAGGATCATTCCCTGACCCACGCACCGGATTCCTGGCACACGGCTCGCAACGGCAGTGGGTTTCTACGCGGAAGTTTGATTCATGGTCGACATCGCAACACGAGTCCACAATCACAAGTGGAAGATCGATCCGATCGTCAGGTCCCTGATCGACACGGACTTCTACAAGCTGCTCATGTGCCAGTTCGTGTTCAGGCGGTACCCCGAGACCAGGGTGACCTACAAGCTGATCAACAGGTCGACATCATTGCCACTTGCCGATCTCGTTGACGAGGGGGAACTCAGGGAACAGCTCGATCACATTCGCTCGCTGTCGCTCTCCCGCGGCGAAAGCACCTGGCTCCGGGGTAACACCTTTTACGGAAAGAGGCAGATGTTCAGCCACGCCTTTCTCGAGTGGTTCGAGCAGTTGAAACTCCCCGCCTACAGTCTCGAAAGGCGGGGCGACCAGTACGAATTGACCTTCGAAGGCTGCTGGCCGGAAGCCATGCTTTGGGAGATCACGGCCCTCTCCGTCATCATGGAACTGCGTTCACGTGCGGTGCTCGAACTCCTCGGCAAGTTCGAACTGCAGGTACTCTACGCCCGCGCCATGACCAAGATCTGGGAAAAGATCGACCGATTGCGCCCGATAGAACCCCTTGCGGTGGCCGATTTCGGAACCAGGAGGCGCCATTCCTTCCTCTGGCAGGACTGGTGCGTCCAGGCCATGATCGAAGGGCTGGGCGAGAAGTTCTCGGGGACGTCAAACTGCCTGATCGCCATGCGGCGTGAAGTCGAGGCCATCGGGACCAACGCCCATGAAATCCCCATGGTCTATGCCGCGCTTGCAAAGTCGGACGCCAAACTTGAACAGGCACCCTATGCCGTGCTGTCCGACTGGCAGCAGGAGCATGACGGAAACCTGCTCATCATGCTCCCCGACACCTTCGGCAGCGAAGGATTCTTCAAGAATGCCCCGGAATGGGCGGCAAGGTGGAAAGGTGTCCGCGTGGACAGCGGGCTACCCGAAATCGGCGCCGAGAGAGCATTGCGATGGTGGCACGAGCACGGCGAGGACCCTGCCGAGAAGCTGGTCATCTTTTCGGATGGCCTGGATGTCGGCGACATCGATCGTCTGGCGCGCGGGTTTTCGGAGCGCACCAACGTGGCCTTCGGCTGGGGCACGCTCTTGACCAACGATTTCAGGGGGCTGGTTTCCGACGGCGCCCTGGACCCGTTCTCCCTTGTGTGTAAGCTCGTCGAGGTCGAAGGGAGACCCACGGTCAAGTTGAGCGACGATGCAAACAAGACCGTGGGACAGGACCGGGAGGTCTCGAGGTACCGGAGCGTTTTCGGTGCGACACCGTCCCGATACCGCGATATCATTGTCTGAAAACACCGGCGGGCCGGCCTGGTGAATCAGGCCATGTACTGACCGCCGTTGGCTGACAGTGTCGATCCCGTGATGAATGCGGCCTCGTCGGATGCGAGAAACACGACGCAGCGTGCAACCTCGTCAGCTTCGCCAAGTCGCCCGACCGGAATCTGGGCGATAATGGCGTCACGGATCCTTTCGGAAACAGCCATGACCATTTCAGTGGCGATATAACCCGGGCAGATCGCGTTCACGGTGATTCCCTTGAACGCACCTTCCTGGGCCAGCGCCTTGGTAAAGCCGATGTCTCCCGCCTTGGCCGCCGAATAGTTGGCCTGGCCCAGCTGGCCCTTTTGGCCGTTCACCGACGAAATGTTGATGACGCGGCCGAACCCGCGGCTGCGCATGCCACCCCAGACCGGATGGGTCATGTTGAACAACCCCGTGAGATTGGTGTCGATCACCGCATTCCACGACTCCGGGGTCAACTTGTGGAACATCCCGTCCCTGGCGATTCCGGCGTTGTTGACCAGGACCTCCACCGGTCCCAGGTCGGCTTCGACCCGGCCGATCCCCTCGACGCAGGCATCGTAGTCGGCGACTGACCACTTGTAGGCGGCAATACCGGTTTCGGTCGTGAACGCCGCCGCCGCCTCTTCGTTTCCCGCGTAACTGGCAGCAACGGAATAACCGCTATCCCGCAGCGCGATGGATATTGCCTTGCCGATTCCCCGGGTTCCCCCCGTTACGAGCGCGACTCTTCCCACCGTTTGTCTCCTTTCCAATCAAGTGTTCGGGCCGTGTTTCGGTTGACGGCGACCCGTCAGTCCCTTTCGACGCACATGGCCACGCCCATGCCCCCGCCAATGCAAAGCGTCGCAAGTCCGCGATGTGCGCCGCGGCGCTTCATCTCGAACAGCAACGTGTTCAGAATGCGGCACCCGGATGCACCGATCGGGTGGCCGATCGCGATGGCGCCGCCATTGACATTGACGATCTCCGGATCCCATCCCATGTCCTTGTTGACCGCGCAGGCCTGGGCGGCGAAGGCTTCGTTCGCTTCCACGAGATCAAGCTGATCGACCGACCAGCCGGCCTTTTCGAGGGCCTTCCTGGATGCGCCGATGGGGCCGACCCCCATGATGCTGGGGTCTAGGCCGACCGTGGCGTATGACACGATGCGCGCGAGAGGTTCCATGTCCCGGCGCTCGGCATCCTCTGCACGCATGAGAAGGACCGCGGCCGCACCATCGTTGATCCCGGACGCATTTCCCGCGGTCACGGACCCGTCACGCGAGAACGCCGGCCTCAGCTTCTGGAGGGATTCGACATTTGCGCCCTTGCGGATGTACTCGTCGGAATCGACGACAACGTCACCCTTTCGGTGGCGGACGGTCACCGGCGTGATCTCATCGGTGAACTTGCCGGCTTCCTGGGCTGCTTCGGCCTTGTTCTGCGACCTGACGGCGAATTCATCCTGCGTGTCCCTCGAAATCTGCCATTTCTCGGCGACATTTTCAGCGGTTATCCCCATGTGATAGCCGTTGAACGCATCGAGCAGCCCGTCCTTGATCATCGAGTCCTCGAATTTCGCGGCACCCATCTTGGTCCCCGATCTCAGGTGGGCCACGTGAGGACTGAGGCTCATGTTTTCCTGACCGCCGGCGACGACGACATCGGCATCCGCCAACTGGATATGCTGCGCGCCGATTGCAACGGACCGCAGTCCGGATCCGCAAACCTGGTTGACGGTCCAGGCGGCGCTTTCCTTCGGAAGTCCCGCGTTTATGTGGGCCTGGCGGGCCGGATTCTGTCCTTGACCGGCGGGGAGAACCTGTCCGAGAATCGTCTCGGATATCTCACCCTTGTCGACTCCCGCTCTCTCGACCACGGCTTCGATCGCAACCGCTCCAAGATCGTGGGCAGGGGTATTTGCGAAACTGCCATTGAAACTGCCAACGGCAGTTCGCGCTGCAGATGCAATCACGACATTCGTCATTCTGTTTCCTCTTTTGCTGGTCAGGATTCGATTCTGGACACGTTCTTACATCAACCGTCGTCCGGCCATAACCGGGAAACGCATGCGATCGGTGCGATTCCCGCCCCGAGATTCTGCTGAATTTGTCGACAGCACCGATCTGCCCGGAGTGAACACCGGCATTTGCCGCCCGTCCCGGGAGCGGCCTCGCCGGTTGCCCGACCTGGCTTACCTTTGGACCATTCGCCTGAAATATCGGAACGGGCAACCGTGCCGCGGCAACTCTGCTCTCCCGACCCCTCGAGTCGACCCGGCATTCACGAGGCAGGTTGCATGTCGATGATCGCCTGAACGATGGCCCGCGCACTTTCGGAATTCCAGTCCGCATCACCGGACAGTCGTGCGATGACGCCGCCCGACCGGTCCAGGATAAGTGTCGTCGGAATTCCGAATACGCCAAAACTGCGCGCGACATCCATGTCCGGATCCCGCAGTATGGAGAGACCGGACACGTCGATGTCCTCGAAAAACGCCAGGATGTCGTCGACCGAATTCTTGCCGGTCGCAACCGGCAGGACCGCGAAGTCCCGGCTCGGGAATGAGGCGGCGAGTGAATCGAGCGACGGCATCTCCTTGCGGCAGGGTGCGCACCACGTGGCCCAGAAGTTGATCAGGACCGCCCGGCCGGCCAACAGCGCCTCAAACCGGATTTCATTTCCGTTTTCGTCGAGCACGATCTTGCCGGCGAGGTCGGAAGGGAAAGGCGCATTACCGGTAAAGACCAGCTTTCTCATGTCGCCGGAACGCAATGACTCCAGGTGCGCGAGGTTGTTCTCTTCGGCGGCCGCCTGATTTGCGCCGATTGCGATCGCGGTATATAGCAGGGCCGCCGTGAATGTCGTGACGATGTTCATGCGATCGACCTTTCCTGAATTCGGGTGCGCCAATGCCAGATTGTCCCGCTTCAAACGCCATGTGGGGCGGACGGTTTCGAACCAACCCGGATGCGCTGATGGAAGAAATCAACGCGTCGATCGCGTTCGACCGACGTTTGGCACGACAGGATGTCGTCGCATCGAGGGCGCATGCAGCCATGCTGGCCGCGACCGGGATCATTGACAATAAGGATGCCGAAGCAATCAGGGAAGGGTTGCTCACGGTAATGTCAGAGATCGAAAACGGCACATTCGAATTCTCGACTGCGCTCGAGGACATCCACATGAACGTGGAAGCGCGACTGGGCGAACTCATCGGCGAAGCCGCAGGACGACTGCACACGGCGCGCTCCCGGAACGATCAGGTCGCCACCGATTTCCGCATGTGGGTGCGGGACGCGATCGACCTGCAAACGAAGGCTCTCCATGACCTGATCGAGTCACTCCTGGAACAGGCGGAAGCAGGCGCCGAATGGACGATGCCGGGCTTCACCCATTTGCAGGCGGCACAGCCCGTGACCTGGGGACATCACCTGATGGCATACGTCGAGATGCTGGCCCGTGACATCGGGCGCCTTGCCGATGCGCGGCGGCGCCTCAACGAATGTCCTCTCGGTGCGGCCGCGCTTGCCGGGACCTCGTTCCCCATCGATCGCGACATGACCGCCGGCGCTCTCGGGTTTGACAGCCCGGCAGCAAATTCGATGGACACGGTCAGCGACCGCGACTTCGCGCTGGAATTCCTGTCTTCGGTCTCGATTTGCGCCATGCACCTGAGCCGGCTGGCCGAAGAGATCGTCATCTGGGCGTCGCCGGGATACCGTTTCGTCATCCTGTCGGACAGGTTTTCGACCGGGTCGTCGATCATGCCGCAGAAACGCAACCCGGACGCGGCCGAACTGGTCAGGGCGAAGACCGGCCGCATCACGGGCGCGTCTGTCGCCCTGTCCATGGTCATGAAAGGACTTCCCCTTGCCTATTCGAAAGACATGCAGGAAGACAAGGAACAGGTCTTCGACGCTGCGGACAGCCTGATGCTGGCAACCACCGCGACCGCCGCCATGGTTTCGACCATGAAACCAGACCGCGAGAGAATGCGGGAGATGGCGATCCGGGGCTTCCCGACCGCAACCGATCTCGCCGACTGGCTCGTCCGCGAACTCGGCGTGGCGTTTCGGGACGCCCACCACATGACGGGGCGGCTCGTCAAGCAGGCGGAAGACCGTGAATGCGCACTGGACGAGCTTGCGCTCGAGGACATACAGGCAATTTGCGGCCGGGACGTGAGCAGGGATGTGTTTTCGGCCTTGTCGGTCGAGGAATCCGTCGCAAGTCGACGGAGTTACGGTGGAACAGCACCTGAACGTGTCCGGGAACAGGTCTTGCGATGGCGCGAGCAGATGGCCTCGACGAGAGAACGGAGCAGATGATGCTTCGTGGCTGCATTGCGATCGGTCTTGTCCTGCTGCTCTTCGGCACCGTGTCATGCGGGCGCAAGGCGCCCTTGCTGCCCGTTCCCGGCGATTCGGGGGAAAGCCGGGTCGCGGCGTATTCCGGCCAGGGTGCCGGCAATTGAGCAATTGATTCTCTCCCGGATTCGGAAGTCACCGGGGAAGGCACCACTGGCCTGGTGACCGGTTGCCGTGCCGGGAACTGCAAGGGGGTTGGCGTGACCGACGAATTCCAGTACCGGGACGGAATCCTCCACGCCGAAGATGTTCCGATTCCGGAGATCGCGAAAGCGGTCGGCACTCCCTTCTATCTGTACTCGTCCAGGATGTTCGCGGCGAACCTCGGGGCATTCCAGTCGGCGCTCTCCGGCATCGATCATCTGGTGTGCTATTCGGTCAAGGCGAACTCGAACGTTGCGGTATTGCGGCTTCTGGGGAATCTCGGCGCGGGCATGGACGTGGTATCGGGCGGCGAGTACGTGCGGGCCAGGGCTGCCGGGATTCCCGGAGATCGCATCGTTTTTTCGGGCGTGGGAAAGACACGCGACGAAATGGCTGCCGCGCTCGGGGGAGGGATTCGTCATTTCAATGTCGAATCCGAACCCGAACTCAGGCTGCTTTCCGAGGTTGCCGAGAGCCACGGAACCGTAGCCCCGATCGCAATCCGGATCAATCCGGATGTCGATCCGGGCACGCACGAGAAGATCTCAACGGGCAAGTCGGGGGACAAGTTCGGAATACCGGTTTCGCGCGTAAGGGATGCCTACCGGGAGGCGGGGCAGCTGCCCGGCATCAGGGTCGTGGGGATCGACGTCCATATCGGTTCCCAGGTCATGGACCTCGCTCCCTTTCGTCGCGTATTCCGGCTTCTCGCTGACCTGACACGGGTCCTGCGCGAAGACGGCCACGAAATAAGGCGTATCGATGCCGGGGGCGGACTTGGTATCAACTACCGTCCGGCGGAAGACCCGGCACCGTCTCCAGCCGAATACTGTGCCCTGCTCGCCGACACCCTCGGTCACCTGGGAGTCGAGATTGACGTCGAACCAGGCAGGTTCATTTCCGGAAACGCCGGAGTCATGGTTAGTTCCGTTCTCTACCGCAAGACGGGGGAGGCCCGGGATATCCTGGTTCTCGACAGCGCCATGAACGATCTTCTCCGTCCCGCGATGTACGGCGCCTATCACGAGATCGAGCCCGTCATCGCGCCCGCCGAAAATGGCCGCACCAGTGCCGTCGATATCGTCGGTCCAATCTGCGAGAGTGGAGACACATTCGCACGCGGGCGGGAATTGCCGCAGCTGTCCGATGGTGACCTTCTGGTTTTTCGGTCGACCGGCGCCTATGGTGCCGTCATGGCTTCCGGGTACAACTCGCGTCCGCTCATACCCGAGGTTTTGGTGAACGGAGAAGAATTTTTCGTGATCCGCGCACGCATCCCGGTTGAAGATTTGATCAATAGGGATATTGTTCCCGAATGGTTGACGGCATCGTGAACGACGCCGGAGACAGCGGAAGAGAAGAGGCGCCGACTGCGGCGGTATAACCCGTGCCCATGAACAGACAGGCCGAGGACGTTCGATCAGGAGCCCTCGACGCACTGCGCCGACCGATCAGACTGACATTCGCTGCCATGCTGCTCGAACAGGTCCTGAGGGCGTTCTGGCCGTTGGCTAGCCTGGGCCTCGCTGGCTTTGCGGCCTGGCGATGGGGAGTGGTCGCCACCATCCCGCCTGGCGCCATGCCGTTGGTCGTGTCCGCCTTTCTCCTGGCTATGGTGGTCCTGTTCTGGCGGGGAATGCGGAAGGTGTCGTGGCCCGATGCCAACTCGGTGACCGACCGACTCGACAATTCTGTTTCCGGGCAACCCATCGCGACTCTCAAGGACCGGATTGCGCTCGGGCAGGGTCAGCCGGAAGCGGAGGAGCTGTGGGCGATCCACATGGAGGAGATGGCCGACCGCAGCCGGAATGTCAGGGTGGCGGGTCCGGATATGCGCCTGGCCCGTTTCGATCCATTGGGCCTGCGCCTTGTCGCGCTCCTGGCATTTTCCTCTGCGCTCCTGTTTGCAGGCGGCAACGAGCCGGAATGGGTATCTGCCGAACCTGGCACGGAGCCGGAAGTTGCCATTCCGGTGTTTGAAGGTTGGGCCGAACCACCGATCTATACGGGCCGGCCAACAGTCTACCTCGGCGATCACGAGGGCGGAGATGAACTTCACCTTCCGGTCGGGACCATACTGACGCTCAGGGTATACGGTTCGTCAGGCGGCCTCGCGCTGTCGGAAAGTATCTCCGGGGAAGCGATCGCACAGCATCCCGGCACGTCGGACGGTACCTGGCAGAGGCAGCTGGTGGTCCGGCGAAGCGGAACGGTAGAGCTTGCCTCGGCCGATCGGGAGATCTGGAGCAGGTCCTTCACCATCATCCCGGACGAGCCGCCGTTCGTTGAAATGCTGGGCAGAATCGAAACCACTGTCAATGGTGGCATGGTGCTGAGGTATCGTGCGGGAGACGATTACGGGGTTACCTCCAGCCAGGCGAAAATCGCGCTGGACCCTGAGCGTATCGAGCGGCAATTCGGATTGGCAGTCGAACCCGAGCCACGCGACGAACTGGCACTGGATCTGCCGTTGCCATTCTTCGGGGGAACGGACGAATTCGAAGAGGAACTGACCGAAAACCTGGCGGAACATCCGTTCGCCGGATTGCCGGTCACGGTTACGCTCGAGGTCAGCGACGCGGCGGGGAATACCGGCACGACCGAACCATACCGGACCAGGATGCCGAGCAGGCGTTTCTTCAACAATGTGGCCGCAAGCCTGGCTGAACAAAAGCAGGACCTGGACTGGTCGCGTGAAAACGCTCTCCGGGTGACGCGGATACTGCGCGCGTTAACCTATCGGCCGGCAGAGCTCTTCGACGATGCGTCTTCGTATCTGCTGACGCGGACCGCTCTCAGGCGGCTCGACCGCGGCCGGTCGGCGCCTGCCGGCCTGACGCATGCGACGCGGGACGAAGTTGCATCGATTCTCTGGCGGACCGCCCTCCTGATTGAGGACGGCGACCTTGCAAATGCGCGCGAGAGATTGGAACGGGCTCGCGACAGGCTGGAGGCAGCGATCGAGCAAGGCGCATCGCAAAGTGAAATTGCCGAACTGATGCAGGAACTGCGTAACGCCCTCAACGACTACCTCAGGGAACTGGCCGAAAATGCGCTTGAGAACGCGGACAGGGAGTTTGCGGAGCGTCCCCAGGGCGAGATGATCACCAGCGACGACTTGCATGAAATGCTTGACCGCCTCCAGCAGCTGATGGAGCAGGGGAGAATGGCCGAGGCCCAGGAATTGCTGCGCCAGCTTCAGGGTCTGATGGAAAACATGCAGGCGTCGCTCGAAAGCGGCGTCATGCGCCCGGGGTCGGGCGGAGACCCGACCCTCGACGGGCTAAGGGACACGCTCCAGCAGCAGCAGGGCCTCGCGGACGACACGTTCCGCCAGTTGCAGGGAAATCCGGGACCTGGCACGATCGGACCGGAGGGTTTGCGGCCCCCGCCGGACGGCATGTCTTCCAGGCAAGACAACGGTGACCCTTACGGTGGAACCGGATTGAGCGGTCCACCGGGCACCGGCAGCGAACTGTCGGAACAGGATCTCGCGGCGAGACAGGAAGCGCTACGCCAAATGTTGGCCCGGCAACGGCAGAACCTGCCGTTCGATGACGGTGCTGCCGGCGGTGCTCCACTCGAAGAGGCAGAGGACGCGATGTCGAGCGCGAAGGAAAACCTCGAACGCGGCGACAACAACACGGCGCTGGACGACCAGGCACGGGCAATCGAGGCGCTTCGCCAGGGATTGCGCGAGATCCAGGAAGCCCGACGCAGCCGCGCCCAGGGCGAAAACGTCGGCGACAACGGGGGTCAGCAGAACGGCGGGGACTTTCGGGCCAGGGATCCCCTGGGGCGCCAGACCGGGGCTGACGGTTCAGCCGTGTCAGGTGGAAGGGCATTGCCTGATGGCGAATACTACGACCGGTCGCGCGAGGTTCTCGAGGAAATCCGGCGCCGTTCGAACGATCGGACCCGGCCGGAGTCCGAACTTGATTACCTTCGCCGCCTGCTCAACCGTTACTGAGTTGTCACTCGAACCCGGCGATGATCGAGCGAAGACGATCGATCCCGCAACCCGTAACCGCTGATGTCGGGATGATTTCGGGGAAGGCTGCCGGATGATGCTCGAGGGCACGGGCGGTCTTCACGAACGCGGACTCCTGTCCCTCCTGGGAGACCTTGTCGGTCTTGGTCAGGATGACCTGGAACGTCACCGCCGTACGGTCGAGGAGGTCCATGATCTCGATGTCCGGGGGTTTGGGACCATGCCGGGCATCGATCAACAGGAATACGCGGCGAAGGGACACCCGCCCGGCGAGGTAGGCCCTGAGCAGGCTCTGCCATTTCTTCACCGAGCGAAGAGGGGCCCGCGCAAATCCGTATCCGGGCACATCGACAAGGTAGTGCCTGTCCCCGAGGGAAAAAAAGTTGATCTGCTGGGTACGACCCGGCGTGCCCGAAATCCGGGCGAGCGATTTTCTCGAAGTCAACGCATTGACAAGACGTGATTTTCCGACATTCGAGCGGCCGGCAAAACAAACCTCGATCCTGTCGGGAGAGGGAAAGCCGTCGTGGTCGGCCGCACCGGTCAGGAATGCCACCGGCCCTGAAAACAGCCGTGCCCCGCGTTCGCGTTCTTCCCCGGCGGGTTCGGATGCGAGCCTGAACCGCATTACCGGATCGGCCATTATCCCGCGATCGTGACCGTATCGCCGACCGACACGGCCCCCGCCCTGGTGACCCTGGCATAGATTCCGAAATCCCTGTGCCCCCAGTTGCGCTCGAGCAGGTCCAGCGTGGCGAGATTTCTTTGCCCGGTCTCGGGATCGGCGGCCGTGGCTTCGCATCGCTGGATGGTGTCGACGACTTCGAGTTCCGCCTTCCCGATCCTGATCGACTTCCCGACCCAGGCAAACTCTTCCCGGGGCGCGAATCCCTCGACCCATATGTTCCCGCGCCAACGGTGCAACGAGATGTCCTGCCCGGCGATTTCGGAAAGCTCCGACAGCGAGTTGCGCGAATTGATGGAAACCGAGGGGAACTCGGTGTCGGTCAGTCCCCGGCTGCCCGCCCGATAGATCCCGACCGGCTGTGCGCGGCCATGCGGCACCAGCGGCCTGATCCAGTCGACCAGCCGCTTCCCGTCAAGTTCGTCATCGGGATCGATGTCCAGTTTTCCAAGTTCGCGATGGCCGAGCCTGACCCGGCCGCTTGACACGTCCACCGAGGCTTCGATCGCGGCGAGTCCCGGTGTTCTCGCGGTCACGGTAAAATTCTGGACGGGCCGCCAGCCCCGGGTTTCCCGGCAGATTCCCGATGCTTCGTGGACGATGGCCCAGGACCGGTCCCAGGGCATCGTCCGGCCTTCCTCGAGGCGCACCGATCGGAGCAGTTCGCGCCCAATGGACTTGATGGGGTGACGAATGAGTTCGGTGACCGTTCCGGTCATCGCGAGACCGGGCCCTGGTTCTCGGTTTTGTTGCGCCGGAATCCCGCGATGATATTGCCGAAAACGTCCGGTTTGACGCCCTGGCTGCGCATGATGGCATATTGCTGGACAAAGGTGATGATGTTGTTGGCAACCCAGTAAATGACCAGCCCGCTGGCAAAGCTCCCGAGCAGGAACATGAACATCCACGGCATCCACGCGAAGACCATTGCCTGGGTCTTGTCAGTCGGCGCAGGGTTGAGCTTTTGCTGCATCCACATGCTGACCCCCATCAGGACCGGATAAACACCGATCGACACGAGATAGAAGATGCTCTCGGGTCCCGGCGTTCCCCACGGCAGCAACCCGAACAGGTTGAGAATCGATGTCGGGTCTGGAGCGGACAGGTCCTCGATCCAGCCGATGAACGGTGCGTGCCGGATTTCGATCGTGACGAACAGCACCTTGTAGAGGGAGAAAAATATCGGGATCTGGGGCAGGATCGGCAGGCAGCCGGAAGCCGGATTGACCTTCCTGTCCCGATACAGCGCCATCATCTCCTTTTGCATCTTTTGCCGGTCGTCCCCGACGCGCTCCTTGATCTTCTCCATTTCGGGCTGGAGTTCCTTCATCCGCGCGAGCGAAACGTAGGACTTGTAGGCCAGCGGGAACAGGAGCGCCTTGATGACGAACGTCAGGCAGATGATCGACCATCCCATGTTGCCGACGATTCCGTTCAGCCAGAGCAACAGCTGGAAAATCGGTTTGGTCAGGAAAAAGAACCAACCCCAGTCGATGGAATCGATGAACTGGTTGATTCCGAGATCCCGCTCATACGTGATGATCGTGGTGTATTCCTTGGCCCCGGCGAACAGCATCGTCGTCATCCGGGCTGTCGTGCCGGCCGGGATTTCCTGTGCCGGCAATCGCATGTCGGTCTGGTAGGTATCGGTCCTGGCGGTGTATTTCGAAACGGAGGTGAATGACTGGCCCGGTTGCGGGATCAGCGTTGTCATCCAGTACTTGTCGGTGAATCCGACCCACCCGTTTTCTTCGACGGCGATGCTGTCGACAGCGGCCGCCTCGCGGCGGTCGATTTCCTGGTCAGGCATGTCGTCATAGTCGATTTCCTGAATCGTTCCATCGGACGACCGCACGACCCCTTCATGCAGGATATAGAAGCCGATGACCTCCGGCTCTCCATGCCGGGCGACAATTCCGTACGGTGCCAGCCGAACGGCACTGTTACCGCTGTTCTCCACCGATTGCGTGATCGTGAACAGGTAGTTTTCGTCGATCGCGATCTGGCGACGGAAGACGAGCCCTCGACCGTTGTCCCAGCGAAGGGTCACCGGAGTTGATTCACTCAAGCTGGTGCCTGACTCGATCTCCCAGCGCGTATTCGCCCCGGGCACGTCCTCGAAATCAAGGTCGCCTCCGGGGGACCAGCCATAAAGGACATAGTAGGGGTCGACGCTGTCTGCCGGGCTCAACAGGACGACCTTTTCGGAGGGGTCGTTGAGACGCACGTTGTAGTCGGAGAGTGCGAGATCGTCGATCCTGCCGCCGACAATGGACATCGATCCGTCCAGGCGCCCGGTCCGGATCGGGATTCGAGCAGCCTGGGCAGTATCGGGAGCGGCGACGGTGCCGGGAAGCGTGTCGTCCGCCGGCGGGGCCGTTGCCGTTCCGGTGCCAGCGTCGGTCGATCCTGCCGGTGCGTCGGTGACCTGCTGATCGGGCTCGGGCTCGGGCTCGTAGGGCTCGGGGGGGAAGAGCAGGAACCAGGCAAAGATGACCAGGAAACTGAGCGCCGTCGCGAGGAGAAGGTTCTTGTTGTTGTCCTGCATGGCCTATGCTGCCCACTGTCCTGTCAACCCGGAGGGTTCAATAGAATCAGCCTTGAAAGGTCAAGGTGCAGTACAAGCAAAATGGCGTTATCGGCCGTTTCCCGTGATTGTCGAAATGATCTGGCAGTCAAGGGCGCCCACGGAAGGAACTCTGGCTGACAAACTGAAGCGCGGCGGCGCGACGTTGGTTTTCCGGTTGACAGAAGAAAGACGCCCATGCGAGCAGCCTATCCGACAGCACGAACGCCAACGGTTGGATGGTTGCCGCGTACGTGCTCCGTGCGAATTGTCAACATCACGCTCGCCGCACCGTCGCTTTCCTCAGGCGGCGGCGGCCTCCCTGTAGCCGGAAATTTCACAGGCGATGGAAGGCGCGAGCCATCGCTTCCGCCAATCTCGGTGACGCGAAGACGCGCACGACGGGCTGCCCTCGCCAAGCCACCAGACATCGAAAACCCGACCACGTTCACCCGGGGAAACGTCTTGACCTCTGCATGGACAGAGAGACTGGCCAAAGCCTCGCAAATGACGGCAAGCACACGGTCCACGGATCACGTCGCGGTCTGCTTGCCCCATTGAGCGGCCCGTATTCCGGGTCCCCTGGCGCTGCAATCCTTTGACCCGCGTTCCCGATAGCATTATTTGATAGCAGAAACGCCTGAAACTAGATGCAGGGCTAACGGGAGACGCTAACATGGGTACCAGCATTACCGTCCGCGATATCGATCCCGGGGACAAGTCCTGGCTCAGGCGCGAAGCGCGGCAGATCGGTGTGTCGATGGAAGAACTCGTCCGCCGCCTGATCCACGAGGGCCGCACGAAAGCCGAGCCGCGACCCAAGCCTTCCGAAGCATTCGCACGGCATTTCGGAGAAAAGCACGGCGTCGAGCTGCCGCCTTCTCCGCGGTGCGGATACAGACCAATGTCATTCTCCGGTGAAAAGGGGGAATGACCGTGCCCCTTGCACGGCTGATGGACACTAATGTCGTCTCCGAGATGATGCGCACACAGCCGGAAACACGCGTCGCTTCATTCCTCGATTCGATTTTCGACGAGGGCATCGGGCTCGCATCTATCACCGTCTGGGAGGTCCTTGACGGTATTGGTCGCCTCGCTCCCGGCCGACGCCGGGCCGATCTTGCCCAACGCTTTCGCGACATTCTTGGCGAGCTGTTCGAGGACCGGATCATCGATTGGACTCTGGCCGATGCAGTGGCTTGCGCACAAATCATGGAGGACAAGCGTCGGCGCGGCGAAACTCTCGACGACCATGTACCTGACGCCTTCCTCGCCGCGGCGGCGGCAACTCGCGGGCTTGCCATCCTGACCAGGAACACGGGTGAATTTCGCAACACCGGCGTGGACGTGGTTGATCCATGGACGGCCGTGCCGCGATGAGCGTCGCACCCGGTACGGAATGCCCGCGCCCGGACAAGACCGCGGCACTCAAAGTTGCCCAGGGCAGGCTGGAATGATCCATCCGCGGCTGCTCAGGCAATTGCCGGTTCGTCGCATGGCGTTCCGGCTGTCTGACCTGTTGACCTGATCAATCCATCGGTCGATAACCCGTCATCGTCACAGACAGCCAGGAACCGCAGCATGGGAATTTCCGAATTTACTCCGCGTGTGTTTTCCGGAATTCAGCCAAGCGGCAATCTGACGCTCGGGAACTACCTGGGCGCGGTGAAACGATTCGTCGAAATGCAGGACGACGGAATCGAAACCGTCTATTGCATGGTGGATCTGCACGCGATCACCGTTTGGCAGGAACCGGCCGAGCTGGCGCACAACACGCGGGAACTGGCAGCGGCGTTCATGGCTTGCGGCCTGGATCCCGAACGATCGATTCTGTTCAACCAGAGCCAGGTGTCGGCCCACGCCGAACTTGGCTGGATCTTCAATTGTGTCGCCCGTCTTGGCTGGATGAACCGGATGACGCAATTCAAGGACAAGGCGGGCAAGAATGCCGAACGGGTAAGCCTCGGGCTCTTTGCCTATCCGTCCCTGATGGCGGCAGACATTCTCGTATACCATGCGACGCATGTCCCGGTCGGAGAAGATCAGAAACAGCATGTGGAACTCGCGCGCGACATTGCAGCGAAATTCAATCATGATTTCGGGGTCGCGTTCTTTCCCGAGCCGGAGCCGGTGATCGAAGGTTCGGCGACGCGGATCATGAGTCTCAGGGACGGTAGCCGAAAAATGTCGAAGTCGGACCCGTCCGACATGAGCCGCATCAATCTCACCGATGGCCCGGACACGATCAGCCGGAAAATCCGCAAGGCCAGGACAGACCCGTTTCCGCTTCCGGAAACCCCCGGAGAGCTTGACGGCCGGCCGGAAGCGGGGAACCTCGTTCGGATCTACGCCTCACTGGCGGATATGGCGGAGTCGGACGTGCTTCGGCAGTTTGCCGGCAAACCGTTTTCCGAATTCAAGCCCGCATTGGCCGAACTGGCGGTCTCGCGCCTGCGCCCGATTTCGGAAGCCATGGGCCGGATGCTTGACGACCCGGCCGAGGTCGACCGGATTCTGGCCGAAGGCGGCGACCGGGCTGCTGCCATAGCCGACCCGATCCTCGACCGGACATTTGAAATCCTGGGCATGATACGGAGTCGGACTCGGAAACGCTGACATTCTGCCGGCCCGTATCTCCCTTGTTTTTTCCGGGTCAGGGACCCATTTCGTTGCCGGGCGTGGCTTCCGCGCGGAGGCATGCTCCCGAGATGCGCTGAAGCCGCCAACCCTGGACGTCACCTTGACGTCGGTCGCGGAAGCGACCAATCGGATTGTGGTCACGTGTCCTGAAGGCAGTTTCCGGTTTTCGGCAGCGACACGCGAAATATGGAACCGCTTTCGCTGGTCTCGAGCAGTTCAAGCACGCCACCGTGACCGCGGACCAGTTCCCGCGAGATCGCCAGCCCCAGCCCCGTGCCGTCCTTGCTCCGACCTCGGCTGATGAACGGGACGAACAGTCTTTCCCTGACAGATGAAGGTATTCCCGGTCCGTCGTCGGAAAAGGTCAGCGACCAGGAATCCGCCCGCTCCGTCACTCCGACCGCGATGCGTCCCGGATGCCCGGTCCCGGCAAGTGCCTCGCGGGCGTTTCGGATCAGGTTGGCCGCCACCCGGTGAATCTGTTCCTTGTCAATCCTGGCAGACGCCGATTTCGGACCGTCAAGAACGATCTTGACCATGGCCGTTCCGGCCGCGAGCCGCTCCCCTTCAACCACGTCTTCCAGCAGATCCATGAGGTTGACGTCTTGCAGTTGAAGGGGCGGTTCCTCGCCCTTGGCGTACTGCAGCATGCTCTCGCAGAATCTCTCTGCGCGCGAAAGCGAGCGCACGAGTCTCGGCGCATTCCTGCTGACATCGGGATCGGAACTTTCCTTCAGCGGATCGACCAGCAAGGTTGCGATTCCGAGGATTCCGCGCAGATCGTGATTGATGTCGGAGACCGCCTGCCCGAGATTGGCCAGCCGGTCCTTCTGAAGCAGTGAATCCTTCAGTTGGGTCTGCATGGACTGCAGTGCGCGTTCCGCTTCATGGAGCTCTGTTACGCCCTCCCGGGGCGTAATCACGCGGCTGGCGTCCTCCGGTTGTTCCGCGTAGAGGAGCATGCCCCGCGTCAATCGGTTGATCGGACGGACCATGAGGTACTGAACCGCGAGAAAGAGAAGCAGGGAAGTGGCGATTGAAATCACTGCGGACAACACCAGAATATTGCGTCCGAAGTTGAGCATCGCCGTACGTAGCGTCGACTCGTCCATGATCACGTCGATCATTTCGCCGGCGTTCCTGACCGGTTCTCCGACGACGCGGATGATCCTCGTACCGTCCAGCCAGAGGACTTTCATGGCGTCCCAGGTGAGCTGCGGCCATGAACTGATTCGCATGTCGAAGGTTTCTTCGATTGGCCCCGGAACCGGGCTCGAGAGAAAAAGTTCCCGGGTTTGATCCCGCTTGAGGGCGACGTTCAGAACGCCCGCGTTTGCAAGCAGCTCGGCTTCGAGATTGTCATCGATCATGACCGTAGGCGTCGTCAGCAGCGCGAGCGACGCCATTTGTGAGCGCTCCAGCCTGTCCTGAAGGAAATCCACGCGAAACCGGGCCAGTGACGGAACCAGTATCAGGACCTCCGCCAGAACAACGAATGCCAGAGTCAGGAGAAGAAATCGCCCGGAAAGAGTCCTGAAGACCATCAACGACCCTTTACCACGTCGTCCGGCCCCTGGGGAACGTGCCTCCATGTCGACCCGGCGGCCGGTGCTGAAAACAAACTGGTCAATTCCGTCATGTCGCTACCCGACGCGTTGGACGGTCCTCACGACCCGCTTGACCAGCGCGCTTTCAAACAGCCGGGGGGCAAAGTACTGCCCGGCGACCCGCTTGTTGATTTCCCCCAGGGTCGGATACGGAGATATCATCCCCGCGACGGCAGACATCTTGAGCCTGCTCGCGATGGCGAGCGCCCAGACCTGGATCAATTCACCTGCCTGTCTCCCGACGATGGATGCTCCGACCGGCCGTCCGCGGTGAATCACGACCTTGACCATGCCCTCGGTCGCGCGTTCCGCCCGGGCACGATCATTGTCCAGGTACGGAAACCGGACAACCTCGATACCCGTCCCGAACCGTTCTGTCGCGTCGGCCTCGCCGAGACCGACATGGGCGAGTTCCGGATCCGTATAGGTTGCCCACGGAATGTGGTTGACGCGGGTTCGCGACGGCAGGCCGAACAGGGCAGACCTTATGATGATGCCAGCGTGATAGGCAGCGACGTGCGTGAACTGGTAACCACCGGCGACATCACCGATTGCGTAGGCTCTCTTGTTGCTGGTCCGTAACGACGAGTCGACCTGAATCGCATTTCCGGACATCCCGATACCGGCGTTGTCGAGATCGAGGCGCTCCGTATTGGGTTTCCGGCCGACGGCAACCAGGAGATGTGTACCCTCGAATTCCGTGCCGTCAGCGGACTTGATCCGGATATCGCCCTCGGTTCCTTCAACTTCGGCAACGAATGTGCCTTCAAGAAGTTCGACGCCTTCGGCCCGGATACGGTCGATCACCGTCGATGTCAGCTCCGGGTCGTCATTGCCGAGCGCGACCAGGCCCTCGAGCACCGTGACGCGGCAGCCCAGGCGCCGGTGCGCCTGGGCCAGTTCCAGGCCGATCGGTCCTGCGCCAATGACAATCAGGTGCTCGGGCTTTTCACGATTGGAAAAGATGGTTTCGTTCGTCAGGTGGGGAGTTTCGCTCAGGCCCGGAATGGGAGGGACCAATGGGGACGATCCTGTCGCGATCACGAAACGGCGTGCGCGAATCCGATGGTCACCGGCCGCGACTTCACGGGGAGAGACAAAACGGCCGTATTCCGTAATGACCTTGACGCCGAGACCCTGGAATCGCTCGACACTGTCATGTGGTTCTATTCCCCGGATCACATCGGCGACATGTTCCATAACCGCCGCATAATCGACTTCTGGCATGGAAGTGCCGATGCCAAAGGGCCTTCCTGTCGTCATTTCATGGGCGTGTTTTGCGGCAGCGATCAGTGCCTTGGACGGCACGCATCCGTAGTTGAGGCAATCGCCTCCCATCCTGTGGCCTTCCAGGAGCACGACCCTGGCACCCATCTGGACAGCGCCCGCGGCGAACGACAGCCCACCGGAGCCTCCGCCGATGACGCATACGTCGGTCTTGATCTCGGAATTCAAGACGCACCTGCAGGCTTGTTGCGATCCCGGAAGTAATTGATCACGATCGGCATCGCCGCGAGGGCACAGAGGCCGAGGATCGGACCCAGGATATGCCACTCGAAGATGATGCCGAGATTCGGGGTTTCGCCACGGGCGAACACCTCTCCCAATCCGGCGCCGACGGAACTGTAGACCACGGTTCCGGGGATGATGCCAAAGAATGTCGTCAGGACGAAGTTCCGGAGACGTACGCCGAGGAACGCCGGGGCGATATTCGCCAAAAAGAACGGAATTGCGGGGACCAGCCGCATGAGCAGGAGATAGCTGATTTCGTTCTTGCGGAGGCCGTCCTCGATCTTGTTCAGCATCCCCGGGTCGTCCGCCTTTTTCTGCAATCTCGCGTAGAGGACATCTCCGAGTCCGGTCTTGGCGGCAAGAAAGATCGCCGTTGCGCCCAGGGTTGCAGCAATGACGGTCAGGGGTGCGCCGACGACGATTCCGAAAATGAACCCACCCGCGAGCGTCATGATGGCGCCGCCCGGAAGAGAAAACGCGACGACAACGGCATAGAACAGGACGTATGCGGCTGCTGCGAGCGGGTAGTTCGAATCTCTCCATGACGTCAGGCGTTCGCTGTTGTCGCGAAGCGTTTCGAATGTCAGGAAGTCACGGAGCGTAAAGAACCCGACAATTGCAACGACCACGATCACCGCAAGCGGGATCAGCTTGCCCGGTTGCAACCCGCCCCTTGGTTTTTCGTCCACCATGTTTTTCTCCGTCATATGTGCGCCCGGTTCCGGGTTGGACCGCGCCGCCCGACCCCTTTGACGCTCGATACAATACTACCCCGCTGAACCCCTCAGTCATACCCCAATTCGAATTCGGGCCCCGACCGGAATGACAGCTGAGGATTGGCTGCTATCAACGGATGACCCGACGATGCCGCGTGGTGTCCTTTCCCGATTCGTCTTGCTCCGCCTGTACGGAGTGTTTCCTTTTTGTCAAAAAAATTCTCCAATTCTGCCGGCCGGCATGGGGTGCCCGGGCCCGAACAGTACGAGGAAATCGACGTCCCGCGTGGCCAGGGAAGGGAGCTGGCCTGTCCGGCACGGTCCAGGCAGCCTGCTGCTGAGTGCGACCGAACCTCCATGTTTGCTGTTTTTACCAGCGAACCCCGGATATATCTGTCTGTGTTCTTCGGGCGTGAACTCGAGATGGTCGGTGCACGGGTCTATGGACGGAGGGATTTCGACGGGGCGGTCGGAAGGCTCGCCTCCGGAATCGACGTGGGACTGTTGATCACGAGTGTTCAACCGATGTTGGAAATCGCCGACGCGCTCCAAGAACTCCCGGAGATTCCGGGTTCGATGAAAACACTGATTGGGCAGAACTGAAATGAACGACGTGACCAAACTGTTCGATCTATCCGGGAAGACCGCGCTCGTCACCGGAGCCCGTCGCGGCATTGGCCGCGGCATGGCGGAGGCTCTTGCCGGTGCCGGCGCGGACATCATCGGCGTGAGCGCCTCGATGGAGGATCACGGCGGGGATGCAGGAGACGCAATCAGGAGCATGGGACGGCAGTTTCTTGCCTATCGATGCGACTTCGCTGACCGAAACGCGGTTCACGCATTCGCGAGGCAGGTGCGCGCCGATCGCCCGGCTATCGACATCCTCGTCAACAATGCCGGCATGATCCGGCGCCACCCGGCCGCCGAGCATCCTGACGAGTATTGGGACGAGGTGATCGAGGTGAATCTGTCGTCCCAGTTCGTCCTGACGCGGGAGATCGGCGGATCCATGGTCACGAGAGGTTCGGGAAAGATCATCTTCACGGCATCGGTGTTGGCGTTTCAGGGCGGAATCAATGTCCCGGGGTACGCGGCGTCAAAGGGCGGGATCGGTCAACTGACCATGGCGTTCGCGAATGAATGGGCGGGCAAGGGCGTCAACGTGAATGCCATTGCCCCCGGCTACACTGCCACGGACAATACGGAGGCGCTCCGGGACGACACGGACCGTTACCTGGCAATTCTCGACCGTATTCCTGCCAAACGCTGGGGAACACCCGAGGATTTCGGCGGACCCGTGGTGTTTCTGGCTTCGGCGGCATCGGACTACGTCCATGGAACCATCCTCACCGTGGACGGCGGATGGATGGGCCGTTGATGAGTGGAATCGGCACCGTTGACGCGATTCCTCCTCGATGCGTCGACACGCATTTGGTTCTTGCCATAATCCAACAAGGTTTCGACGAGAGGAATTCGGAGACTTACGGTCTGTCGTCACGAGGAGTACTGTCGAACCTGCAATTTTATCATTCATCGACAAAGTATGACATTTTCATCAATTCCTTTCGCCAGTACCAGTTCTGAGACGCTCGAAGCCGGGAGGAATTCAGGATGCCTGAGATCGAACCGATCGATCAGGCGCTCAAGTCGCTCAAGGGGATACACCTATGGCATGCGCCGGTGTCCAGTTGTTCTCAGCGCGTTCGGATCGCGCTGGCCGAATGCGGCAAGGATTATGACGGTCACCTCGTCGATCTGGAAAAAGATGAACACGCGACGCCGGAATACCAGCGAATCCACCCCAAGGGTCTGGTTCCGGCGTTGATTGACGATGGGCGCCTCTACATCGAATCGATCGATATCATGGGGGATTATATCGATTACTTGACATTAATGCTGCCAGTTTCCGATCGAATTCACAGGTCATTGCGATTGCCGACACCTGATCGTGACCTTGGGGACCTTGGATGATTCATGATCATGATTCCTTGACAATTCAGGCAGATCGTGTAGTGATCGCGTGACGGGAAGCCAGCCTTTCCCGCACCAGACGAACCTTGTGCCGAAGGCCCGACCGCGTGAGCGAAACGTCCACATACCGCAACATCATCTACCGGCTTCTGCCAGGCTCCAGGGCCAACGCACGGCGCCTGGCCGGACAGGCGGGCGCCTGCC
>JAPOVX010000020.1 GCA_026707935.1 Paracoccaceae bacterium
ATGGCGTTCGGCCGACAGCTAACCCACAACCGCATTGACATATACGCACAGGAGGCCGTGAAATCAAAAATCATCGAGAAGATGAATGATGAAGTGCGACGACTAAGTGATACCGAGATACTGGATCAACAAGCCAAGCGAATTACCGGCCTCGAATTGAACACAATTTCCTTAGAACATGGAATCGGCGTTGCAGGAGGCCGTAGCGAATACTCCGTCGATTTGGTTTTTCCGGACATCGACCGGCATTTCCAACAAGCGGGACGGCTACTGGGTAACGGACTTCACATGGACTACTGGAAGGCTCATAGTGACCGAGATTCTCGCCAAGTAAAAGTTGAAATCATCGTGTTGACCCAAGACTACAACGGAATGAAGAGCTTGGAGAGCTTTGCAGAGTGCAAATTTGACGCGCTGTACACCAAGTACAAGTGGGAAATCGTGAAGCATAACGAAAGGCGTCGGCAATACTTCCGGCGGTTACGTTTAGCCACCAGTGTTCCGCAGACGATCCCTTGGGACTTACCAGCCACCATCGATTTTCGCCGTTCCATGAAAGCTTACGAATACGACAGACATCTTTTCCTTGAAGAAGACGGTAGATTTCGTGCAGACCTTGGAACCTGGGAAAGAGAAGTATTGCAAGAAGAGTTGGTCGATGAATCGGTTATAGGCTGGCTGAGGAATGTCGACCGCAAACCATGGTCACTGGAGATTCCTTACGAAGAAGCAGGAAAAATAAAGTCTATGTTTCCCGATCTTCTCGTTGTGCGCCAGAGTTCAAATGGATTTTTGTTCGACATCTTGGAACCCCATGATCCGAGCCTGAAGGACAACGCCGTCAAGGCAGTGGGTTTAGCGAAGTTCGCTGAAAGCCATTGGGACTTGTTCGATAGAGTCGAGTTGATCCGAAAAAAGAGAAGTAGTGATGGGAATGATCGATATTTCCGCTTAAATGTCGGAGATGATGCTGTTCGCAAAAGAGTATTGGCAGTGACCTCTAACAATCAACTCGACCAAGTATTCGACGATAGAGCAGTGGTTCGCAAAAAAAGTTACTGTGCAGTGGTTCCCGCGAAGGGGTGTTGCTAGTTCCCATGAGCGGGTCAAGGGCCGCAACAGCAATCAAGATCGGCGTTGCATGCAACTGCCGAAGACGTACGCCGTTTCCAGTTGTCGAAAGCAAACCCTGCAACCATGAGTGACTCGTAGCCTTCGGTCTCTGCGCCACAAAACAACAAATAGACCCAACAGTACGATTAACTCAGGGCAATCGCATTTGGTTTTTTTCATGTTCGGTATCATTTACAGATTCCTACGTATTTGACGGCGATTCCTACGACATCTGACGGCGATTCCTGCGACACTTGACGGGCAAGTCGGCCAATTCGGGCAGCCGGTCGTCGAGAAAACATTCCACCAGTGCCGCACAGTACTCCTGTTCTTCGGCGGTCAATTCTCTGCCTTTCGGAATGTTGTGCCAATACGGGAGGCACGTCCTGCAGCAAGTGGCCGTCGCGTGCTCAGCGTAGTAGACGGCGTCCCCTTCGAACGGCGCATGGCGACCGTCCCGGGTAGGCTGCGCAGGAGCGAGATACTTGGTTAGCCGATGTCGTGCGGCCTCCTTGAGCTGAATGAGGCCCTTACGCTGTGCGTGCCGGACGGCTCTCTAGTCGAGCTCACGATGGAAGAAGTAGTGCCGTATCATTTCATTCTTCAGGGCTGCGAACGTGTACTCGACGTCACCAAGGTCGCGCACATGCAGCCGATCCCAATCGACAAGGTCGGCACCGCAATACCGGCACTTCCCGCGTTCCTTCTCGGTCATCTTCTTCAGCTGTTTGAAGCAATGCAGGTCGCTCTCGCAGTCCGCTGACGTGCACTTGATGTTGAGTTGCGGCGCATTTTGAAACTCGAGCATTCGGGTTTCCTCAATTCAGGGCACGATTGAGCAGAGAGCGATCAATTTCATCTTCGATACGGTAGGGATGCCGCTCAACAAAGACGTCGCGGGCGACGGTCCACGGGTCTTCGTCTTCGCGCTGAAGGTTGGCAGCCGCGCCCCACCAGTTGAAGCCTTGCCAGGACAAACGGTAGGCCATGTAGTTCGCAAGCGCGCCGATGCTCACTCCCCGTTTCTTTGCAACTATCCGGATCACACGTTGCAATCGAGGAATCATATTGTTGGCCTGTGCCACGCAATCCTCAGCGAGTTCGTTCGCCCTACCATCAAGCATCACGTTTCCCGCAAACTGACTGGCCGCGATTTCCTCGTCCGACTCTCGACGTTCGCTGGAAGTTGCTTCCGCTTCAACCAGCTCGAACGTCCTCTCTTCGGGCCGTTGCGCTGCATGGAATACCTCGTGGAGAAGATCAAACGTCCAACGCGCTTCGTGCTTCGACCGTTGCTTCAGCACGATCGCATTGCGGCCCTCGTAACGCCAGCACGCACCGTGAAAAGTGCCTCTTCCCCTGAGTGGAAGCACAACCACCCCAAGATCCCACACTGTGTGAAGAACCGTGCGGAGATCATCCTTTCCCTCGCCGCGAGCCAAAATTCTCCTCCGCATTTCGCCCGGGTCGGTCGGGATTGACTCAATCGGGCAGTCTGCCATCCCGCGTATGGCCACGAGGGCCAGGTGATTCGCGTACGTAGCGAAGAGTCCTGCGGCCCCCTCGTCACGTCGCTTCGGCATCTTGAAGCGTGCGGCAGCTACCGCCGTCAAAGGTGCGGGCAGTGCTTGAGCGCCAAAGATGTCGTCGCGCCTCCATCCGAAGACGCGCTCCAGCACGACTGCCGCTTTCGCGGTCAGTCTCTGGTCGATCGACTGATCGGGCACTTCGCCATCCGCGATGGCGGCATCCGCCGAAGACAACAAGCGTCCGACCACGAAGTCCCGACCCAACCCCACCTGGTTGAGCTTGGCGAGAAGCCCCTTGAAGCTGTCCGGCACGACGGGAAGCAGAATTTCGTTTTCTATCCGAAGCTCCAGGGCGCGTGCTACCTGGCACAGCCGCTGGTAGCTTGCGGACGCATAACGCTCTACCTCGTATCGTTGGATCTGCTGTTCCTTGAGCTTTAGACGCTGCGCAAGCGCCCGCTGGCTGAGGCCACCTGCGATCCTGGCCTTGATCAAGCCGTCCGCAAGTTCTTCGAACGAGCCTACCGAAATGATCGACACCTCGGCTGACTTCAACTGCTCGTATTCCTCCAACTCTTCCCGCAACTCTTCCAGTTGGCTCTCCAAGGCCTCTCTTTCGGCCAGCACGAGCCTTGGGTGCACGTCTGTCCGGTTGTCCGGACTGACATCGAAATCCTCGATTGCGCGGGCAAAGCTGTGTGCCTTCTTCCGCGTGATCCGGTACTGTCTCTCGTTGGTGATCATGGCAAACTCCCCAGATCGATCAGCACGACGCCTTTCCTGACGCCGTTGCGGTCGGTAAAGAAGAAGTCTCGAAAGAGTACTCCCGGTACGGCGTGTATCGATGCCGGGAAGAGGTCTCCGAGATATTTTGTTTTCATCGCGGCGCGGGGGTGCCTCAGATCGAGAAGCACTGGGTCCAATCGGTTCAGATCGACTCCCATCGTTTGCCAAGTGGCGTCGTAGTCGCCCGGTAGCGCCTTCGCCGTGACGAAACTGCCATCCAGCAGCAGTTCCTTGCACCCCGCTGCTGCCAAGTTACAGCATGCAGCAAGCAAAGCTTCGAGTAACCGCTCTCGGTGGCTGTTTCCACCGAAGTGACCGACGATGTCGCACCAACTGGCACCGTGAATGCCTGGTGTGAGGTAGCCGATCTTGGGGTCAAGGTCGGGTATCATAAACACAACAATAATGTTGTGTTTATGTCATGTCAACTCAATTTAGGAGCAGAGTTGCCGCCGGCCTCGGGTGTCCAGAGGCAGTCGTGGCGGACGACCAAGCAGGGTTTCGGATTGGGAGGCGTCACGGTCTCGTTGTTACGTCAGCAGGTCGTCAAGTGGTTTGTCTCCACATCCATCTCGGCAACTTAAGCTTGCAGCGACTATCGCGGATGGCCAGACCGAGGTCCAGGGAGTACGGATCTGCATGATGATCCGATGTCGTAGGATGACGACATATCGAAATGGTCCGTGATCGACGACTCATCGGTGGCGGGATGTTGTTCGGCGTTGAACCGCCGCACCGAACACGCAATGCAATAACATCGGCAGTTTTGGTATTTTTTGTCGTAAGGAGAATTCCGCACAGCCTTCTGGAACCGACAAAGCCCCGTCGTCTGGCCGAGTTTTGGTAGTCACCTCGCCAACCGGATCCCCCATTCTATCTCATATTTAATTTACATGGGGCCAGTTGGACGCCGAATTTTCATTTTCAAAATGGACCATTTGGGGGTGTTCAGTTGAAAGATTGCGGGCAGCGCCGGGCAGACCGAGGAGATTGGCTCGTAGAGACCGTTAACCTGCCCTCCGTACCGCAACCAAGGCAAGAGCCGGCCTGGCTACTTCCGGTTCCGAAATGCCGGAATAGGCTGGCAGACTGAAACCGGAAAAGGGTTCGGCAAATTCGCCCTGTACCCTTCACGGCACGTCCAGTGCGACGGGATAGTGTTGGGGTTGAGGTATTGTTTCAATGCTTAGGTCGCAGAGATGCGATGCGCCTAGTCGGGACCACGGAGCGCGTAGCGCGGAGGAAGTGCCATCTGGCGCATTTGGCTTCGACGGACTTCCTTTTCAAGGCCCGTGCTGGATCTCGTTGCGTCAATAGAAAGCCTGACCGGGTAGCCATGGTGTCGAAGTTTTAAGGACGTCTGCAGGACGAAAACATGCATGTGCTTCGGTTCCGGTCACGACAATTCCCTGCCAGTCGGCCAGTGGCAACAGGGCCAGGAACTCTGTTTCGGCAGCGGCGTTGAAATGAATTTTCTCGTAGACGGATACATCGCTGGCGAGGCCAGGCCACCGGGGTTCGGTGGGCCCGACACCCTTGGGAAACTGTTCGGTAAACACGACCGGGACATCCAGTTTCCGGCAGGCGAACAGGAGCGCCTCGTTGGGTTTCAGGAGATGTGCACGAATCCCGAAATGACCGAGACAAGCCGCGTCTGCTTGTCAACTGCGAGATGTAGGGATCTGTCCCTGGAAACCACTTTCTCGCGCGTTTCTTCCTTGCCAGAAATTTTCTCCCGTGCGCTTCGCGCTATCCGCGGAACGATACCTGCTCAATCAGTCGCACGCCCGCAACGCGGTACACCCGATCGCGCCAATGCGACATCCTCCGGCCGTACGGGCACACGGGGCAGTTCAAGTCCCGTTGCTGCCCGAATCGCCGCAGCCACGGCCGGAGTCGACGACAGACTCGGGGTTTCACCAACTCCCTTGGCGCCAAATGGCGCGCCATCTTCAGGTTTTTCGATCAGCGCGATCTCGACCGGTGGCATGTCCGCGAAGGTCGGAACGAGGTAGTCGGTGAACGACCCGTTCTGAACGATTCCATCCTCCGACAGGACCTCTTCCATGACCGCGAGTCCCAATCCCTGCGAAACCCCGCCCTCGATCTGACCGACCACCGACAAGGGGTTGATCGCCCTGCCGACATCCTGTCCGGTTGTGATCTGAACGACGCGGACAAGTCCGAGGTCCAGGTCGACATCGACGACAGCCCTTTGCGCACCGAATATCCAGGAAACGTCGGCGTCTCCCTGGCCTGTTTCCTCGTCCAATCCGGTCGTTTGCCGGTGGCTGTACTGCACTTCCACCTCGATCGGTTCGCCACAGGCGTCCGCGATCGCGACATCGATACGTCCGTCATCGGAGCGCACACGATCCTCTTGCAGGGACAGTTCTTCAGCATCCACCCCCCAGCGTTCAGCGCATTTTTCGCGAACCTGTTCGGCAATCTTCCTGCAGGCCATCTCGATCGCCTTGCCCGACATGTAGGTTTGACGACTCGCCGCCGAGGAACCGGCCGAACCGATATCAGATGTGTTCGCCGGTTCGAGCAGGACTTCCGTCAAGCCCAGTACCTCATGCGCGATTTGCCGGGCGATCGTAACGAATCCTTGGCCGATCTCCGCCACGGCGCAGGTTATGATCAACTTGCCGCCTTCGAGATGGCATCGCACACGCGTGTCATCGTCATATCCCTCGGAGTAGGCGAGATTCTTGTAGCCGACGGCAAATCCGATGCCCCTGCGAATGCGCGAACGGTCAGCCGTGCGCCCCGCCCCTCCCGGCAAGCCGTATCCGGCGACATTGTCGCCAGTCTCACCGGGCAGGGGAACCGCTGCCGCGGCTTCCAGGCATTCGCGGACCGGGGCAGGGACATGCACCTTTTGGCCCGTCGGCAACCTGTCGCCCGTCTCCAGCGCATTCATCAGGCGAAGATGGAGGGGATCCATGCCAAGTGCCGCGGCGAGCTTGTCCATCTGGCTCTCGTGCCCAAAACAGGCCTGGACGGCGCCGAATCCCCGCATGGCGCCGCAGGGATGATTGTTCGTCCGAACACAGGTCGCTTCGACAGAGACGTTTGGAACGCGATAGGGGCCGCAGGCAAAGCGGGCCGCGTTTGCGGCAACGGCCGACGACGTCGAGGCATAAGCCCCGCCATCAAGCAGGATTTTTGCCTCGATTTTCACCAGTTCACCGGACTTCCTGGCGTGATGGCGGTACCACATCATTGCCGGATGGCGATGAAGGTGGCCGCGAAAGGATTCATCCCGCAGGTAGCTCATCTTGACAGGCCGTCGCGTGCGCAGCGCCAGGATGCAGGCATGGGCATGCACGGAAAAGTCTTCACGCCCGCCGAACGCACCGCCAACGCCGGCCAGGTGAATCCTGACCTTCTCGCCCGGAAGTCCAAGGCACGGAGCCAGTTGCACATGGTCCTGGTGAAGGCCCTGCGTCGCGACGTAAAGATCGACCCCGCCATCGTCGGCCGGGACGGCCAGGCCGGACTCCGGTCCCAGGAACGCCTGGTCCTGCATGCCGACTTCGTAGACGCCCTCGACGATGACGTCACCTTCCGCGTCGGGGTCGCCCCGTTTGATCGGCACGCGCCGGACGATGTTGCCCTCCGGGTGAACCGGCGGCGACTCTTGGGCGCGTTCGGGATCCGTCAGGGGCACGAGCACTTCGTAGGACACGTCGATGGAGGCAAGCGCACGACGGCAGGTTTCCATGTCCTTTGCCGCTACCATGGCCACGGGTTCACCTTCGAAACGGACGACGTCGTCTGCCAGAACCGGCTGGTCGGAGATCAGGAGTCCGTAGGTCGGTTTTCCCGGCAGGTCCTTGGCCGTAAGCACCGCCGCGACGCCCTCGATTCGACATGCTTTCGAGGTATCGATCCGTTCAATCCTGGCGGAGGGATGCGGAGAGCGCAGCGTTGCACCCCAGAGCATGTTGTCGGCTACCAGGTCGGAAGAAAATTCAAACGTGCCGCGGACCTTTTCGGCCGCGTCTGGCCGTTGCAGCGACGTGGCAACTCCGGAGATTGCCTTGGCGGTGTCGGGCATTCCGCTACCTTTGCCTTTGCTGGGCCACCTTTGTCACAGCGGCTTCCACCCTGCCGTAGCCCGTGCACCGGCACAGGTTGCCGGCGAGGGCTTCCCTGATTTCCTGGCTGCTGGGCGAGGGATTCGACTCAAGCAGGTCATGCACGGCCACGATGAAACCGGGGGTGCAGAACCCGCATTGGACAGCGCCTTGATCGATGAAGGACTGCTGAATGTCCGTCATTTCGCCGGGCGCTCCGAGTCCTTCGACCGTCACGATATCGACGCCAACGGCTCCCGCCGCCAGCTCGAGGCAGGAACACGCGAGCCTTCCATCCATCAGCACCGAGCAGGACCCGCATTCGCCCTGTTCGCAGGCATTCTTGGTTCCCCACAATCCGAGCCGTTCGCGCAGCACGTACAACAGGCTCTCGCCGAGCCAGGACGCCTCGATTTCGTGTTTCCGCCCGTTGACCTGGAGCTCGTAGTTTTTCTTGATCAGCAACGGACCCGCTCTCAGAATGCGCGCGTGGCGGCCCGTTGGGCCATGACCGAGATCGCGTGGCGGCGGTACTGTGATGTCGACCTGTGGTCATCGATCGGCATCGCTGCCGCGGAACACAGGTCTCCGAACCGGACGAGGTCCTCCTTGTTCCGGACCCGCCTCCTCCTCCAGTCAATTCGTTCACGAATGAAGTTTTCTGCATCGGTGCAGCGGATGATCGTTGGCCCGACTGCCCCGAGTGCACACGCGACATGGCGCCGTTCAGGGTTGCAGACGAAAGCCAGGTTCGCCACCGCAATCACCATTGCGTTGCGTTTCCCGACTTTCAGGAATTCCTGCGGGCCGTCCGTGACCGGAATGCTGATCGACGTGATCAGTTCATCCCTGGTAAGCCGGGTCTTTTTCACGCCGGTGACGAATTCGGAAATCGGGAAGGACCTCGCCCGGTGTACACTTTTCAGATTCACCACGGCATCCAGGGCCGACAGGACAGGAAGTGTATCCCCGGCAGGAGATGCGGTTGCGATGTTTCCGCCAATGGTCCCCGTGTTCCGGATTTGCGGCGAACCGACCGTGCGTGCGGCCTGGGCCAATGCCGGCGCCAGCATCGCGATTTCGGTTTCCATGATATCTGTAAATCTGACGCCTGCGCCGAGCACGAGCATTCCGTCTTCCTCACGCCACTCGCGGAGTTCATCGACATGTCGCAAGCTGAGAATCGCCTCAGGCCGCCGCTGATTGTAATTCATCTCGACCATGAAATCGGTCCCGCCGGCGAGCACATGCATGTCCGGTTCGAGGAAACGCACGCCGAGGGCTTCATTCAGGGAAGTTGGCAATGAAACTATCACGCAAATCGGCTTTTCAATTGTCCAATTCGCAGAAATTATAATTTATGGCGACCGGGCTCACAAGCAATTCGCCGGTCCGGTCGCCGCTCCCGGGCGCACCGGCCGGCATGGTTTCCGATGGCAGACATGCCAGTTGCTTCCGAACATTCCTTGACGAAGAACGGCGATCAACACTCGGGTGAACCTCTGCGGTCCGGTCTTGCACAGCAGTCCGGATCATTCGTGACGGGTGGAATCAAGACTGCATCAGACATGGCGGCCTGATCCATGAGACACCCCGAACGGATCCTGAAACTAGATACGAGGGACCATCCCGCATTGCCATTCCGGACCGTCAACGGGCGGCCCCGGGGAAACTCAGTCTTGCCCGCCCGGGGCATTGTCCGGACGGGGCGATCGTGTTCATGGAACAGGATCGGTCACAGGCATTCCCGAATTCTTATTCACGATGATAGGGGACACCCAGGCGTTCCGGCTGTTCGGATCTCATTCGAAAGCCCATCATCGCAATGATCGCGACCACGTAAGGAAGCGCCAGCAACACCTGGTACGGTATCTGGACTCCGATGCCCTGTGCCTGAAGCTGGAACGCCTCGAGAAACGCGAACACCAGGACCGCGAACGTGATCGGGACCGGTTTCCAGTTTCCGGCAATGATGATGACCACGGCCAGCCATCCTCGTCCGCCGGTCATGCCCGGAACAAAGCGGTCGGTCAGGGCCAGGACCAGGAAGGCGCCGGCCAGCCCTGTCATAGCCCCTCCGAATGCGAGCGCGGAGTATTGCCTGGCGGAGACGCTCAATCCCTTGGTGTCGAGGGCCTTCGGGTTTTCGCCGAGGCTGCGAATCTCCAGGCCGTAGCGGGTCCGGTACAGGAAAAACCAGATCACCGGCACCATCATGAAGGCGAAATAGGTCAGGAACTGCTGCGAAAACAGGATCGGCCCGAGATACGGCAGTTCCGACAGCAGGGGAATGTCAAGGGTATCGAAAGGATCGATCGTCGGGACATTGCCGGAGCCATACAGGGTCAGGGCCTCGCGATACAGGAACAGTGTCGTGCCCGCGGCGAAGAGGTTCAGTCCCAGTCCGGTCACGAACTGGTTGACCTTGAACGTCGTGGCCGCGAGCGCCATGATCATGTTCATGCAGATGCCCGCAACGATGGCGGCGAGGACTCCGAGCACGAGTGAATCCGACGCCAGTGCCGTCGTATAGGCCACATACGTCGCCATGAGCATCGTGCCCTCGACGCCCAGGTTCCAGATGCCGGCACGCTGCACGACGAGTTCGCCGATCGATGCCAGGAGCAAGGGTGTCGCGATCCTGAGAGTCGCGGCCAGCATCGAAATGACGATGGCTTCCTGGAAAATGTCGAACACGTCAGTGACTCCGGACCACGCGGTAGCGGGACAGCACGGAAGAACACAGGAAAAAGATCAGGATGATCGCCTGCATGGCCGCAACGACCGCCGATGACACGTCCGCGATGACCTGCATGAAGAGCCCGCCCTGGGCCATCCCGCCGAACAGGATTGCCGCCACACCGATTCCGAGGGGGCGCAATCCGGCAATCACACCGACGATGATCCCGGTCGATCCCAATCCCAGCAGGAACGCCTGGCTGATCCTGAAGTCCACGCCGAACGTCTGGCTCACGCCCCCCAGGCCCGCGAGGCCACCGGAAACAAGCATGACCGTCACCAGCATGCGCCCGGGGTCGGTACCCTTGAAACGGGCGGCGTTCGGGTTCGAACCGAAGGCGCGCAGCTCGTACCCGAACGTGGTCCGTGACAGGAGGACATGAACGCCAAGAACGGCCGCGATTGCCAGCGGGAATGCCAATGACAACTTCGTGCCTTCAACCAGGATCGGGATTCTTTGCGCTTCGGGTATCTGTGCGGTCTGGAGATAGTACTCGCCCGGAGCCATCCACAGGCGGCTGGTCAGGAGATACGACAGGACGAACACGATGATGTAGTTCATCATCACCGTCGAGACGATCTCGTCGACACTGAACCTGGTTTTCAGGACGCCCGCGAGCCCGCCAAGCGCGGCCCCGCCGACAAATCCGGCAACGATGAGGAGGGGAAAAAAGACAATGCCGGGCAAGTCAACCGTTATGCTCAGCCAGTAACCGAGCATCGCCCCCGCGAAAACCTGGCCCTCCTGGCCGATGTTCCAGATCCTCGCCCGGAACGCGATTCCGGTGGCAAGGCCGGTAAACGCGAGCGGAATGGCCTTCACGCACGTGCCGTAGATGCTATCAAGATCGCCGAAGGCGCCGAGCACCAGGGCGTGAAATGCCCCGTAGACGTCCACGTCCACGATCCAGAGAAGCACGGAAGATGCCAGGAGTGCCAGGAGGATCGCAACACATGTGGAAAAAACCGATGCCAGCCAGCCATGCGCCGGGCGTTTTTCGAACTTGATCGGCGTCCTCATCTAGGCGCTGCCGGCGGTCGTCGGCCGGTCGGAATCCATGATCCTCTGGCCAGCCATCAACAGGCCGAGCTGCTCCAGGGTTACCGTGCCCGCATCGAAGATACCCATGATCTCGCCCTTGAACATCACGCCGATCCGATCGGACAAAGCGATGATGTCGTCCAGTTCTTCCGACGCCAGGAGGATGGCAAATCCTTCCTTGCGTTTCCGGAGCAGCAATCCGTGGACATACTCGATCACGCCGACGTCCAGTCCCCGGGTCGGTTGGTTGGCAAGAAGGCAGCACGAGCTCGACCACAACTCGCGCGCAAGTATGATTTTCTGCGCATTTCCGCCGGAAAGCGTGCTTGTCCTGGCCCGGGTTGACGGCGTGACGATCTCGAAATCGGCGATACCGTTCTCGGCGAACCTCCCGACCCTGGAATAGTCCAGGAGCGCGTGTCGGGAGAAGTCCGGTTTCTTCTGCAGGCCGAGGATCATGTTTTCCTCGACGGTGAAGTCGCTGACGAGACCGGCGCCGTACCGGTCATCGGGGATGTAGCCGATTCCGCGGTCGATGGCCGATCGCGGTGTCTGGTTGGTGATGTCCTCGTCGTTCAGGCGGATGTCCCCGTCTTCGACCCTGCGCGCGCCGACCAGGGCTTCGAACAGTTCCTTCTGTCCGTTGCCGGCGACGCCGGCGATGCCGAGAATCTCGTTTGCATGGAGGTCGAAGGAAATCCCGTTGAGCGCCGTAAGTCCCTTGTCGTCCCTGACCTTCAACCCCCGCGCTTCGAGGATCTTTTCCCCGTGTTCGAGCTTTTCTCTCTGCAGCCGGAACATGACGGTCCGCCCGACCATCAGGTTCGTGAGCTCCGTCCTGGACGTGCCGGCGGTCTCGAGGGTCGAGACGACGCGTCCCTTTCGCAATACGGTAACCCTGTCCGACAGCATGACTTCATTCAGCTTGTGGGTAATCAGGATGACCGAGAGGCCGTTTGCGGTCATGCGGCGCACGATACGGAACAGCTTTTCCGATTCCTGCGGTGTCAGGGTCGCGGTCGGTTCGTCGAGTATGAGCAACTCGACACCGAGATAAAGCGCCTTGAGGATTTCGACCCATTGCTGTTCGCCGACGGACAGCTGCCAAACCTCCGCGTCGAAATCGACATCGATCTCGTAGCTGTCACAGATATTCGCCAGGCGCCTCCGGGCGTCGGCCAGGTCCAGCGACCAACCCGTTGCATGTGTTCCGAGAACGATGTTCTCGATGACCGAAAATGTCGGAACGAGAACGAAGTGCTGATGCACCATGCCGACCCCGCGGGAAATCGCATCGCGCGGCGATGCGTAGGATACCTCCTCTCCATCGAGATGTATCGTCCCGGCATCGGGTCGGAAGAAACCGTAGAGGCATTCCGAGAGCGTGGACTTGCCGGCCCCGTTTTCTCCCAGCAGGCAGTGGATCTCGCCGCGGCGCACATCGAATGAGGCAGAGTCGACGGCGACCACATCGCCGAAGCGCTTCGTGATCTGTTCCACCTTCAAGTGCGTGGCGGCGCTCAAATGTCACCCTCCGTCAAGGTGCAAGACTATGACAAACGGTGTGCTTGGGAAATGGGAAGTCGCGGCGAAGAGATGCGTCTGAAAAGTCTCTTCGCCGCACCGGGCATTGCTGAAATGAATTCAGTCGGGCTTGGGAACATCTATGATCACGGGGACTTCCAACGCTCCTGAAACGATGGCTGCCCTCGCGTCGGCAACGCGTTTCTTGAGTTCGTCCGGAACCATGTCAGCCAAGCCGTGGTAGGGAGAAATGTCGCTGCCACCCTCGGCCATGGAGAACCACACGGGTTCCTCGTTTCCGGCAAAAGGCTGACCGGTCGTCTTGTGCGTGTACCATTCGTCGAGAATCCAGCGAAGGCCGGGTTCCCAGTGCAGCTGCGTGCCGCTGAGCACGACGTCCGGCGCCATGCTTGACGTGTCCTTGTACTTGCTCAGGCAATATATCTGCTTGACTTCGCACGCTTCGAAAACCTCCCCGGCCATCTGGTAGACGACATCGGCGCCGGCTGCGGCCTGGGCATAGGTCGCCTCGATCGCCTTGGGCGGATCGTACCAGGATTCGATGAACGTCAACTTCATCTTGACGTCCGGATTGACCGTTCTCGCCCCGGCCCGGAAGGCGTGCAGCTGGTCATTGATGTCATCCGCCGGGAAGCTCCCGACTGCACCGATAACGCCGGTCTTCGAGATTCCGGCGGCGAGAATTCCCAGCAGGTACGCGGCTTCATGAAGCCGGGCGTAGACCAGGTAGTGGTTTTCGCCGGCATTGTAATTGCCGCTCCCGAGCGAAACCCACATGATCTCCGGGTACACGGATTGAAGATTCTTGATCTGGTCGCTGTGGGCGGACGCACTGAGTATGATGTCGTACTTGCCCGACTTGGCAAGCAGGCGCATGACCGATTCTGCCTGTTCACCGTAAACCGCATCCTGTTCATCATACTCTATGCTCAAACCATGCGGCTTGTCTCCGGCGAGCTTGTCCAGCGTTTCCTGGACGAGCTTGTCCCAGACTCCTTCGGGACCGACGGAGTACATCAGGGCAATGCGGACCTGTTCCGGTTTGTCCGCAGCGGTGGCGGCGCCGAACGGCCACGCGAGCAGCAGCGACATCCACAAGATTCCCGTTACCCATCGCGATACAGACTTGATAGCCATCATTGAATCCTCCCTTCGATGATACTTCTTCCGGCAGAAGTACTGGTTTGCGGCCCCCGTTCCGAAATCGTTCTTTTGCGAAATGGGGCCAGATACGACCTGGTGCCAAACCTGGGCAAGGGCACGCAGGCAATTGTACAAATTATTTATAATTTATAAATTTTATCGGATCAATCTTCGATGCCGGGACGACCTGACCCCGGCCATGAATTGCGAACGGTGACAACCGGATGACGCTGCCGCAAGTTGCCAAATTTCTGCGACGACGGACACGTGAACGAGCCGGTCAGGTCGATTACCTGACGGCGTATCCCGAGCCCGCATCCTGCCATCATTGAATTGATGGAAACAGTGACTTCAGCTTGATGCGGGCGACATCGGTCCGGAACGGCCAATTGACGGGTTTCGCGGAAACGTTGCGGTGTTACCGCCATGAGGCAGCTTCGAACTGGCCAGCTTGGTCAGCCTGGCCTCGCCATCGCCTTCGAGCGAACGCTTACCGCGGTTCACCTGAACCATGTATTCCAGCACCGCCTGCAGTCCATCCATCACGCGCTGCTTGCGTACCCGAGCTACTGTCGCGGCCCCGATTTCAAGAACCTCGGCGATCTCCGCGTCGCCGAGGCCGCCGTCAGGGCGGGTCTCGTCAGCCAGAAGAAGAATCTGCGCCCGGCGGCGACGCTCCTTGGAACCCTTGCAGCCGTCCAGTATCTCCTTCAAATGTTCTCGTCCTTCTCAAGCCGGACCCCGGAGATTTTCTTGCCTGTCGAATTCATTGCCTGCTGCCCCTGGAACGCTCCTGGGACCAGCACCGGATTTGCCGCTGAAACGCCGTCCGCAGCTGCTGCCCGCCTGACCGGAAGGTCAGGTTGATCGTCATCGTTGCAGCCAATATACACTGCCCGGATACATCGCCTGGCTGACAGGGAAACCGCCTCAGGCTACATTCGAGACACGATCATTCCTATGCTGTCAGGATACCAGAGGCGCGGGAGCACCGAAGACCATGACGACACGGACCGAACGAAAGGAAACCCGCCGGGCCACCTACCAGGATGTGCTCGATGCCCCGCCTCACAAGGTCGCAGAGGTGATCGCGGGAACCCTCCATACCCACCCAAGGCCGGCAGCCCGCCATGCCTGGGCGAGTTCGCGTCTCGGTGGCCGTCTTGATGGCCCATTCAATCCCGGTGCTGGCGGTCCCGGCGGCTGGTGGATCATCGACGAGCCTGAACTTCACCTGGGCGACGACATCGTGGTGCCTGACCTCGCCGGCTGGCGGCGCGAGACGATGCCCGCATTTCCCGACGGAGCTTATTTCACGGTTGCGCCGGATTGGGTCTGCGAGGTGCTCTCGCCATCCACGCGGCAGCTGGACCAGGGCGAGAAGCGCGATCTCTTTGCCCGCGAGGGCGTCCGCCATCTCTGGTTCGTCGATCCCGATGCACGAATGCTCGAGGCCTTCGAGTTGCGCGAGAGGCACTGGCTGCTGCTGGCGATGCTCGCCGATGACGCGCCGGTTTCGCTTCCTCCCTTCGATGCCATCGCCTTCCCGCTCGGCGCCCTCTGGCCCGATGTGATCGCGGGCGCCGAAAATGGGGATGTGGGATGACATTCGATCATTCTTCACCCGTTAATTGTCAGTCCTGCGGTGTGCCATGAACGGAGACAGGAAACTCAGGGATAAACTTGCCAAGCTGGAGGCGCTGTTCCGGCGAGCGGGCAGTCTGGGCGAGAAGTCGGCTGCCGGGGCCGCGATCGAACGGCTGCAGGGGCGTTTGCCAGGAGCGGGCAGGGAGCAAGAGCCCGAGGTCGAACTCCAGTATACGTTTCCCGACTTGTGGTGTGTCGATCTGTTCCGCGCGGTGTGTCGCAAGCACGGTGTGCGGCCCTTCCGTTACAAGCGACAGCGCCACACGACCGTCATGGTGCGCGTTCGCGAGCGGCAGTTCGACCGGGTGGTGTGGCGGGAGTATTGTCAACTTCACTCCGAATTGAACGCTTACTTCAACGACGTGACCGACCACCTGATCTCGCGCGCCATGGGATCGGGAGGCAGCAGCAAGCTCGACCTGAAATAGAAGGAGTGCACGGACGATGAGCGACGACCTGGCGAATGACAGGATCGATGAAGCGGTTCTGGCATTGCTCTATCTCAACATTTGCGAGCGTCCACGCTTCGGCGGCGCGCGCGCGTGGAAGTCCTTCGACTGGGATGCCATGGACAGGCTTCACGACAAGGACCTCATCTCCGATCCGGCAAGCAAGGCAAAATCCGTCTACCTGACCGACGAGGGACTTGCCCGTGCCGAAGCTGCCTGCCAACGACTGTTCGGGGACGACGGTTAGGCCGACGACCCTGACCCTGAAGACGAACCTGCGCGGCGACGACGGCCGGGGCCCGAAGACGAAACCCGCCAGTTCATCGGCCACGGCGTCTCCCGTGCTGCGACTGCCAGGATTACGGACGTGTTCCGATCGATCCACTACGATTTCATGGCTGCTCCCGGAATCGGACCGACGTTGACCACCGGAAGGCGGATGCCAGCGGCCTCCATGATTGATTATTCCGCTGCGGACAGCCTGGTTCCGCAGACAGGTCGGTAAATGGAACCACCACAAACCGCAGGGTCGCACCACGGTTGGCTGGCGGCCTGGAATGTTCCTAGCAGGCTCTTCGACGTGGCAAGCACCAATCAGGAAATGGGGCTGGCCGCTGCCTGACCCCGCGGATTACGATGGTTCCCTGCCGGGATGAGCGTCAGGTGTGGACAGGTTTGCATCTGGTCGCAAACCTCTCGGGCGATACGACCGGGTTGACCAAAATGGGCAGCACGGGCCAACGCGTGAAACTGTACCACTCTCAGCAATCCAGGGCGTATCCTGCAACCCGTTCGCAGACAAAGTGGGTTCAACCCGATGGTTGCAGCCTGATTGCAAGCAACCAGGGTTCATTCGAAATTTATTCGGGCCTTCCCTCGTCAATAGACGCATTCAAATTGGGCAGGAAACCAAGATGATTGCAAGCCGAGCCAAATGTGATTGCCGGTCACGACAGGTTCCGCCACGAGAATTTCTGCCTTGGATTTCCTGGTTCCGTTCTTCTTCCGGATCCCTGATCGGGAAACCATGATCAGCGAAGTCGGTGCATGGCAGGATCACCGCAACGCTTCCGCGAAACCCGTCAACCGGCAGTTAACGACCAGGGACGCCCGTATCGAACCGAAGTCACTGTATCCATCAACTCGATGAAGTCGGGATACTAGTTGCCCGGAAGCCCGATGGAGTTCGCCGGCTTCTCCTGCCATTCGAGTTCCTGGAGAAGGGCAACGAATTCCTCCGCCGGCCGCGACAGCTCAGACCTGGCAAATGCCGCAAGTTCCCACGCGATCGGGGGATTCAGGGTGCGGGTTTGCGCCGCCATCTCGGGGGGCACGTTGGCCGACGGGACCAGCGCGGCGCCCAGCCCCGCGGACACCAGCTGCAGGGCCACCTGGACCTGTGAAGTCCGGACGGCTTCGCGTGGCCGAAAGCCGGACATCGCGCAGGCCGCGGCAACGTAGTCCGCGAGTCCGTTGGTCCTGCTGTAGAGAACCCAGTTGTGGTCGGACAATTCCGGCAGGTCCACCGGCCCCGTGTCGTCCAGCCTCGGGTCGTGCTGCGGCAGGACGACAGAGAATTGTTCCCAACCCAGCGGAATCGTTGTGCCCGGCCATTTCGGCGGACGCACGCCGACTGCAAGATCACCCAGTCCCGAGGCCACGGCCTCCACCATGGATGACTGCAGCGCGAATTCCTTGATCCGGATCGAAACTTTCGGGTGCCGTTCCTGCCAGCGCTTGATCGGTACGATCATGACGGCATCGACCAGGGTCGGAAGTGTCGCGATTTCCAGGACGCCGGCCTCCAGGTCGATGGCGCGTCGCGTCTGCCGCATCAGCCGCTCCGCCGTCGCCAGCGTCTTGTTCGCGTCGGGCAACAACGTACGGCCGAAAGGCGTTGGCCGCGTCCCCCGCTGCAATCGCTCCACGAGCCGGCTGCCGAAGAACTGTTCCAGGGACTTCAGCTGCTGCGAGAGCGCGGGTTGGGAAATTCCGAGCTTTCTTGCGCCGGCGGTCACGGACCCTTCCTCCACCACCGTGACCCATGCCTTCAGGTGCCGCAGGTTCAGGGCTTCCACGTGCAGTTTTTCGACCATAAGTGAACCCTTTTGACAGTCATTGAAATCACGTCATTGACATATGTCAAGTTCGCGTTCACGCTTCCCGCGATCCATGTCGGGACGGCATCAAGTCGGAGGTGGTTGAATGTGCGGACTGTCCGTTGAAGAACTGGAAAAACTCAAAGCTGAACTGCAACCCGAGCCGTTGCTGGACAAGGGCGGCCACAAGGTGTCGAAGAGTCCCTGGGGACCCGCGGACGAAATCGGCCGGCTGAACTGGATCACTCCCGATTCCGTGGCGACGATCATGGCGCGCATGGACGGACGCAAGGTGTTCGACCTGAACGTGGTCTACGAATCCAGCATGCCATCATGGACCGAGGCCGGAGACCCGCCGTTCAGCATCTGGATGACGCATACCCCGAAAGGCGAAATCGCGTACGGCCGGTCCGGCTACAGCGGTGAAATCCACAAGGAATACAGCTATTCCGGTGATGCGATATCCATGTACACGCATTGCGGCACCCACATCGATACGTTGAACCACATGGGTTACTGGGGAATGCAATGGAACGGCTGGACACAGGATGAACACCTGGGTTCGATGGTCTGGACCAAGGGCGGCAGCGATCGCTATCCGCCGGTCATCGCACGTGGCGTCCTCCTGGACGTGGCCGGCATGCACGGTGTGGACATCCTGCCGCCGCATTACGAGATCACGCCAAAGGATGTCCGGGACACGGCCAAACGGCAAGGCGTGAAGTTCCGCAAGGGCGATGTCGTGCTCGTGCGCACCGGGCGCATGCGCATGTGGCCAAACAAGGAATACCTGGACGGCTCTCCGGGAATCAACGTGGACACCGCGCGCTGGCTTTGCGAACAGGCGGGGACCATGTGCATCGCCGGCGACAATATCGGGCTTGAGCCGCAACCGTACTACGGCCAGTACGCGCCGGTGCATTGCTACATGTTCACAACCGCCGGTGCCCAGATCATCGAAGTGGTCAACATGGAAGAGATTGCGGCGGAAAAACTCTACGAGTTCGCCTTCATGGGATTCCCGATGAAGATTTTCGGCGCGACCGCTGCACCGATGCCATCCGTCGCAATTCCGCTGAGGGACTGAAAATGCTGAAACCACTTCGCCTCGACAACATGGACATCGTCGTCAGGGACTTTCCGGCGATGGTCGCGTTTTACAGGAACGTCCTCGGTCTGGAACTGCATCCCCATGGATACGAACCGGACAAGGGCTGGGCCATGTTCATGTGCGGCGATACCGACCTTGTCCTGCTGTCGGTGCCGGATGCTCCGCGTGACGAGCACCAGCGTACCGGCAACTACGTGAACGATCCGGCAGGAGTGCATTCCTTTGCCATACAGGTCGCGGACCTGGACGAGGCGATCGCGGAACTCGACAGGCACAATGTCAAGTGGGCCGACGAGATGATGCACTATGGGGCGGGCGAGTTTCTGCCGCGAGCACCTGAAGGGGACTTCGACGGAATGTGGTATCGGTTCCGGTCGTTTTACGATCCTGAAGGCAATGTCACGCACCTCTGCGAAGTCCATCCGCCCAGGGGATTCGACCGATCCAGGCACGGACGGGACTAGCTCATGAGCAAGCTGCCGCGGTTGACCTATTGCATGACGATAGGCCTCGATGCGATGTCCCTGTGGATCTCGTCGTTCCATACGAACAACCCGAGCATGCTCTCGCGCGGCGAACTGGACGTGTCGGGTTGCCGCCGGGTGCTGGCGATCCTGGATCACCATGACATCAAATCCACGTTCCTGGTCCCGGGCCATACTGCCCTGGCCTATCCCGGCCTGATCAGGGAGATTGCGGGCCGGGGGCATGAATTCGCCTATCACGGATGGATGCACGAGGATCCGCGAGACTTTTCGAAGGACCAGCAGCGGCTGATCATCGAACGCGGCCTCGAGGCGCTGGATCACGTCGCGGGCATCCGTCCCCGCGGGCATGTCGCCCCGGCATGGAACATGAGCGTCGATACCATCGACCTGCTTGACGAGTTCGGCTTCGATTTCGACGGCAGCCGAATGGCAACCGACCACTTGCCGGTCTACGTCCGCAAGGGTGATACCTGGACCCGGGACGCCCCGTTCCAGTTCGGCACGTTGACGGACATCGTCGGCCTGCCCGTTGCCTGGATCATGGACGATGTCCCGATGTTCGAATTCGCCTGGGGTGAAATCCCCGGCCTGAAGGCACCGTCGCAGGCCGAGGAAATGTGGATGGGGGAACTGGATTATGCCGTCGGGAACTGCCCGGGAGGGGTGTTCAACCTGACGGTTCATCCGCAATCCATTGCGCGCGGAGCCCGCATCCGCGTGCTTGAGCGGCTGTTGCAGCATGCCGCCGATCATCCCGATATCACCTTCATGAAACAGTCCGAGTACGTGGACCTGTGGCGGGAGGAAAACCCCCGCGAGGCGTGGCGGAAACAAAATCCCGAACTTGCAGGCGACGGGTCGATCCGCGTTCTTCCGTCAATGGCGAAGGGCGGGGATTGAAACCAGCGGCGGCAAGGCGTGTCCTGGTCACGGGCGGCATGGCGGCGCCGGGTCGGGCAATCGTGCAACACCTGGCCGGCAGCGGCTGCATGGTCGCATTTGCCGCCAGCCACGGGGGGCGCGGAATTGCACGCGCCGATGACACGGCAGCGAGGTTCATACCGGGTGACTGTCGGCAGGATGGCGGGGTCGACCAGATCGTGGCGGATGCCGTCGGTGCGCTCGGCGGTCTCGACGGTCTGGTCTGGACGGACGGTTCCCGACACACGGCGCGCATTTCGGAGACAACCGATTCCGCGTGGGATTCCATCCTCGAAGACAATCTCGTGGTTCCGTTCAGGTTTGCCAAGGCCTGCATGCCGGCGCTTTCCGACGGCGGCGGCAGCATCGTGTTCGTGGCTTCCGGCACGGCTGTCCGCACGGAGATGGAACTCGGGGCCTGTTCGGTTGCCGGACGGGCACTGCTCTGGCTGGCCAACATGCTGGCCGTCGAGGGTGGACCACGCGGCGTCTCGGCGAACACGATCTGCCCCGGAGACATCGCGGCGGTTGCCGGTCCGATCGCGAATGAACCGCAAATGCGTGATCTCGGCCCGCCATTCGTGCCACCGGCGGGACGGCTCGCATCACCCGGGGATATTGCCAGGGCCGTTGATTTCTTCCTGCAGGGGAGTCCTGGTACCTGCACCGGGGCATCGCTCACGATCGACGGCGGGTTGCGTGCCGCGCTGCGTGCAAGCAAGGTACACCAACAATGACGGGAACCGGCCGGAAACACGCGTTCGTGGCGGGCGGCACGTCGGGAATTGGCCGAACGATTGTCGAGCAGCTCGCCGCATCGGGCATGCGGGTCGCCTTCACCGGGCGGAATGAAGCGCGGGGCGCGGCCGTTGCTGCCTCGACCGGTGCGCGGTTCATCGCGGCGGATGCCACGGACCGCAGGGCGTGCGATGCGGCCGTCGAGGCTGTGTTCGCGCTTTGCGGAGGCGCACCGGACCTTTTCGTTTCCTGCGCGGCCATCGTCTTCGAATCGCCACTGGCGGATACGCCGGAAGAGATTTTCAGCGAGCTCATCGAGGTCAACCTGACGTCGTCGTTCCGGTACTCGCGCGCGTGCTTCGCGGCCATGAAGGCCCGCGGACACGGGGTGATCGTGCATATCGTGTCAGATGCCGCCCTGGTCGGGATCCACCACTTGCCCGCGTACTCCGTTTCGAAGGCAGGCCTCCTCGCCATGTCGGAAGCGTTGGCCGCGGAAGCCGTGATGCACGGCGTGCGCGTCAATGCCATTTGCCCCGGCGCCGTCCACCCGGGGGTGCAGTCAACGCCGAGGGGTTACGGGCATCACGCCGAGGACGATTCCAACTGGGCCGCCGCGCCGTCGGGGCGGCATGGCAAGGGCTCGGACATCTGCGAGGCCGTGCTGTGGCTGGCATCCGACAAGGCGTCGCATGTCGCCGGCGCGACGCTGCGAATCGACGGCGGCGCATCGGCGGCAATGCGGGGAGGCGCGCGTGGCTGACAGGGAAGGTGCCCGGCTCCGGCAGGTCCTGGACGTTCTCGGATCCAGCGAGCCCCACGTCAAGGCATACGTCCACCTGCGCGAAGACGAGGCGCGCGATGAAGCAGGACGGGCGGATGCACGGGAACCCCGGTCACCCCTTCACGGCTGCCCCTTTGCCGTCAAGGAGGTGTTCGAAGTCGCAGGGGTCGTGACGTCCGGCGGATGCCGGGCATTTGCCGACAACGTGGCAACCTCGGACGCGACGGTTGTCGCCCGCCTTCGGGATGCGGGTGCTGTCCTCGTCGGAACGCAGGTGTCCCACGAACTGACCTGCGGGCTGGACGAGCCGGTCACCCGCAACCCCTGGAACATCACGCACTATCCGGGCGGGTCCAGCGCGGGCGCGGGCGTTTCCGTGGCAGTCGGATCCGCGGAATTCGCGCTGGGCACCGATGCCGCGGGTTCAGTCCGCATTCCAGCGGCCATGACGGGAACCACGGGCCTGAAGCCCACGGCTGGCCTGATCAGCACGGCAGGCGTAATTCGTCAGGCAACTGCACCCTCGATCGACAATGTCGGAATCATAGCCGGGACGGCGGCCGAGATTGCCGATGTCCTCCGGGTCGTTGCCGGTCCGGACCCGCTGGACCCGCAAACCCTGCAGGCAGCTGCGGACATGTCGCCGGATGCACCGCCGATCGACGGTGCCAGGTTCGCCGTGCTCGGGCCGGCGACGCGTTCCGCCCTCGACGAAGTCCACGCCATTGATCCTGATGTCGACAGGGCGTTCGAATCGGCCTGCGCGATGCTCCGTGATGCCGGGGCCAGGATTTCCACGGTTGAATTGCCGGAACTGCCAGCGGCGATCGGTGCCGTCGTGACGTTTTTCTCTGCCGAACTGGCCGCCGCACATCGCGGCGTGTTCGAGGAAAAGGAGGAATACTACCACGCAGGTGTCGCGGAAATGCTCAGGTCATCCTTCGACATCCCGAAAGAACGCCTCGAGGCTGCTGTCATGGTCCGCCAGGGACTCCGGGTTGCGGTGGATGACGTGCTCGCTCCCTCTCGCGCGGAGTGCCTGTTGACACCGACGGTGCCGCGGGTCGCGATGGCACTGTCCGAATTCGATCCGGGAAAGGAACTCGGGACGCTGATCCCCTACACATGCGGTTTCAACCTGACCGGGCATCCCGCCGTCAGCCTGCCGTGCGGGTTTTCTTCTGACGGGCTGCCGATAGGATTGCAGATGGTCGCACGACGCCACAACGACTTCCAGCTTCTCGCGCTCGCAAGGGCATTCCAGAAACGGACTGACTGGCATGGGCAACGACCGGTGCTGACGAGGTGTTGAGCGCAACTCCTCGGACCGGGGGCATGCGTACGCCGTGCGGAACGTGACGAGTATCCTGACATCATTGAATTGATGGATGCAGTGACTTCAGCTTGATGCGGGCGTCCTCGGTCCGGAACCGCCAGTTGTCGGGTTTCGCGGATGCGTTGCGGTGTACCTGCCATGCGGCAACTTCGCTGATCATGGTTTTCCGATCCGGGATCCGGCGGTCCAGGCACTGGCGAGACCATAAATTGATCTCGATTTCCGCCAGGTTGGGCCAACTGCCCGTGCTTCGGCGTGGCGTGGACCTCGAACCTCCTGGCGAGACGCGACGCCCCCGCCGGTTCGAAGGTATCGTAGGCGAATTCCAGGGCGTCCTGTGGTCTGGAGCCTGAACCGGTCCGCGAATGCGGATGCTCCGGCTTACCCGTAACGGATTCTCAAGAGCGGGGGGCCGGCCGGTCGATCGGACTGAAGGCGATGGATGGCGGCCTTCGGTGTTCTTGCCAGCGATTTGGTATGGTCACCGTTATGGCCGGCAGCGGTGTCGGACCTGATCCATGCCGCTCA
>JAPOVX010000369.1 GCA_026707935.1 Paracoccaceae bacterium
CCCCGCACGTATCCCATTCAGTGAACCGGCTCCGGCGGCGGTGAAGTTCGGGGCCGCCACAACCATGCTCGATCCTTCAGGTTCGTCGTCGTCGTCAACATGCGAGCCTGCCGGTTTCGATTGTTTATCGATCCCGATCCGCAATACAAACGCATATGCGATCCGATAGAGTCACGACAGACATCCTTGTCAGCGGAGGTGGAATTGCCGGGCTCGTGGCCGCGGCGACACTTGGTTCGGCTGGTTTTGACGTCGTTTGCACGAGTGCGGACCCGTCAACGACACCAGGTGAGGAATCTTCCCGCGACAACCGCACGACCGCATTCCTTCAACCTGCCCGATCGACCCTGGAGGAAGCGAAGATCTGGCATCGGGTTTCCGATCACGCCATGCCGCTTCAGGTGCTGACCATTCTCGATGCAGGAGGTCACAAGAACAGGATCCGTTACCGTGCACGGTTTGACGCCGCCGAGATCTCGGACAGGCCATTTGGATGGAACGTCGCGAACGGAGTCGTCCGGAATGCCATCGTCGACCGCATCTTGGAACTGCCCAACGTCCTGTTGAAATCCGGCACACTGACCCGGCAGATTTGCCCGAGAACTAGGGACGTGGTCGTAGACCTGACGGACGGCTCGGTGATTTCGTGTCGCCTGCTGATCGGTGCCGACGGGCGTGATTCACATGTCAGGAATGCCATGGGAATCGGCGTCAAATCCTGGCGATACGGTCAAAGTGCTCTCGCCGGTTCGGTGTTTCACAAGCAACCGCACGAGTCAGAGTCACTTGAAATCTATCTGTCCGGCGGGCCGATGACCCTGGTTCCAATGACCTGCGACTCGGGACGGTTCAGGTCGGCGTTGATCTGGATGGACGCGGCCAAGAGAATCGAACTGCTATCCCAACTTCCTCAAAAGGAATTCAATCGGGAACTCACCGCACGTAGCTGTGGTGTCCTCGGAGACCTGGAAGTTGCCGGACCACGGTCATGCTGGCCGGTCGTGGGTCAACTGGCCCACCGCCTGACCGGCCAGAGAACGGTCATTCTGGCCGAGGCAGCCCATGTCGTTCCTCCAATTGGCGCCCAGGGATTGAACATGTCTCTGACGGATATCCAGACTCTTTGCGACATCATCCGGTCGAGCAATCTGGATCCCGGGTCGCCAACCGTCATTGGCCAATTCAGTCGGCGCCGTTGGCCTGACATTCTGGCGCGGTTCACGGCAGTGGAACTGCTCAACCGGGCGTCGATTGCGGGAAACCCGGTCATCGGCTCGTTACGCCTGCATGCGCTCAAGACCCTGCATCAGAATGCAGTCGTGCGAAAACCATTCATGCGGGCAGGTCTCGGTCGGGTCGCCTGACCGACGCGGTCCGTCGTTGTCCCGTTCGTTTACTCGGGATCCGGCGGACCAGACCGCCGGACCCGAAATTCGACACTCTGGTTCTCCCGAAGACAACTGCCTAGTGCGACCGGTTCTAGCGATCGCAAAGACGGAGTCTTTTCGTAGCGGCGCTTGTTTTTGCCACAAGAGCGTTTCCATTTCGGGTTTTCGCAAAATCCGGCCTTCAAATGAACAATTTAAAGTCATATTTGCGCATGGATGGGTACTCGGTGTCGATTCCGACGTCACCAACACGACGGTACCTGACGATGTCGATCTGGATTGAAATGAGGACATGCCCAATGCGCGTATACTACGACACAGACTGCGATGTGAATCTGATCAAGGACATGAAAGTCGCGATTCTCGGATACGGTTCACAGGGGCACGCCCACGCGTTGAATCTCCGCGATTCCGGTGCCCGCAACGTCTGCATCGCCCTGAGAGAAGGATCCGGCTCGGCGCGAAAGGCAGAGGCCGAAGGCCTGACGGTAAAGAGCATCTCCGACGCGGCGGCATGGTGCGACCTGATGATGTTCGCGATGCCCGATGAACTGCAGGCCGAAACCTACCGAAATCTCGTGCACGCGAATATCCGGGACGGAGCGGCAATCGCCTTTGCCCACGGTCTCAATATTCATTTCGGGTTGATCGAGCCCAAACCAACGCTGGATGTCATCATGATGGCGCCCAAGGGTCCAGGCCACACGGTTCGCGGCGAATACCTCAAGGGTGGAGGAGTCCCCTGCCTCGTCGCGGTCGATAACGACGCGACCGGGCGTGCCCTCGAGACCGGCCTCTCATATTGCTCAGCGATCGGTGGTGGTCGATCGGGCATTATCGAGACGAACTTCCGGGAAGAGTGCGAAACCGACCTGTTCGGGGAGCAGGCGGTTCTTTGCGGAGGGTTGGTCGAATTGATTCGAATGGGATTCGAAACCCTCGTCGAAGCAGGATACGCGCCCGAGATGGCCTATTTCGAATGTCTTCACGAGGTGAAACTGATCGTCGACCTGATCTACGAAGGCGGAATTGCCAACATGAACTATTCAATCTCAAATACGGCCGAATACGGAGAATATGTCTCGGGACCGAAGGTGTTGCCATACGACGAGACCAAGAAACGGATGAGAGACATTCTGGATGAAATCCAGTCCGGCGCATTCGTACGTGGCTTCATGCTGGAGAATGCGGTTGGTCAACCGTTCTTCAAGAGTACGCGCCGAAACAACGACGCACACCAGATTGAACAGGTCGGGGAACGCCTGAGGGCCATGATGCCATGGATCTCGGCAGGGCGTCTCGTCGATCAGAAAAAGAACTGAAACAAGGCACCGGGCGTAGCGGCAAGGGGCCGTTCCAAAGAGCCAGCCCCTTGCCCATTGCGAACGCACGGGCGGATCGGATCAAGTCGCGCACGAAGGCAGCACGGTCTGGATTCGGGATCTGAATCCGTGTTGTTGCGATCTGCTCATTCACCGGAAATGATTTCCGATGCGTATCGGGGGATTTGTGAACGTTCGACCCCGATCGCAGCCAACTGTTCATCCGTCATGCTCGACAACGCGAAGGCAACCCGGCCCGTTGCATGGCGGCGGAAAGCCCGTTTCAGGTATGACCTGACGGCCTGACCCGATCGCGAAGCCGCGCTTCGAGCAATGCCTGCGAACCCGGTTAATGCCCCCGCATCGAGTCTGGTGCTTGCACTCGCCATTTCAGTCCACTCCGTCGGCAACTTCCCTGGAGATTCGCGCGATGTCTGCGCGCACGATTCCCAGGTCGTCGAGATCCCGATCGGAAAGCCGATTCAATTCGTCGTGGGTTTGTTTGAAGCTCCTGTACCAGCGCCATGCACGGGCGACGGAAGCAATTTGAGCACGGAGCCACCCAACCGGATGGACTTCGAAATGCCCGGTTTCCGCGGTCTTGCGGACCATGTCTGCGATCATGATTTGTTCCTTTCCATCTGTTCCGGGTTCTTCGATTTCATGGATTAGAACCCGGCTGAACAGAAAGGTAGGTCCCGGATTCGCGGTCAACAACGCACAACAATGCATAGCCGCTATGCGGATTCGGACATGCCTGTTCCGCCTTGCGACGGGTAATCCCGGATTGATTCAAACGGAGACGGATTGGGTATGGTCAGCCGGTCGCTCAGGTCCTGCCGCAACGAACGTCGAAACCGGCCGGATAAAACCTGGACCTTCCGATCGTCGGCTAGTCGCGATGGTAACGTCCGCCGCCCCCGACGTCGCAGGGGAGTTCAACTCCGAGATGGCCGCGAAGATCGGGTGAATTCAGCGGCTTCTCTTCCGGCCCGCAGTCAAGTTGGTTCCACGGGAAGCGAGTCCGCCATCGCTATCGGAGAAGGCATTCATGGAATGCCGACTGCCAATCGACCACATACACAAAGTTGATTGTTCGTGATAGCAACCGGGGCTCGTGTCCGGGCAAGAAAGTGGCGTGAAAAGCCGCGACCTCTCCCGTGCTCAGCCCAATCCGGACTATGTTCCATGCCGACTGCCATTCGCGACTGCTGAACATGCACAGCAAGACCCGTTGCCTCGTGATGGTGTTCGCTCTTGGGCTGATATGGGGTGGATCATTTCCATGCGTGGAGTTGGCGCTGGCCGGATTCGGGCCGGTCACGATCGCGGCTGCGCGGGTGACCCTGGGTGCCGCCGTTCTGGCGGCCTTTGCCATCATTCAAAGGCAGGAGTTCCGGTTCCTGACGACTGTCGAGAACGAGATTCTGTGGCCGTATTGCCTTGGGATCGGCCTGATTTCCCTGGCATTGCCCTGGCTGCTTCTGAACTGGGGGCAGGTCTACGTCACATCCGGATTCGCCGGCCTCACGATGGCGACGATTCCACTGATGATCTTGCCAATGGCACATCTCCTGATCCGAAACGACCGCCTAACGCCGATGAAATCAATCGGAATCCTCGTCGGTTTCGCAGGGGTCTTCATACTGTTCGGCCTTGATACAGTCACGGATCAGGCTTCCGGCAATTTCGAATTTCTTGCGCGATTTGCCTGTGTGGCTGCTGCATTCGGATACGCCACCGGGTCGATACTCATCGCGAGAAGACCCGAAGTGCCACGCCTGGCCTTCGGTGCGGTCAACCTGCTGATCGGCTCGATCGCCCTGATTCCTGCCGCACTGTGGATCGAGGGAATTCCGTCGACCTGGCCGGGCCTTCCAGCCTTGTTCGGAGTTGCCTTCCTTGGTCTTGGATCGACAGCGCTCGGAACGCTGATTCTCCTGCAGGTCATACGGGACGCGGGCCCATCCTACCTGAGCCTTGTCAATTACCAGGTTCCCGTCTGGGCCGTGTTTTTCGGAACGGTCTCTCTTGATGAATCCCTGCCACCGCAATTCCTGATTGCCCTGGCTTTGATCTTGCTGGGCCTCTTTGTCAGCAGCAAGGGCAAACTGCCATCCGAATCATGACAAGAAGCCAGGAATCAAGCCGCTCGTGTGACGGCCGCCGCAACGTCGGACACAACTGATTTCAACAAGTCAGGATTCTCGCACTCGGCCATGACCCGTACGAGCGCTTCCGTGCCGGACTTGCGGATGACCAACCGGCCCGAAGAACCGAGAGCTTCCCTGCCGGCCCGAACAGCTGACTTCACGCTCTCTGCCTCCAGCGGGTCCTGCCCCCTGCCACACCTGACATTCTGCAAAAGCTGCGGAACAGGTTCGAACTTGCTGAAAAGCTCGCTGGCGGTGCAGCCCGATTCCACAATGGCGCTGAGAACCTGCAATCCCGCCGTCAATCCATCACCGGTCGTCATGTAGTCGGTCATGACGATATGACCCGACTGCTCTCCGCCCAGATTGCATCCCTCTCGAAGCATGGTCTCAACGACGTACCGGTCACCGACATCGCACCTGATGACCGAGAGCCCAAGTCCGGAAAGGTAACGCTCCAACCCCATGTTGGACATCACTGAAGCCACGATCGAATTGGTCGACAATTTGCCTTCGACCAACCACGTCGAGGCAATCAGCGCCATGATCTGGTCACCGCCGATGACCTGACCCTTCTCGTCGACCATGATTACGCGGTCAGCATCTCCGTCGAGACAAATTGCGACATCAGCCCGCCGTTGGTTGACGGCCGCCGCAGCTGCGGCCGGAAAGGTTGATCCGCAGTTGTCGTTGATGTTGTATCCATTGGGCGACACGCCGATGGGGATGACATCGGCACCGAGTTCCCACAACACTTCCGGAGCCGCACGATAGGCGGCGCCATTTGCGCAGTCGATGACTATCCGAAGTCCGTCCAGCTGCCTTTTTCTTCGAAATGTTGTCTTGGAAAACTCCATGTATCGGCCGAGTCCGTCGTCGATCCGGCGGGCCTTTCCGATCTTCTCCGGCGGCGCAAGATCAGACCCCTGCCCCAGGACCTCCTCGATCTTGCTTTCGGTCTGGTCGCGGAGCTTGAATCCCTCGCGTCCGAAAAACTTGATTCCATTATCCTTGTACGCATTGTGCGACGCCGAAATCATCACTCCGGCATCAGCACGCATAGATCTCGTCAACATGCCGACAGCTGGTGTCGGGACCGGTCCGAGCAGCAACACGTCCATTCCGGTCGACGCAAAGCCGGCCGTCAGCGCGCTTTCGAACATGTAACTTGAATTCCTGGTATCCTTGCCGATGACAACTCGATGGGTGCCAGCATCACGTCTCAGAACAACACCGGCAGCCGCACCGAGGCGGAGCGCCAACTCCGCAGTCATCGGATAAGTGTTCGCCTCACCCCTGACGCCGTCCGTACCAAATAAACTGCGAGCCATTCGGCCTCCTTTCACAACATCGCACGCCAAAGAGCGATTGCCTGCCGGGTCTGCGCGATATCATGAACCCGAATAAACTGCACGCCCTGGCGAAGGACTTCCAATCCCACCGCGATCGAGCCGGGGAAACGCCGGAGTGCGTCATTCTCCTGGCCGATTGTTCCGATAAACCTCTTTCGTGATACCCCAACCATGACCTGGCATCCAAGTCCATGGAACAGCGATATCCCCCTGAGAATCTCAAGATTGTGCTCGGCAGTCTTTCCAAACCCGATGCCAGGATCGATGATGAGCCGGTCTCGCGAGAGTCCGGCCGAAACACAGGCGTCTGCCCTCGCTTCGAGGTACCCGTAAACATCGAGCAGAACGTCGGAATAAACCGGACAATCCTGCATGGTTTTCGGGTCGCCCTGCGCGTGCATGAGGCACACGGGAAGCTGCTTTCGCGATGCCAATTCAAGGTTCCCCGGATCGAACTCCATCGCCGACACGTCGTTCAACATGTTTGCACCGACCGCGATGGCTTGAGCCGCCACCTCCGATTTCCGTGTGTCGATCGAGACCGGGTCGCTGAAGCCGGATTCCCGCAGCCGCCCGATTACGGGAACGACCCGTGCGGCTTCGACCGCGGAATCTACGAAGGCGGCCCCGGGCCGGGTCGACTCTCCGCCGATATCGAGGACCGATGCGCCTTCACGAAGAATGCGCATGGCCTGCCTGACCGCAATCTCTGGTTCCGCGTAGTGGCCACCGTCCGAGAAACTGTCGGGAGTCACGTTCAGAATCCCCATGATGTGCGGCCGGTCCGGCGCGAGGCCCAGAATCGGGACCCGTGGCCGGACAAGCGCTTCGATGACCCCCTCATCGACGTCGTCCCACCTTACGATGTCCCGGGGTTCTCCCCGCGCAAGTCGCTCACAGAACTCGAACCACAAGGGGCCGCCGGCGAGCGGCAGAGCCGACTTCGGCCTGACGCGGTCGGTCTGTACGATTGGGCGGTACCTGACACTGGTCAAGGGGAGAGACCTCGTTCATGCCGGTGAAATGTTATCGAAATCGTCATCACGCCATAGATCGGTCCGGGGGCCAGATCATGACGAGCGCATTTCCGTGACGGTTGATTCCCCGATCCAACGCGGTCACCGAACACGGCACGCCCCGTTTCCGGACCGACAAGGAAACTACAGGTCATTGGGGGGCAGGGCAAAGTCGATCTGCACATCGCCTTCGCCTGGACCACGTGTCCCGAGCAGGTCATCCCCGCAACCGCAGGCGACAAGTCTCCGCGCCCCGGCCGACCTGGCCAACCAGATAGCGAGTTCCTGCGCCAGTGGCCTCTCGCTCTTCAGCAATGTCGTAGCGTCTTCAGACCCGAGAACGATCCGCGCAGGAGCCCAGACCAAAATCCGGTTTTCGCCAGTCCGCGCCTTCAGTTCGGTCAGGGTCGTCACGACGCCGTACGCGTTGTCGCATGAAGCCAGGTACCAGGCATTTTGCGCGATAGACAGAAATTCAATTCGCAGCCTGGCATCCCGGTTGCCCGGAACGGGGCCAGAATCCTCCCGTTTGTCGACGCGAATGACCGACGCGGTATTCAATGCACGAATCGACTTGCTCCATGGGGGGAGCAGGTCCGAAAGCAGTACGTCGTTCGGAACGATAATGACCTTCGGCGTGACCGGAAACGACCAACCGGTCTCCGACGATACGAGAGGCGCTTCGGAACCGCGGCTGCGAACGATTTCGACGCCGAGCGCACCCGGTACACGATCAAGTTTCTCGACTCTGAGTTTCGCGACCATCACCCACCCGGACGTGGCGGAAAAGCACGGCGGCAATGCGCTCGGCAACGGTCTCGAGGAGGTCCGACCGACCGTCGGTCAGAACTTCCTCGATTGCTTCCACAATCGTGTCATGGGACAGGACGCGGTCGACATCGTCGTCCAGATCGAATGCCCCGTCTTCCAGGGTCACGGCAATATTGAACAAAACGCGTTGCGGTTTTCCTTTCTCCGCCTCGAAAGCCCCGATATCGACGCTGCGAAGATGGTCCCCGAGGACCAGCCGGTCGCGACGTGAACCGCCGTGCCCGATCGTCAAGTTCACGGCGCCGTGCCCTTCCCGATCTGGATATGTCGTCATCTGGGAAAGGCACCCGCGGGCAAATGCCGACGCTCACGGATTCGTCGATCGATTCCGCGCGATCGATTTCGCGCGATCGAATTCGCGTTGTCGTCTGTGCGGGCCGTCGGTCGCAAGTTCCGGTATCGACACGACCCGGTACCATGGCCGTTTTACGCAACCCGGTTCGGGCGAACGACAGCATCGAACGGTTCAAGCGTCTCGCCGATTAAAAAAGTAGTGGTCGCCGATTCTTGCAGTCCTGATCAGTTTCTTGCTCCATCCCGGGCGGACCGAAACCGAGTGATAGTACAGCGCTCCGTTGGTCAGGTTCAATTCGAACCCTTCCAGCATTTTGCTCGCGACCAGGGCCGCCTTTCTATGGGCATCCTCTTCGTGGAAAACCTCGTGTAGCCCGTCGCAGTTGTAAGAAAACTGGCACTTCCCCCGCTTTTGGACGCCCTGATCCAGTACTTCGCAAATGGTTCCCGGAAATTCCGGTGAATCCCTGCGATTGAGGATGACCTCGGCGACGGCAATCTGGCCTCTCAACGATTCGCCACGCGCCTCGAAATAGATCGCTTCGGTCAGGCAACTCCATTCATCATGGTCGGCAATCGAGGCTGCGTCAGGCAAACGACTGGCGGTCTCGACCAGGATCCTGAGGTTTTCAATTGATCGGAATTTCAGGATTTTTTCCGGGCGAGGCTTTGGCAATGTTGATTTGTTCATGGCAACAGCCGTCGCCGGGACCTGGTCCACCGTTGGTGAACTTTTGTCGGGATCGAATTCACGAACTCGAGGGATCACCGCGACCGGGCTGGCAGAATGCGGCTCCATCCTGACGGCATTCCGACGCGGAGCCGCGCCGGGAACGACTGCCACAGTTTCAACGGGCGAAATAGCCCGAGGGAGCGGAACAACGGGTTTTCGCCCTTTCGGTAAAATGGAACTTTCCAGAGGCGTCCCCGAGCTGGTTTCGCTCGAGACGTCGTTGTCACCGGAAGCCGTGTCTGCTCTCCCCTGGTTGCCAAGAAGGAATTTCAAGAACGCTGAAACGTCAGGGACCTGGGAAAACGCAACGATTTTGGGCGCAGTCGTCCGAGCCGGTGGAAACGAACCAAGATTCAGAGATGGCTGCGCAGTGGCCATTCCGCCGACTGCGGCAAACACCACGCAACAACCAACCGCGACATGCAGTTTCAGCGTCCCCCCTCCGGGCCGAAATCGGCCCAATTGACCCTGATCGGTACAATTCGTACCAGGATACAATGGTGCGGAAGACAAAATACATTCGTGCACGGGGAAAGAACAGCCCAAAAGTTGCACCTGCGCCACAAGGAGCGAATATCCGCCTGCTGGCATTCCCTGCCCGCGATGATTCACGTCGTCAGCGGGTTCGCCATTCCAGGACCAAACGCCGTCCCCGACCACCCGGCGATGTCGGGATCGACCTGATATCACGCCAGCGGGCTACTCTCCTCCGCTTCCTTCGGACGATGCGTCCCGGCGGCGCATTGCGTCTCGCAACGCTTCCTGGGCAGCCGCCAGGCGCGCGACGGGCGCGCGGTAGGGCGAGCACGATACGTAGTCGAAACCGGCCCGGTGGCAAAAGGCAATCGACTTCGGGTCACCGCCATGTTCGCCGCACAACCCGAGAACCAGGGCAGGTCTCGCGGAACGACCGCGTTCCGCGGCCAAAAGGAGCATTTCGCCAACTCCCTCGGGATCAAGGGTCTGGAACGGATCTTCCTCGTAGATGCCCTGTTGAACGTATTCGCGCATGAATCGACCCGCGTCGTCTCGACTGAGACCGAAAACCATTTGCGTGAGATCGTTGGTGCCAAAACTGAGAAACTCCGCCACTTCCGAGATCTTTCCCGCCCGGAACGCGGCACGGGGGGTCTCGACCATGACGCCAAGCGCGTATCCGAAATCGCAATCGCTCTCGGCCCGGACCGCGGCGGCAACCGCGTTGACGCGGGATTTCACGATTTCAACCTCCATGGTCGTCGAAACCAGAGGCACCATGATTTCCGGGGCGAGGACAGTCCCATCTTTACGGCGAACAGCAACCGCCGCTTCAAATATCGCCCGTGCCTGCATGTCGTAGACCTCCGGCACGGTCATTCCGAGCCGGACCCCGCGCAACCCGAGCATCGGATTGAACTCTGCCAGGTCGTCGATCCTCTCACTGACCCGTGATACGGGCAGCGCCATGGCTTCGGCCAGCCGCTCGATTGCGCCCCGGGAAGTCGGCAGGAACTCGTGCAGTGGCGGGTCCAGGAGGCGAATGCACACGGGTAAGCCCTGCATGATTCTGAAAATCTCGATGAAATCCGCGCGCTGCATCGGAAGCAGCCGTTCAAGAGCTACCTGCCGGTCAGTCGGAGTTTGTGCAAGTATCAGTTCGCGCATCAGCGTCAGCCGGCCTGGCTCGATAACCATATGCTCGGTTCGGACCAGACCGATACCGTCGACCCCGATTTCCCTGGCCAGACTGGCTTCCAGCGCCGTGTCGGAGTTTGCCCGCACTCCCAGGGTCCGGGCCTCGTCGGCCCACGACATGAACACGCCGAATGCTCCATCGAGAACAGGTTCGACAAGACCCGGCGCACCGGCGACCACCCTGCCGCCCGTACCGTCGACAGTCATGACATCACCTTCCCGGAGTACCCTGCCGTCCGGAATCGTGACGGTTCTTGTCCGAGCATCAACGTGAACGGCCGTCGCGCCTGTCACGCATGGAACACCAAGACCTCGCGCCACGACGGCGGCATGGCTCGTCATGCCTCCCTTCTCGGTCAGGATCGCACTTGCCGAGTACATGCCCCGGACATCTTCAGGCGACGTCTCGACACGGACGAGGACGCACTCCTGCTCGCGGGACTTCATGGCCTGGGCAGCCATGGCGCTGAACACGATTTGCCCGGTCGCGGCGCCCGGGCTCGCGGCCACACCGGTCGCAACCACATCCGGTTGGCCGCGCGGATCGAGTTGGGCCAGCATGACGTCGTTCAGGTCCAGCGGATCAACCGAAAAGAGCGCATCCTGCCGGGAGACCAGACCGTCGTCAACGAGCCCCACGGCAATGGCGAGTTTTGCCCGTGTCGAACGCTCCGCCGGAACCGCGTCCAGGATCCACGCTGTCTCGCCGTCCAACAGAAAATCCAGTCGCATCTCGTCATGAAACGTCCTTCGCGCGATCAGGCCGTATTCGCTCAACATGTTCCCGATGACCGGGGAAGAGGCATCGAATGCCGACGCCAATTGGTCGTCAACCGCATCGAGATTCTCGGAAGTTGATGACCGTCCGGCACTCCCTAGCCGTTCCGGAAGGAATCTCCCGAAAACGCCGTCCTCGCCGGACAGCGGAGACAGGAACTGCACCGACCCCTGGCGTGCGGACACGTATCCCGGCACCATGTCCTGCACAATCAGTCCCAACCCGGCATCCGCAGGTGCGCCACGTGCCGATCTCAGAATCCGGGCCGAAGTTCCGTCCCAGGCAGCAATCATCGACTTCAGGCCATTTCTGAGCTGCTCTGCCGGATCCTCGGGGAACTCTTCACCAACCAGGGCGCGGTAGGCTTCCAGGCAGGACGCAACCAATTGCTCCGGCTGAATCCCGATCTTTGCACTGTCCCGGGCGATTGCCCTGAATGTCTCGGCATCCTGGCGCCTGATGCTGACGGCGTACTCCTGGACGAAGTGGCAAAAGGCTTCAGCGGCCACACCTTTGCCCAGTTTGCGGGAGAGGTCTGCAAGGACCTGCCTGTTCATTCCGATATTGACCAGGGTTTCGGGGCCGCCCCAGGAGCGCGAAACCGGACTCGAGCGGATTGCCTTCAGTCGACCTGGCGCAATCAGTGGCGACAGGTCCCAGTCTTCCCGAATTCCCGTATCCGCGATTTCCCGAACCGCCGTGACCGACAAGGCGAATCCCTCTGGTACCGGCAAATCGGCACCGTGAAGGCGGTTGATCGTGTGGGCCTTTTGCCCGAATTCCTCCGGGCGCAAGGCCGCCTTCGCCGACAACTCCCTGATTAATCCCGACCTGATCAACGGAGGCCTTCAGGCGCGCAGGCGCAACTGGCCGTGACAACAGCACAAATCGCGAGGATTCCGTTGCCAGGCCGGTTCATACGCCAAGTCTTGAGAAATCTGCGGCCCTGCACATGACCTCGCAGATCCGGTTCATCAGGCACAGTCGATTGCGTCGCAGGAGAGAATTGTCCACGTTGACCAGGACGGTGTCGAAATATGTGTCCACCGGCGCCCTCAGTTTCGACATTTCAGTCATGGAAAGCACGAAATCTTCCTTGTCAAGCGCCGCTACGACCGCAGTTTCGGCGGTTCCCAGGGCCGAAAACAGCGACCGTTCCGCGTCTTCCCGTGCCAACGCCGGATCAGGCGCCAGCTCGTATGAAACCCCGTCCTTCCGCTCTTCCGCAACAAGGATGTTCCTGGCCCTGCGGAATCCCTGCACGAGATTCTCACCATCATCCGTCTTCAGGAATGCGGAAAGTGACCTGACTCGTCGAACCAGCAAGACAAGATCATCGCGTCCCGGCAATTCCAGGCAGGCATTGACAAGGTCTCCAGTCACACCCTGTGCCCTGAGGTGACCCTTGAGCCTGTCATGGATGAACCCGAGCAGGCTGTCCGAGACATCCGGAGGCAGCCGAGGCTCGAACAGCCTGAGAAGCGGCAGTCTGAATCCGTTGTCGAGTATCAACCTGATCACGCCCAGCGCGGCTCGCCTGAGACCGTATGGATCCCGTGAACCCGTAGGTTTCTCGCCTATTCTCCAGAATCCCGTCAGCGTATCCAGCCGGTCCGCCAGCGCGAGCGTAGCCGAGACCGGCGCGCCAGGTACCCTGTCATCGGGTCCTCTCGGCGCGTAGTGTTCTTCGCAGGCCCGCGCAACGTCTCCGTCGAATCCGGCAGCGGCCGCGTAGTGCCGGCCCATGGTCCCCTGCAGTTCGGGGAACTCCTGCACCATGCTGGAGAGCAGATCGGCCTTCGCAACCCGTGCCGCAGCTTCGGCCAATTCGGGGTCCGCGCCGGTGACGCGGGAAAGCTCCTCGACCAATCCGACCAGGCGGGTCACCCGGTCGGCCTGGGTTCCGAGATCCGCAAAAAAGGTCACCCTCGCCAGATCTTCAATCCATGACGTCATTCCGTCCCGGGCCTGGCGGAGATCATGTTCCCAAAAGAACTTGGCATCCGACAAACGGGCGGACAACACTCTCCTGTTCCCCTCTAGGACCGTCGCGCCGCCATCCTGCGTCTCCGTGTTCGCGACGGTGATGAACCCCTCGATTCGTCCGTTGTCAGGATTCCGGGCGGAAAGGAATTTCTGGTGTTCCCGCATTGAGACCTGAAGGACTTCAGGAGGCAAGTCGAGGAATTCGGGATCGATGGCACCCGCCAGGACAACGGGCCATTCGACAAGTCCTGATATTTCCGCAAGGAGTCCGGGGTCGTGGACGAGCTTCCACCCCCTGTCACGGACGAGCCGTTCCGCGTCGCGGCGAATCATTGCTCGCCTTTCGTCGGGATCAAGCACGACCCTGGCGGTCCGCAACCTGTCCCGGTAGTCCCCGAATGACGAAACCGAAATTGCCGCGGGAAACATGAACCGGTGTCCGAATGTACGGTTTCCCGAGCGAATGCCCGCGACCGAAAACCGGACCACGTCTGCTTCGGCGGCGCCTGAACCGTCCCGATCCCGGTTGCCATCGGACAGGATGCACAGAATCGAGCGAAGTGGCCGAATCCACCTGAAGGATCCGTGACCCCACCGCATGGACTTCGGCCAGGGAAAGTCCTCCAAGACCGACTGGACTATGCCTGGGACGATTCTGGTTGCGACGGTTCCCGGCCTTTCGATGACCGCATAGTATGTCTTGACGGTTTCTCCCCTTTTCTTCGCGCCTCCACGCCTGTCGTCCCGGATCTCGAGGGCTTCCCTTTCGAGCCCTGTCGAACGCAGAAACCCCTCGATTGCGCGTTCAGGCGCGTCCACCCTGGGTCCTCTTCGCTCCTCGCGGGTCGCGGGCGACATCCTGGGCAGTCCCTTCACGACCAGGCACAGGCGCTGCGGCGTCGAATAGGACCGCGCCTCCGAAGGTGGGAGCCCCGCCGCATCGAGGCCTGCCGTCACCAGCCGTTCCAGATCGGCCGAGGCCTTTCTCTGCAGGTGCGCAGGCATCTCTTCCGACATCAGTTCGAGGAGCAGTTCGGGCATCAATTACTCCTGGCTGTCCTGGTTGAACTGATGCCACGCAAATGCACGCTGATCAGGATAGACCGCCACAAGCCGATCGACACCGGGGGCGATCTCCCGTTCGCCGAGGAACGCGACCGCGGCGCCCTTGGCCAGGTCTTCCGTCAATTGCTTGACGTCAAAGCAATCGAACCAGGCAGGCGGGCGCAATGGAACCGCATGATCGGCTTGAACATATCTTCGTTTCAACTGCTCAAGCGAATGTTCGCTGACGAAACAGCCACGAAACTTCAGCGGACTGGTCCGGGCATCAATTCCGGTAAAGCCGGAGACCGGAATCGTCTCGGGGCTTCCGCCAGCAAGGCTCGTCAGGCGGATATCAGTTGCCACCATGGACCCGCCGCGACCCAAATCTTCATCCATATCGATCGAACTATTGACCGTAACATTTTGATAATAAGCGTAATTCTGCGTATAAATCAAGCCTGCGCCCGCGATGAAGCAACAGGTCACAAGCCCGACAACCAGGTATTTTCCGTTTACGGTCATGCATCACCGGCCGCAGTCTTCAGGAATTCGTCGGAACAGAGTTTGGCAAGCGCCCGCACCCGGCCGATATACGCTTGTCGCTCGGTGACCGAAATCACGCCACGCGCATCGAGCAGATTGAAGAGATGCGACGCCTTGATGCATTGATCGTAAGCCGGTAGCGCCAGCGGGACGGCCCGATCAGTGCCGGATCCGGTGACATGCGAGCCCACAATGCGCCGACATTCCGCTTCCGCGTCTTCGAAATGCCGGAACAGCATGTCGGTGTCCGCAAGATCGAAATTCCAGTACGAGAACTCCGTCTCGTCCCGCCTGAACACGTCGCCGTATGTCAGCGGTGTCCCGGAACCAGGGTCATTGTAAGGCATGCCCATGACGTGATTGACGTCGAGGACAAACATGGCGAGCCGCTCGAGGCCATAAGTTATTTCTCCCGATACCGGCTTGCAGTCATGCCCTCCAGTTTGCTGGAAATAGGTGAATTGACTGATTTCCATGCCATCACACCAGACTTCCCAACCGAGCCCCCAGGCGCCCAGGGTGGGACTTTCCCAGTCGTCCTCGACGAAACGCAGGTCATGCAAGTCGGACTCGATTCCGATTGCTTCAAGCGAACGCAGGTAGTCGTTCTGAAAATCGGGAGGCGACGGCTTGATCAATACCTGGAGCTGGTGATGCCGTTGGACCCTGTTCGGGTTCTCCCCGAAACGTCCGTCCGACGGTCGGCGACTCGGCTGGACATACACGACCGCCCAAGGTTTGGGGCCCAACGCGCGAAGCGCAGTGGCCGGGTGAAACGTTCCGGCACCGACTTCCATGTCGTAGGGTTGAAGCACGGCGCACCCTTCGCCGGCCCAGAATTCCAGCAACCGAAACATGATGTCCTGGAAACACCGTGGTGTGTTCAGTTTCTCGGACATGTGACGACACTTTCAGCCAACGGAATCACGGTCCAATTATTTTAAGCCAGTCAGTCGGTCAATCTGATCCCGGCCATCGGAAACGAATGGCGGTCCGCCGTTGCTGCGGGCGACCCGGGCGACTCGGGAGCCGTTTGCCTCGCAGGCGTTGACGATGTCGGGTATCGGTCCGCGGGTCTTTCACGATGCTGAAATCGCGGGCGTCAGGTGAATCACGGTCGGACGATTCCCGGAAAATCCGTCGACGACCGCTCTTCCGAACTCCGACAAGCCCGATGGACGCGCATAACCGATCCGATAGGCTCGCGCCAGGAGTTCGAGATCCGGTCCGGGCGCCGCGACCGCAATCGGTTCGATCTGGGCCGCTGTCATGCAATCCTCGATCTCTTTCAACGCCCGATTGTCCCAAATCACGACTGGCAGTCCGATGCCCAATTCGGCGGCGGTTGCCAGTTCCTGCAAGGTGAACTGAAATCCGTAATCTCCTGCGATGGCAACGACATTCCTGCGTCCCGGTGCGGCGCTTGCACCGATTGCCGCAGGAAGGGCAAATCCCAGGGTGCCGAATCCGGACGGGTGAAACCACCTGTTCGGCATATTCAGGCACACGGTTTCCTTCGCGACGTAGGCAAATTGGGTCATGTCCGAAAAAATGACGGTTTCATCACCCACCGCATCAACCAGCGCATCGGCGACCCGGGCAATGCCTGGCCGTTCCAGGTCCGCAGACGCCCGAAACTCGGACCTTGTCCTTTCGAGATGTGCCGGGTCCCAGCCGGAACCTCGAGCCGTTGCCGGCAATGCATCCGCAAGGTCCTCAAGGAAACGCGTCGCGTCACCATGCAACGCAACGTCCGCCCCATGCTTGTCGGAAAGTGCGGAGTGATCAATGTCGATCCGAATCATTTCGCACCGGTGGCCGAGGTGTTCTCGCCAGAGATCGGTCTCGCTCAGGCGGGATCCGACAACAACGAAGAGATCGGCTTCGGAGAGCAAAACCTGACTTTCGGGGCGAGGCAACGCCGATCCGAGACCGAGAACGTGGTTGCTTCTGACGATTCCCTTCGCCGCGTAGGTGCAAAAAAAGGCTGCTCCACTTCGCTCGATGACCCTTAGGGCAGCGGCGGGCGCTCCTCGCGCACCTCCTCCGAAAATGAAAAGCGGCCGCCTGGAACGTCCGATTCTTGCGGCAACCGCCTCGACATCATCGCTCGAAATGGCCGGCGGCCCCGGTACCGGATCCAGGTCGGGAATCGGCGAAACAAGGTCGGACAGATTGCTGATCGGGATCTGTATCTGCTTCGGAAGCGGCCGTGAGGCCGAAAACTCCGCGAATGCCCTGTCGAGAAGCTTCCGCACGCCGTCCGCGTCATGCGCCGTCGCGGACCAGTCACATACCGTCGCCGCTGCCCCTTCCTGGTCCTTCATTTCGTGCAGTCTGCTTCCGGAGGAATCGTCGTCCGGATCCAGGCAGGATGACAGAACGAGCATGGGAACGCTGTCCGAAAAGGCCTGTCCCATCGGGGTCATGATGTTGCACAGCCCGGGCCCAGAAATCACGAGGGCAACGCCGGGGCGCCCCGTAACGCATGCGTATCCGATGGCCATGAAGCCGGCACCCTGCTCATGCCTCGGAAGAACATGGCGGATTCCTGCGCCCTCGATGCCCCGGTACAGCTCGATGTTGTGGACGCCGGGAATTCCGAACACCACGTCGACGCCCCGCTGTGCGAGCGCATGAGCGACCTGTGCTCCAAGTGACCTCAACATCGCCGGACCGTTCATCTACCGCCTCCAGAATTCGGTCGTGAACAGAACGAAAACAACCATCAGTTCGAGCCGCCCGATGAGCATTCCCGCGGCGAGCAGCCATTTCGCCGTATCATTGATGCCCGCATAATTCCCGGTCGGACCGATGACGGGCCCGAGGCCCGGGCCGATGTTCGCAAGTGCCGCTACTGCGCCGGACATCGACGTCATCATGTCAAGGCCCGTCATGCCCAGTGAAATGGCAAGGACCGTCAGGCTCAACAAGAACAGAAAGAAAAACGCCATGACGGACGCAATGACGTCTTCACCGACCTTGCGTTGGGCGTATTTCGGAACAAAGACGCCGTGCGGGCTGTGCAGTCTGCGGATCTGGGTTGCGACCAGAGAAAAAAGCAACTGGTAACGGAAGATCTTGATCGAGCACGACGTTGAACCCGCGCATCCACCGATCAAGCCGACAAGAAAGAACATCGAAACCGCAAATCCACCCCATCGACCGTAGTCATCGCTGACGTAACCGGTGCCTGTCAGTATCGAAATACCGTTAAAGGCGGCTTTCCTGAAAGCGAGTTCGCTACCTGCCGGGGCCGTCACGAGTTGCCATACGGTCAGCAGCCCAACGACAACGGTGGCAACCAGCAGGAATGCGTGGGTCTGGCTGTCCCTGATGAATGGTCCCGCGTGCCCGCGAAACAACTGCATGTAGCGAATGAACGGAAGGCTTGCGAGCAGCATGAACAGCATTCCGACATATTCCGGTCCGGGCCCGAGGTTCGCAAAGGACGCATCGGAGTTCGCAAATCCCCCGGTCGCCACGGTTGTCATAGCGAGAACGACGGCATCGAATTCTCCGAGGCCTGACCACTGGTAGGAAACCGCGCACATGACGGTGAGCAACAGGTAGATCCAGGCCACGGAGCGTGAAGTCTCGGCAACCCGCGGCAGTATGTTTCCCAGGTTGTCGACATCTTCAGATCGGAAGATCTGCATTCCCCCTACGCGCAGTTGCGGCAGGACCACCAATGCCACGACGATAATCCCGACACCTCCAAACCACTGCAGCAGGCCACGCCAGAGCAGGATGCCCCGGGGCAAGGTCTCCAACCCGGAAAACACGGTCGCACCTGTCGTCGTCAGGCCGGACATTGCCTCGAATACGGCGTCGGTAAACCCGGCACCGGTCACGCCGAACACAAACGGAAGTGAACCGAAAAGCGGCAGGATCGTCCAGATTCCGGTCGTCATGACGAATGCCTGCCGGAGAGAGATCCCGGAACCCGCGGAATTCGCGCATGCAAGGGTCATGGCACTGCCGGCCAGAATGGTTATCAGGGCCGACTGTCCGAAAACGAGCCAGTGGCCATTTCCGTCGTACCAGTCCAGGATGGCCGGCACGAACATGACGAGGCCCAGGCCGAGGACCAACCTGCCAATGACATGCCCGGCCGGTCGAAAATCAAACATCAGGCGGGCGCGTCCGTCGAGACGACGATCGAGCGGCGTTTCGCTCTCGTCGTCACGACGCGTGCACTTGGAAGGAGCGACCGACTGACATCATGGCGTGAAAGCGTCGACAGCATGACACTGTAACCCGGGAGGCATGATCCGGATCGTCTCAGCAGGTCAAAGAGGACGGGCTTGCCCCGTCGATCATCAGGAAGTCCCGTCACCGCAAATTCGCAAATTCCCGTCACAGCCTCGGCCGTGCCTCACGCATGTTCTTCATTCGCCGAAAGACGGGCGTCCGATCGCAAGCATGAATTCCTGCCTGAGTTCCTGATCCGAAACATAGACGCCGTGCAGGCTCTTCGTCACGGTTTTGACGCCGGGCTTGTGGACGCCCCGTGTCGACATGCAGAAGTGCTCGGCTTCGACAACGACGATCACCCCTTTCGGAAGCAGGCCTCTCATGAGCGCCGTGGCGATTTCGGAGGTCATTCTTTCCTGTATCTGGAGTCGCCGCGCATAGACGTCCACCACACGTGCGATCTTCGATATGCCAACGACGTGAAAATCAGGCAGGTATCCGACGTGTACCATGCCGACAATCGGCGCCAGGTCGTGCTCGCAGTATGACTGGAACCCGATGTCCTTCAGGATCACAGGTCCCTGATATCCACCGACATCCTCAATGACCTGTTCCAGGATTTCGACCGGGTCCTCGCCATACCCGGAGAACCATTCCATGTACCCGCGGATCACGCGTTCGGGAGTTTCACACAGACCCTCGCGATCGGGATCGTCGCCTGCCCAACGCAACAGCGTCCGGACGGCTTCCTTGGCGTCTTCGGCTTCAGGTTGCGCGACGGTCTCCTGCCCGCGATTATCCTGCTCGATCAAGACGTCATGGATGTTCATGGGCGCACCTCAAGTTCGGCATGTATAGCTCCGCATTCGGAATTGTCCAATCAAGGGGAGCATCACACCGGACCCGCCCATACCTGCAGTTCCGGCCCTAGCAACGACGTCATGAAACTGGACTGGAAACGGTCTTGCGGCGCCGGAATCCATGGATCCGCCGTGCATGGAATGCGGGTTGCGCCCAGCCTGGCTCTCAGGCCGACGCGAGAGCCTGAAGCATGTCTTCCAACAGGTCATGCGGGTCTTCGAGGCCGACGGATATCCTGACCAATCCTCCCGTGATTCCCAACTCCATGCGACTCTCTTCGCTCAATCGCTTGTGGGTCGTCGTGGCAGGATGGGTAACCAGGCTCTTCGCGTCGCCAAGATTGTTCGAAATGATCATGAGTTTCAAGCTGTTGACAAACCTGAACGCAGCGTCTTTTCCACCGGACAGTTCCACCGAAAAAACGGTTCCGCCCGCGGTCATCTGACGTTTCGCGATTCCCAACTGCGGGTGATCGTCGGCAAACGGGTAAATGACGCGGGCAAGTTTGTCGTGGCCGGCCAGCGATTCCGCAAGGAAACTGGCCGAGCGTGCCTGCTCGTGGCACCTCAATGTCAGGGTTTCCATACCCTTCAGAAGTACCCAGGCGTTGAACGGGCTGAGCGCACTTCCCGTGTGCTTGAGAAAGGGCTCGAGCGTGTCCCTGATGAACTTCCGTTTTCCCAGGACAACTCCCCCGAGACAGCGGCCCTGCCCGTCAATGTGCTTGGTTGCCGAATAGATCAGAACATCGGTCCCTAGCCCGAAGGAATCCTGGAACACGGGCGTTGCGAAGACATTGTCGACAACGACTTCTGCACCGCTGTCGTGAGCAATCCGTGCGACCGCGGCAATATCTATGACCTCCAGCGTCGGGTTCGAGATCGTTTCAAAAAAAACGACCTTGGTATCTGCCCGAATCGCCGAACGCCATTCCTCGAGGTTGGTACCATCAACGATCGTCACCTCGACACCGAACTTCGGGAGTATGTTCTCGACGATGAATCGGCACGAACCGAACAGCGCCCGCGACGAAACGAGATGGTCGCCGGCCTTGAGTAACGACATCAGCGCGCCGTTGACTGCCGCCATCCCGGACGCCGTCGCGAAAGCGTCCTCGGCGCCTTCGAGCAGCGCGATTCTCTCCTCGAACATGCGCACGGTAGGATTGCCGTACCGCGAATAGGTAAACTCGAATTCGCCGCACTCCTGAAACCTGGCTTCCGCCTGTTCGGCATTCGCGTACTTGTAGCCCTGCGTCAGATACAACGCCTCCGAGACCTCTCCAAACTGGCTGCGGCGGATTCCTCCGTGAATCAAACGGGTTCTTGGCTGCATGCCGTTCATTTGCACCTCAATTCTCCCTGCCCGGCCGCGTCGGTGCGGATTCACGACAAGATCATCGCACCGGAACCAGGCCGTCCCAATCGCCGGTGCCCTCCTTCGAGCCGCCCGGTGACTATTCGTATCTGACCGCCTATTGCATGGCCGACCGCCGGTCAAACCCGTCAATCCAAAATTTACAGGGATGACCGGTATTTTCGGGTGCGCGCCCGTGTTTTCGGCGGCATTCGGCGGCATCCGTCCCCCGGGCTCCCGAAATTGCGGCGTGGGCTCCCACGGCACCGCGCCGATTTCGATCCGGGTCAGATGCCTGGTCACCGCCGTCATCGGGGACATGGTTGCGGGATCAGGCGATTTCCTGTTTTCGACTCGGACGTAAGGATTTATTGCGGTCGATCGAAGGTAAATCGTTGGTGGACCCAAAATGACGGACTTGCGCGGACGGACAGCACTGATCACAGGGGGGTGCACGGGAATTGGCCTCGGGATAGCCAAGGCACTAGGCGCTGCGGGGTCACGAATTGCGTTGCACGGATTGCCAGGAGAACAGGCGGCCGGACATGCATGCCAGGAACTTGACAAGGACGGCGCGGCCGACGTCGAGTTCTTTGCAGCGGACCTCCGGATTCCCGACGAAATCGGTTCCCTGATGACCCGGGTTCTCGATTGGAACCCCATCGACGTGCTGGTCAACAATGCGGGGGTTCAATCGACGGGGTCGTTGTCGACGATGCCGGGAAGCACATGGGACGAGATCATCGCCGTCAATCTGTCGGCGACATTTCACACGATGAAAGCCGCGATGCCGGCCATGGCCGAGCGCGGCTACGGCCGTGTCGTCAATATCGCGTCGGTTCACGGCTTGGTCGCATCGGTCAACAAGGCACCCTACACGGCGGCAAAGTTCGGCCTGGTCGGCTTGAGCAAGGTCGCGGCACTTGAATACGCGGCGGCCGGCAATCGGGAATCCGGCGGCGTCACCGTCAATTGCATCTGTCCCGGCTGGACGGAAACGGCACTTGTCGAGCCGCAAATCACGGCGCGGGCCAACGAGCTAGGCGTCGACCGTTCGCAGGCAATCGCCGATATGTTGGCTGAAAAACAACCGTCCCGCCGCACGGCGACCACGGCGGAGATCGGTGAACTCGCGCTTTGGCTGTGTTCCCCGGTTGCGCACAACATTACAGGCGCCACGATTCCCATGGATGGAGGCTGGGTGTCCCAATGAGTTCCGGGGCGCCTGCCTGCATGTCCTTGCTGCCGGCCGCGTCGTGGTTGTCACAGAGTATCCGCCGGCAAATTGAATTGCCCGAGCCGGCATCGATGACGGGCGGAAAACCGGCGAGAAACCATGGCTGAACCGATAGCGCTTCATTACTGGCCCACGCCGAATGGCTGGAAGATCTCGATTGCCCTTGAAGAGATGGGCCTCCCTTACACGGTTAAGTACGTGAACATCGGGGCAGGAGACCAGTTCGATCCGGAGTTCCTGAAAATTGCGCCCAACAATCGAATTCCGGCGATCGTCGATCCCGACGGACCGGGCGGGCGACCTGTTTCGATATTCGAATCGGGCGCGATCCTCATGTATCTCGCCCGCAAGACCGGCCTGTTTTACGGCAATTCCGAACGGGAACGCACGGAAATCGAACAATGGCTGATGTGGCAGATGGGCGGGGTCGGCCCCATGGCCGGCCAGGCACACCACTTCATCCGATATGCGCCCGAACTGGATCCGCCCCGGGACATCCCCTACGCGAAAGACCGGTATCGTTCGGAAACGGGTCGCCTGTATCGAGTCCTGGATCAACGTCTCCGGGGCCGGGACTTCGTTTGCGGTGAATTCTCCATCGCTGACATGGCCATCTGGCCATGGGCATGCCTCTGGGAAGGGCAGGAACAGGACCTCACCGGCTTGCCTGAATTATCGGCGTGGCTCGACCGTTGCGCGGCCCGGCCCGCAGTCGCGCGTGGGAAACAGGTCGGAGGCGAGTTTCGTTCGCGCGACCGGACTGACAGAAAGGCGCAGGAAATCCTGTTCGGCATTCGACGCACGGGTGAACATGAACGGCGATAGTCGTATGCGCGCATTTGTACGCTGCCTTGCGGGACCGGGTTCCCCGGCGGCATGTCGAAGACCTGTCGGACGGCCGGCTCAATGATCAAATCTCGCTGAATTCAGGACCAGATTTCAATTCGGCCGACGAGCGATTGCTCTCCGGGTGCATCCGAATTCGCTGGCGTAGACTGCCTTTTTCACGGATTTCGGTCTGCATCAACTGAACGGTCACGGCGCCGGCCAGCACAAACTGAGGTTGCCGGAAACCCATGTAGTCGATAGTGGAAGGCGCCATTTCAGGTTCGGGAAAGAATGTGACCCAAGTCCACGACACCATAGCGCGCGTTACGCGGCGGATCGCCGAACGCAGCAGGAAATCCAGGGCCGCCTATCTCGACGGCGTCCGGGAAGCCAGGGAAGCGGGACCCCGGCTGCCCCATCTCGCCTGTGGAAACAT
>JAPOVX010000305.1 GCA_026707935.1 Paracoccaceae bacterium
GGGCACGTCGACGTCGACCAGTTCGACACCCATCGACTGGAAGACCTCAAGGCTCCCGTCGATCCGCTGGCGGATATCGTCGGCGATGCCTTCTCTGAAATAGTTCCTTGGAATTCCAAGCCGACAGCCCGCGACCGGCGAATCGAGGGTCGCCTCATAGTCGAAGACTGGAGCCATTGCGGAGGTCGGATCGAGCGTGTCGTGGCCCGCTACGGCTCTAAGGAGCTGCGCAAGGTCCTGCACCGAGCGCGCGATGACACCCGCGTTGTCGAGTGAGAAGCTGAGTTTCATCATGCCGTGACGACTGATGCGGCCGTCGGTCGGCTTTAGTCCGGGAACGCCACATATCGCTGCCGGAAATCTTACTGACCCGCCGGTGTCAGAGCCAAGCGACCCGAAGACGATGCCGGCAGCAACTGCCACTGCCGAGCCCGACGATGAGCCGCCTGCGATGTACTCGGGGTTCCACGGATTTCTGGCGGGGCCGACCAAGACGTTGAATCCGAAAGGGTTGCAGGCGAACTCCGACATATTGAGCCCACCCAGGTCGATTGCGCCGGCGGAGTCGAGGCGGTCGAGTGCGGTTGCAGTGAACCCGGGAAAGAATCCCTGGCGGAGGCGGGAGCCGCACGTCACCGCTCTCCCTCGGCGGTAGAACATGTCCTTATGCGCCACGGGAACCCCGTGCAGAGGCCCAGTGGCTTTGCCTTCGGCTGCAAGGCGGTCTGCGCGCCGTGCCTGATCCTCAGATCCGGCTCGGTCAAGCGAGATAAAGCAGTTCAGCTTGTCTTGTAGGCGTTCGGCCCTGGCAACGCACGCTTGCGTCACCTCCAGCGCCGAAAGCTGCTTGGTCGCGATGGCCTTGGCGGTCTCGACAAGACTAAGGCTAGATAGTTCCTGGCTCATGCTTCTTCGTCTTGTTTGGCCGCCAAGACCTTAGAGAAATGAGAGGGCTCATCGTCGAACTGGAGCAGCGCGGCGAAAGCCTCGGCACGAGCTAGGTAGCTGGCAAGTTCGGCGGCCATGACCTCGGCAACCGCCTGAGACAGGGCTACCCCATTCGAGGCCTGCGCCTGGTTTATGATCGTCTCGGGCCTGGTTTTCATCGCGCTGCTGCCGGTAAGCCTTCTCCTCCGCACGCAGGCTGTCAACGTCTTCGATCAGACCCGGTCGGAAGAACCCTTCTTCTTGCAGCTTCAGGCCTGTGGCGTAACCACTTCACTGATTCGCTTGATTTTCGATTACTTCTCGGTCCAGACCCCGTCGAGGTGCAACTGCCCGCGGCCATCTACATAGAATCCCTTGATGTAGCTAAATGCCGCATGGTCTGGCGTGTAATGTATGTTCACGATCCATGGAACCTCGTCGTAGAGAATCTCCTGGATTTTGTAGTAGATCGCTTTGCGCTCTTCTTGATCGAACGTTGCCCTGCCCTTTTCCATCAGTGCGTCGACCTCTTCGTTGCAGTACGAGATGAGGGCCTGCTCGTCGTTACATTGGAGTCCTGCCAGCAGGAGCGAAGGGTCCCATCCCCGGACCTGGCCTTTGAACGACACGGTATTCGGCCAAGGCTTTTCGAATACAGCTCGCCAGCCGGGGATATCCGTCAGGACGATTTCCAGCTTAATGCCGACTTCGTTCAAACTCCGCTCCAAGATTTCAGCCTGTGTTCGAACGTCCTGACGGTCATACCCATTGAACGTCAAGGTGTATCCCTCTTCGATACCCGCTTCTCTGAAAAGGGCCCTGGCCTTCTCGATGTCGTACTCGCGCGGCGGAAGATTCGGATGGTACGCCCAGTGGTTTTCTACCAAGTTGCTGTTGGTAGGCGACGGGTATCCGATGCCAAAATAGGCGGCTTCGATGATGGCCTGCTTGTCGGTCGCGTACATGAGCGCCTGGCGGGCAATTTTGTTGTCGAACGGCGGCTGGGAGGCGTCAACGCCGAACATGAGGCTGGTGCTCGTCACTTGCGGCACGATCAGCGTCATATCTGGGTTGTTTTTAACTTCTTCGACTATCGAGAAATCCATCTGCCAAATGAGGTCGAACTGCCCCGATTTAAATGCGTTATAGGCGGTAATAGGGTCCTTTGCGATTTGAACGATGAACTCGTCCGGATAGGGCTTGGGTTGGTCCCAGTAGTCTTCGAAACGGGCGAGCGTGAGACGATCACCCGACACATATTTCACGAACTTGAACGGCCCTGTCCCGATCGGATTCTGGTTCGCATCGGCAAAGTTCTCTGGCGGTTGAATCTTGATAGGAGCGAGAGAGGCAGGAATGGTGACGTCGGGGCTGGAGAGATTGATCTGGATCGTGACGTCATCGACCTGGTCGATTGTGGCGATCGATTTGAGCGAGTCACGGTAAGGCGAGGCGGTTTCTGGATCGAGCACTCGCATGATCGACGCGATCACATCCGCGGGCAGCACCTCCCGGCCATTGTGAAACTTCACCCCTTTGCGGAGGTGAAATACAATCGTATGCGTATCGATCACGTCCCAGCCTACCGCGAGGTCTGGTAAGACATTGTTCTGCTCGTCATATCGGGTCAGGCCATTCCACAGCAAAGAGTGGAGATTGTCGCCGTTCCCGAGTGAGGTGAGCACGGGATCCAAACCCGGAAAACCTTGAGGTGTGACTAGCGTGACGGTGCCACCGCGCTTCGCCTCCTGCGCGCCGGCGGGGAGAAAGGTCAACGCGGTCGCAGCTAGGAATGCAACTGCCGCAGTGGCCGCAGCCTGGAGCAATCTGCGTTGCAAGATCGAGGTTTCGGAATTGCCTTTTCGGGTCATCTAGAATGTCCTTATCTGCGAATACAGCGCCGGCTCGGGCCCCCGAAGACCGGCGTCAAGAACCGGTCGAACGACGACATCCGCCGCGAGCCGTTTCAAAGTTCTGGCACCACTGTTGCATAATGACGGTATCAGGTATTGACGGCGATGTCCAGCGCTGAACTCGGCGGGGGTGTAGCCCAAATTGTTGTCAGGCAACGACGGCCTGCCTCGCGTGCCAGTCGAGGAAGTCGGGAAGC
>JAPOVX010000195.1 GCA_026707935.1 Paracoccaceae bacterium
CTGGAAGAACTTGCAGTGGGAAGAGTTCGCCCTATGGAAGGCCGAACGGATCGCCACAGGCTAACAAAAAATTTGGCGTGCACCCAGTTCTCAACGAACTGATCATGGCAGCCGGTCGTGGCCCTGCACGCTTCCGGCGGCCTCTTCTTGTAAAGGCTCTTTCAAGCAGGCTCTGCCGCCGAGACAGAAGAAAGACAGTAACCGCTCACCCCTTTCTCTGAAACTCTTTTGTGCGTTGGACACACTTTCCCCTGGCCGCCGGCCCCTGGTTTTTTGGGAGGCAGCCACGGTGACGTCAGTCTGGAAGGCGTCGCCGTTCAGTCGCTGTCGGCAATTATTTGTTCGGGCTCCCCGGAAACGGTCTCGTGACGGGCCGAAAGCGGTCGCAGGCGACGCCGGGACTCAGGCGGGTCGGGCCGACATGTCATCATATTTCGGTGTATCGCTCATGATCCAACTCCTGTTGAATTGTGGTTGACAGGAGACGGGTGGCGGCAAGCACGCCTGAGGGGTTCACGATGGCTTGCACGCGGCCGGAGGCCGCCTGAAGCGTCTCAATTTTCTCCACGTTCTCGGCAGGCATCAGGCCTGCTGGAAACACTCCGCGGCGCGGACCCCACGGCGAATGGACAGTTTTGGAACGGGCTCCAGGACCGCAAAGAATAAACATCCTGTTCTGCCGCCACCCATTCCATGGACAACGGGATACTCCGGACCCGGCAACGGCGCCTCCACACGACACCGTTCCGGAAACCGTCAGTCACATGCGAGTTTCATACTCCGGGGTAGGTGCACGCAAAATCATGATGGTTTGTGGGTGGTCTGTGTGTAGTGCATCCTGATCATGTCGGCGGCCTTTCCGGCGAGGGCGATCTGGATGGCGACGAGGGGATTGTATCCGAGCGCGGCCATGGAACTCGGGTAGCTTGAGATTCTGCACCAGGCCTCGGCGTAGAGCCGGGCCCGGAAGCATACGGAGACCTTTATCTTGACCTTCGCCATTCTGGTTTTCTATTCGCCGGCTCTATTCCGATAGGGGCATAGTGCTGGCAGGCACTTCTATCGGGAGCCGGTATGTGGCAGAATTGTTGCGACCGGCTGTTTTCAGGCGGGTCCGGTACACAACGACGCTATCGGGAACCTACCCGAAGCCGTCACAGATGATTGCCTGGCAACGGCCTGTTTGCGGAGAATCACATGCCTCGACCGAAATCGGAACGCGTCAACCTGATTACGCTCGGGGTCGAAAATCTCGCGGCATCGCGTGAGTTCTACGGTCGACTTGGTTGGGTTCCGGAGGAAGATCTTCCGGAAGTGACATTTTACCGCATGCGCGGATGCATGCTCGGCTTGTTCGGAAACGAAGCTCTTGCAAAGGATCAGGGCCGGCCAGGCGCGCCGCTGGGTACAGGGGCTATCACGCTTGCCCAGAACTTCTCGTCGGAGCAGGAAGTTGACAAGGCATATGACGCGGCACTCGCCGCCGGCGCTTCTCCGTTGAAGGCACCGGAAAAGGTGTTTTGGGGCGGATATTCAGGTTACTTTTCCGATCCAGACGGCCATGTCTGGGAACTGGCGTTCAACCCGTTCTGGCCTCTCGACGACGACGGATTTCTCACCGAACCAGCCGATAATTCCGAGAACGACTGAGCAACTGCCGCCTCGTGAACGCGGGAATCCCACCCGGAATCCACTCGGGGGCATCGCCCCTCTTCACGACGGAACCTTGCTTTCCACGCCGTGACATTTGACGTTCCATCAACTATATAATGTGTAGTTAGTCTGGAAGATGATCGATATGCGCGAGAATTCCGTTGGAGCGGACGAATACGGTGTCGACGACATCGAAGTACTGAAAGGTCTGGAGCCTGTCAGGCGGAGACCAGGAATGTACATTGGCGACACGGACGACGGGTCCGGTCTCCACCACATGGTCTATGAGGTCGTCGACAACAGTGTTGACGAAGTCATGGCGGGATTTGCCGACACCATAACGGTGACGCTGCATGCCGATGACAGTGTCTCCGTTGTCGACAACGGACGCGGGATTCCGGTTGGCGTCCTCGAGGAGGAAGGGCGATCCGCAGCGGAAGTGATCATGACCACGCTGCACGCTGGCGGCAAGTTCGGATCGAATGGATACAAGGTTTCCGGTGGCCTCCATGGCGTCGGGGTTTCGGTTGTCAACGCGCTTTCCGAATGGCTTGAACTCCAGATCTGGCGCGACGGCAAACAATACGTCGCCCGTTTCGAAAACGGTGACGCCGTCGACGAAATCCGCGAGGTTGGCGATTCCGGGGGAAGGACCGGGACAAGCGTCAGATTCCTCGCGTCAATCAAGACCTTTTCTGACCGAAAGTTTCGGTATCACACGCTCGAGAATCGCCTGAGGGAGCTGGCATTTCTCAACTCCGGGGTGCGGATCACGCTCCGGGACGAACGGCCGGCGAATTCCAAGACGGACAGGTTTCATTTCGAGGGGGGACTGAGCGAGTATGTCCGCTTCCTCGACCGCTCGAAAACCAGCCTGCTCACCGACCCGATTCATGTTGTTGGCGAAAGGGAAGCAGTCAGGATGGAGTTGGCAATGTGGTGGACCGACAGCTACCACGAAATCCTGCTCCCCTTCACGAACAACATCCCGCAAGTGGACGGAGGCACCCACGTACAGGGGTTCAAGTCGGCACTGACCCGCACGATCAACACGTATGCTGCGAACACCGGGGTGACAAAAAAAGATAAGGTCAGCCTGTCCGGCGAAGATTCACGGGAAGGGCTGACCTGTGCGCTTTCGGTCATGGTTCCCGACCCGAAGTTCGCCAGCCAGACCAAGGACAAGCTGGTCTCTTCCGAGGTTCGTCCTGTTGTCGAATCCCTTGTCCAGGAAAAGATTTCCGAGTGGCTGGAAGAGAACCCTGACCAGGCGAAGACGGTGGTCGAAAAGATCGTCGAAGCTGCGCGACAACGCGAAATCCTTCGCAAGAAAAGGGAAGAGCTGAAGGCCAAGTCATCGTTCGGATCGGCAACGCTTCCTGGTAAACTCGCCGACTGCCAGGAACGGGATCCGGTCAAGGCAGAGATCTTTCTTGTGGAGGGCGACTCCGCCGGCGGGTCGGCGAAACAGGGCCGCTCGCGGGAAAACCAGGCCGTGCTGCCGCTTCGAGGAAAGATCCTGAACATAGAAAGGGCCCGGCCTCACAAGATCTGGGACAGCGAGCAAATCAAGAACCTTGCCGCCGCGCTCGGCACCGGTCTCGGCAAGGACGATTTCGACCTGGAAAAACTCCGGTACCACAAGGTGGTCATCATGACGGACGCCGACGTCGACGGCGCTCACATCAGGACTCTGCTGCTGACATTTTTCTTCAGGCAGATGCCCGAGATCATACGGGCCGGCCACCTCTACATTGCCCAGCCGCCATTGTTCAAATTGACACGGGGAAAGTCCGAGGCCTACCTCAAGGACAAACAGGAACTCGACGATCTCCTGGTCAAGCAAGGAACGGAAGATGCGATCCTGATTCTCGGAAACAGGCAAAGGGTTTCGGGCGCTGACCTCCATGGAATCGTCCAGCAGGCACGCACTGTTCGCGGCCTGCTTGACGCGTTTCCGACACGGTACAGCCACCGGGTCCTGGAGCAGGCAGCCATTGCCGACATCCTGTATTTGCGCCCGCCGGGGACTTCCCTGCAGGATCATGCCGACCGACTCGCGGGACGAATGGACCTGATTTCGAAGGAATACGAACGCGGCTGGATTGGACGTCCAACCCAGGACGCCGGCATTCGCATCAGCCGGGTCGTGCGCGGAGTTGATGAAAGTCACACGCTGGACGGATCATGCCTGCGGTCCACCGAGGCCAGGCTGCTGGCCGACCTGGCTGAACCTCTCGGCGAGACCTATGCGCTACCGGCCCAGTTTTGCCGCAAGGATCGCACCTGCGACATCTACGCCCCGTCGGGATTGCTCGATGTCGTGATGGAGGAGGGCGAGAAAGGATCAACGCTCCAACGTTACAAGGGCCTCGGCGAAATGAACCCGGAACAACTCTGGGAAACGACTCTCAGTCCCGAGCACCGAAGCCTTTTGCAGGTCAGGGTCGCCGACCGTGTGGATGCCGAAGACCTGTTTGCCAAACTCATGGGCGACGAAGTCGAACCGAGAAGGAACTTTATCCAGGAAAACGCACTCAGCGTCGCAAATCTCGACTACTGAACCCGCCTCGCCGGAGGTGCCGAGCTGGGTCCAGGGGGTGGACGACGCCCATCCTGGCCTTCGCGATGTTGCAATCCACGCGGGCTTTCCAGGTTGCTATGCTTCGTGATTCAGGTGACAGCATCCAATTCAAGTGCGGCCCCGGTTTGAGTCCAGCCTCCGTCCGCGGTCATGATGGTCCCGTTCACGAATCCCGCTGCCTCCGAACCCAGGAAAAGACAGGCGCGGGCGACGTCCTCGGGCACGCCGAATCGCCTCATTGGCACGGTCCCGACGACCCTTTCGCGCATTTCCGAGGTCGGGGCCAGTCTCGCCATGCCTTCCGTGCCGTCGATCGGCCCGGGAATGACGCTGTTGACACGGAGTCCCTCACCACCCCACTCGATCGCAAGGCATCGCGTGACCATGTCTACTCCTGCTTTCGCCGCACACACATGGACCTGGTGTGACATGGGCACGACCGCCTGAGGGGCTGAAATGTTGATGATGCTTCCCCCGGGTTTTTTCATGTGGGGGTAAGCGGCTTTCATCACGTGATAGGTTCCGAGAAGATCGATATCGACCACCGCCTTGAACCCGTTGACACTGATGTCATGAGCCAACGCCGGAAAGTTCCCGGCCGCACCGGACACGAGCACATCGATCCTGCCTACCTCTTCGGCAAAGCCGGCGATCGCGGTCTCGACTGCTTTCGCGTTCCGAACATCAAAACAGTATCCGAAGGCCTTGCCCGTGGTCAGTTTCGCCAGCCCGGCAACCGCTCGACCGACCTTCTCCTGTTTTCGGCTTCCGACGCCGATGTTCGACCCGGTCCGGGCAAAGGCTTCGGCAATCCCGAGGTTGATTCCGCTCGTTCCCCCCGCAACGAAGACGTTGCAGCCTGCGTAATTGAATTCTGCCTTCATGACATGGAACTCCGATTGGTCCCCTGGCTTCAGACCTTGGGGTTTAGTGACTCGAACAGCTTCCGGATCTTGCAGGGCCCATGCCTGCCATCACACACGTTACCAGCCACGGGGTCTGCAGGTTCGATATCGGGGGAGCACAGAATTCGTAGCTGTGAGGGAAGGCCGTTTCACAGGCGGCGGCCATCCGGCAAAAACAGGAGCTGGTTGCGCTCCTCCCAGGCTATGCCGCAATCGTCGCCCTCATGCGGAATGGGATCGCCGCCGTCCTGCCGCAGCGTGAAGAGCGTATTGTCCCGCAGACGGAGATGCAGCAGGGTTTCCGCCCCCAGCGCCTCCGCAAACGTCATGCGCCCGCGGATGAACCCTGCCTCCGGCTCGCACAGCCGCGCGTGTTCGGGCCTGATTCCCAGCTTGGCCGCTCCGCGACCCGACTCGCCCGCGGCCCCGGCGGGCAGAAAGTTGGTGGCCGGCGACCCGATGAACCCGGCGACGAACTCGGTTCTCGGGTCCGAATACACGTCGAGCGGTGCGCCGACCTGCTCGGCCACGCCCGCTTTCATGACGATCATCCGGTCCGCAAGCGTCATGGCTTCCACCTGGTCATGGGTCACGTAGAGCGAGGTGATTCCAAGCTCCTTCTGGAGGTCCTTGATCTCGAGCCGCATCTGTACCCGCAGCTTTGCGTCCAGGTTGCTCAGGGGTTCATCGAACAGGAACGCCTTGGGCTTGCGAACGATGGCGCGCCCCATGGCGACGCGCTGTCTCTGGCCCCCGGACAGTTCCCGGGGCTTCCGGTTCAGAAATGCTTCGAGCTGCAGCATTTCGGCAGCAGCAGCGACCCGGTTCCTGATCTCGGGCTTCGGCACGCGGGCGATCTTCAGGCCGTATGCCATGTTGTCGAACACGGACATGTGCGGGTAGAGTGCGTAGTTCTGGAATACCATCGCGATGTCGCGGTCCATGGGCTCTGTTTCGTTGACCCGCACACCACCAATCCGCACCTCGCCCGCGGACACGGTCTCCAGGCCCGCCACCATCCTCAGGAGCGTTGACTTCCCGCATCCCGAAGGGCCGACAATGACGATGAACTCCCCTTCGGCAACCTCGATCGATACTCCATGTATGACCTCGATGCTGCCGAACTTCTTGTGGACATTGTCGAGTGCGATTGTCGCCATTTTCTACTTCTCGCTTTCCATCAGACCGCGAACGAACAGTTTCTGCATCAGGATCACCACGAGCACCGGCGGGATCATGGCGAGTATCGAGGTCGCCATGATGACGGGCCACTCCGCGTAGTCGTCACCGGAAGGGAACATTTGCTTGATCCCCATCACGATCGTGTTCATCTGCGGATCGGTGGTGATCAGCAGCGGCCAGAGATACTGGTTCCAGCCATAGATGAAGAGGATCACGAAAAGTGCGGCGATGTTGGTGCGGCTCATCGGCAACAGGATGTCCACGAAAAAACGCATCGGACGTGAGCCGTCGACGCGGGCCGCCTCGGCCAATTCGTCCGGGACGGTCATGAAGAACTGCCTGAACAGGAATGTAGCCGTCGCCGAGGCAATCAGCGGAAAGATCAATCCGGAGTACGAATTCAGCATGCCAAATCGGGCGGCAACCTCGTAAGTCGGGACAATCCGCACTTCCACCGGAAGCATCAGCGTCAGGAAGATCAGCCAAAAGACGAGTTGGCGGCACGGAAACCGGAAATAGACGATGGCGAACGCCGACAGGAGGGAGATGACGATCTTTCCGACCGCGATTCCAATTGCCATGACGGCAGAATTCAGGAGCATTTTCGCAACCGGCGCGTTGACGCCGGACACGAGCGCGCGCCGGTAGTTCTCGAAAAACTGATCGCCGGGCCAGAGAGGCATGGGAGGTTTCACGATATCAGCCTGGGAAACCGTCGAGGCGACGAATGCCAGCCAGATGGGAAAGAAAATCAGCAAGACGCCGAGAATGAGGCCGGCATGGATCATCCAGTAAGACAGTCCGCGTTTCTCGACCATTCCGGACATCAGTAGTGGACCTTTCGCTCGATGTACTTGAACTGGACGATCGTCAGCAGCCCGACGACGACCAGGAGAATCACCGATTGGGCGGCGGACGAGCCCTGGTCCTGACCGACGAATCCGTCGGCATAGACCTTGTAGACAAGAATGGTCGTTGACTGTTGCGGTCCGCCGCTGGTGATCGTGTGAATGACGCCGAACGTTTCAAAGAAGGCGTAAACGACGTTGACGACCAGCAGGAAGAACGTTGTTGGCGACAGGAGCGGAAAAACGATTGTCCAGAAGCGCTTCCAGAAGCGTGCCCCGTCGATCGCGGCAGCCTCGATAACGGATCCAGGAATGGCCTGTAGCCCGGCCAGGAAGAACAGGAAGTTGTAGCTGATCCTCCCCCAGCTTGACGCAATCACGACCAGGGCCATGGCCTCTTCCCCGTTCAGCACATGGTTCCAGTCGTAACCCAGAAGACCGAGATACCAGGACACGAGTCCGACCCGCGTATTGAACATGAACAGCCACAACACGCCCGCCACTGCCGGGGCAACCGCGTACGGCCAGATCAGCAGTGTTCGATACGTGCCGGAACTCTTGATCAGGCGGTCCGCCAGAACGGCCAACCAGAGTGCCACGCCCATTGAGACGAGCGTAACCAGTGTCGAGAAAACGGCAGTCGTGACGAAACTCGCGCGGTAGAAGGGGTCGTTCAGCAGGAATTCGAAGTTTCCGGTACCGACGAACTGGGATTTGAGGCCGAACGGATCCGGAATGAACAGGGATTGCCAGACCGCCTGCCCCGCAGGATAGAAAAAGAATACGGCGGTAACAGCGAGTTGAGGAACAACAAGGGCCGCCGGCAGCAGCCAGCCACGGAATGTAACGCGCTTGTCCATGGTTCAGCCAGGCCCGCGCGTCAGGTTCCGGCCGGGAACACCATTCCCGGTGGAAACACGGTTGCACGCCGGCGATTCCCTTGCTCCCCAGTTGCGTGGAATACGGCGGCTGTTCCCGGCACGGGTTCCGTTTGCGTGTGGAAGCGCCGGGCGGCGACCAAATATGCGGTTTTCGCCAATCGTCCTCGCTGCCTGTCGCCGGGGTTTCCGCCTGGAACCGCCCGGGACGGCGGCTCCAGGCATTTGGCACCCGGTCAGTCTGCCGGTCAGCGGTTCGCTTGCTCGAAACGCCGCAGCAAGGCATTGCCGCGTTCAACCGCGCTGTCGAGCGCGGACTGCGCGGTCTTGTCTCCTGCCCAAACCGCTTCCAGCTCTTCGTCAATGATTCCGCGAATCTGGTCGAAATTGCCCAGCCGCAATCCCTTGGAGTTTGGCGTTGGGTCTTTCGCGGTCATCTGGATGCCCGCGATTTCGGTGCCCGGGTTGGCTTCGTAAAACCCTTCATCCTTTGTCTGCGCAGCCGCAGCCAGGGTTATCGGAAGATAGCCGGTGTCCTGGTGCCACTTGGCCTGAATGTCCGAGGTCGAGAGGAAACTCAGAAACTCCGCGACACCCTCGTATTCCCCGGCTTCGTGACCGGCCAGGACCCAAAGCGAAGAACCGCCGATGATCGTGTTTTGAGGCGCGCCTTCCACGCCTTCCCAGTAGGGGAGCGACCTGATCTGGAAGTCGAACTCGGCCTGGGCCTTGACGCCCGCGTAGCCTGCCGAACTCTCCGTAAACAGGGCACATTCACCACCACGGAAATTCGCGCCGCCCTCATTTCGCCGCCCGGCGTAAATGAACCTGCCGTCCGCCGCCCATTGCCCCATGGTCTCAATGTGCTTGACCTGGACCGGTCCATTGAAGACCAGTTCCGTATCAAGACCGGCGAAGCCGTTTTCCTTCGTGGCGAAGGGCACGTTGTGATAGGCCGAGAAGTTCTCCAGATGGACCCAGCTCTGCCATGCAGTGGTCAAGGGACAATCCACTCCACCTTCCTTGAGCGCCGTCAGCGCCGCATCAACCTGCTGCCAGGTCGAGAGGTCCATGTCCGGGTCGAGGCCCGCCTCGGCGAACAGGTCGCGATTGACATAGATCACCGGGGTCGAAGAGTTGTATGGCAAGGACAGCATTTCGCCCGTCGTCGTCGTGTAGTAACCCTTGACCGCTCCCAGGTAACCATCCGGGTTAAACTCGGCCCCGCCTTCGGCCATCACTTCGTACACGGGCTTGATCGCGCCGCGGGCGGCCATCATGGTGGCCGTACCGACCTCGAATACCATGAGGATGTGCGGTTGCTCGCCGGCGCGGAATGCCGCGATTCCGGCGTTCAGGGTTTCCGAGTAGTTGCCCTTGTGGCTGCCAACCACGTGGTATTCGTCTTGCGATGCGTTGAATTTTTCGACCTGCTCCGCAAGCAGATCACCAAGACGTCCGGTGAACGCGTGCCACCAGTGGATTTCCGTCTGCGCGAGGGCCGCGGGCGTCCACGCGAGGCAGACGGCGACCGCACCGGCGATCATTCCTGTCAGTTTTGACCTGGTCATCGAGTAATCTCCTACCTATTCCAAATTCGTCAGTCACCGAATTTGTGCTTCGGTTTCCGACATTGTCCATTGAGCAGACGGTAACATGTCATGGCGATGACGCAAGCGGGATTCGCGGTCAGGGGCCGGAACTGTCAGGCGCGGCGCCAGCAAAAGACACTGATTCATCGGGATTTCGAGGAGGCAGGCGCAATCGTTCCGGTTGGTGTCGGCACCACAAAACCACTGCATCTCTAACCCTCGAGAGCGGCCTTTTCCCTCCGAATTGTGAAGACTCCGGCGCCCACGAGAATCAGGATGCCCAGGACCGTCAAGGCGTCCGGAATTTCCGCAAACAGGAGTGCCCCGAAAATGGCCGAAAATATCATGATCGAATATCGAAATGGCGACACAAAGAAGATGTCCCCCGTGCGCATCGTCACGACACCGAAATAGTATCCTGCGAAAAGAAACACGGCCGACAGGGAAAGAAGCCCGAAATCGGTTCGTGAAGGCGGAGTCCACCTGGCATCAACGAGCGTGGCCAGGCCGAAAACCATCGTCACCATCAATGCGGATGCCAGGGTAACGAACAGCGAATCCGCGGAAGACGACAACTTTCGGGACGCGAGGTCGCGAAGCACAACGAACAGGACTGCCAGCAGCGCCAGGAGGCTGTATGCGTTGAATCCCGCGGTTCCCGGGCGAATGATGATGAGTACGCCGACAAGGCCGACGAAAATCGCCGCGAACCTCATTGGCCCCGCACGGGTTCCGAAAACGAAATGCGCAGCGACGACGATGGCCAGCGGGACAAACTGCAGGATCGCCGTGGCGTTGGCAATCGGCATGTTCAACACCGCAGACAGGAAACACGCGGTGATTCCGATCTCCGCGACCGTCCGGACCGCGATGACAGCCCGGTCCCGACGTCCGGGCATTGTCCGGAACGTGCCGCGAAACCATGCGTAGGTACCGAACAACAGGCAAAGGATCGTACCGCGCATGAATACGGTCTGGGCCAGTCCGAATTCAGTTCCGACAAGCTTGAAGATGGCGTCATTCGCAGAGAACCCGGCCATGGATACGCACATCAGGCCGGCGTTGCGGATGTTGTCCCGGTGCCGGCTCACCGGTCAGCACCCCGTCGCGAATTCGAAACGGACACGTCGAACTCACCCGCCCCTCCAGACCGGATCGCGTTTTTCTGCGAAAGCCAATGCGCCTTCCTTTTGGTCTTCCGATGAATACAGGATGTCGACCGTGCGCAGCTGGCGGCCGGTAATCCTGTTCATTGAATCCTGGAACCGGCTGTTTTCCGCGTCCCGCACGATCTCCTTGATCGCCGCATAGACAAGCGGCGGACCCGACGCGAGCAGCCGGGCGAGCTCGCGGGCTTCGTCCATCAACCGGCCTGCCGGGTAGACCCTGTTGACAAGTCCCCACCTGTTCGCCTCGTCCGCATCGAGCCAGCGACCAGTCAGGAGCATTTCCATGGCAATGTGGTACGGGATCCGCTTGGGGAGCTTGACGGAGGCCGCGTCGGCGACCGTACCGGAGCGAATTTCGGGCAATGCGAATCGAGCATGCTCTGCCGCAAGGATGATATCAGCGGAAAGTGCCAGCTCGAGACCGCCCCCGCAGCAGATTCCGTTCACAGCCGCGATCACGGGCTTGTTGAGATCGCGAAGCTCCTGCAGTCCGCCAAATCCGCCGACACCGTAGTCACCGTCTACGGCTTCGCCATCCGCCGCCGACTTGAGGTCCCAGCCTGCACAAAAGAATTTTTCTCCGCCACCCGTGACAATGGCGACGCGATGCTCGGGATTGTCCCGAAACCCGGCAAAAATGTCGCCCATGACCCTGCTGGTCTCCAGGTCTATGGCGTTCGCCTTCGGCCTGTCGAGCACGACCTCCAGGACATGGCCATCCTCTCGAATCCTCACCGGTGAATCGGTCATGCCACCCTCCTCATGAATGCGTCAGCTGCAACCGCCCGGTCAGGACGGCACAGCAGCGGGTTGACTTCGATCTCCTCCAGGCCGCGGCTGTTGGCAAGCACGTAGTCCTGTATGGAAAGAACACTTCGAATGATTGCGCGACGATCGGCTTCCGGCCCGCCGCGCCAGCCCGCAAGCAGCCGGGAAATGCCGAGTTGATCGATGGCATCACCTATTTCCCCTTCCGTGCACGGCACAAGGAGGGATTGGCGGTCACCCATGATCTCGGCCAGAGTCCCGCCTGCCGCGACCGTCAGGACGAAACCATGAGCAGGGTCGCGCATGACGCCAACCAGAAGCTCCGCGACAACCCCGGATATCATTTCCTCAACCAGAAAGCTCTCGGCACCCATGTCAGCAGCTGCCGATTTCAGGGCCGAACCGGTTGCAAGGTCGAGTGCGACGGCACCGGACTCCGTCTTGTGGGCATGCCCTTCCGCCTTGAGAACGACCGGAAAGCCGATTTCTTTCGCGGCATCAGCAACCGAATCCCGTGACGTGACCCGCCGTGCACGGGGAATGTCGAGACCGAACCCCGCGAGAGCCTTCTTGGTTTCGGATTCGCTCACCAAAACAGGGCTTTTCTCGCGATCCGCCGTTTCGCCGCCGGGTGCCAGCAAGCCGAGAGGATGTCTCGTCCTCATGGCGCCGACTGCCGCCACCGAAGCAAGCGCGTCGTCGAGGCCGTTCAGCGGGATCACGCCGCCTTCCATGAGTTCCTTGGCGACGTTCTCGGGCATGAGTTCCGGCAGCGTCGCCACCATGGCTATCCGGCCGCCTGTACGGCGTCGCGTCTCAATGGCGGCGTCGATCGCCGAACGCCAGTCTCCCTGGTCGCAGCGGTCGGTTCTCGGAAAATCCACGACCAGAAGCGTCATGGCGAGAGACGGGTCCACGATAGCCGACCACGCACGCACCATCGCCCCGGTGTCCCGCCAGATATAGGTGTGGTAATCGAGGGGATTGGACAACGCGACGCGCGGGCCCAGAGCAGCCCGCAAGTCCTTCAACTGGTGCTGGTTGAGAGCCGGGAAACGCAGTCCGAGGGCCTTGCCGGTGTCGGCCACAAGGCTCGCCTCACCACCCGAACAACTGACCGACGCAACGCGGTTTGACGGAATCCTGCCGCAAACATGCAGCAGCTTGAGCGTCTCGAGGAACGCGGTGAGCGAGGTGACGGCTGCAAACCCGAGCCGCGTCATCAAGGCTTCCGCCCCGGCATGGCTGCCGGAAAGAGACGCCGTGTGTGAAAGCGCCAACCGCCGAGACTCTTCCGAGCGACCCACTTTCAGGACGACCACCGGTTTCCCCAGGCTCTCGGCGCAACTCGAAAGTTGTTCAAGAGCACCGAGATCGCCAAAACCCTCGACATGAAGGCCGAGCGCGGTCACCCGATCATCTTCAAGCAGCGATCTGCCGATGTCGGCCATGCCGGTCTGTGCCTGATTCCCCGCCGTGACCACGAAGGCGACGGGAATCGCCCGGCACTGCATGGTGATGTTGATGCCGATGTTCGATGACTGGGTCACGATCCCGACACCTGTCCGGACCATCTCAAGACCGTGCTGGTCCGGCCAGAGCAGTGCGCCGTCGAGGCCATTGATGAATCCATAGCAATTCGGCCCGAGGATCGGCATATCGCCAGCCGCTGCGAGAAGTTCGTCCTCCAGCCCCGCGCCACCTGGCAGTTCCACTTCGGCCTCACGAAATCCGGATGCAAAACATACGGCACCACCAGCTCCCCGTTCGGCGAGTTTCCTGACAATGCCCACTGTTATCGTTCGGTTGACGCCGACGAATGTCGCATCGGGAGCGTCCGGAAGCTCATCAATTGATCGATAGGCATGCTCGCCGGCGACCGTCCCGGCCGTCGGGTGAACCGGCCAGATTCCGCCGGGGAAACCGAACGCCCGACACTGCTCGATGACGGATCGACACCAGGCACCCCCACCGACGACGGCAATCGAGGATGGATGAAACAGTCGTCCGAGTTGTCTCACGAGGCCAGTACCCCGGGTTCTCCCGCCAGTTCAGGAACGCCGGCGGATAGACGCAAGGATGGCATGGTCGCGTGGAATCCGTTTGTGGCCTTGCGTCGGCCTTGAGACAGGTGGCCCGCCAGCATGCGGCAAGCTCCCGGGATTGTCTCGCCGGAAACCGGTCGGTCCCATCGGCCAGCCATGAGACACGTCATCCGGACGACGTCACGTCCATCCCCGTGCGCAACCATGCGTTGATCAGGGCGGTCGGGGGTGGAACCTTGAATCGGCAGGTCCCGAGGCGAGGTACGTGCGATCCCGTGGGGCATGTTACCTGCACTCCGACCTGTCCGGTACGGCCTGGACGCGGGATGCACAAGGAAATCACGAGAACCGGCAACCTGATCCAACGAAACTGGAAGCCCTGGCCTCCGGGATTCAGCCACATGATTACGCACCAAGCGGGCGCAGAAGTTCGCGGCTGATGATGTGCCGCTGGATTTCGGACGTTCCATCCCAGATTCGCTCCACGCGCGCATCCCGCCAAAACCGCTCCAACGGATAGTCCGACATCAGACCCATACCGCCGTGGATCTGGATCGCCGCGTCGGTGACCATTGCAAGCATTTCGGATGCGAACAGCTTGGCGCTCGCGATTTCGCGACTGGCCTGCAATCCCTGGTCCAGCCGGTCCGCACACGCCAGTGTCAGGTAATCGGCTGCGTCAATTTGCGTAATCATGTCGGCCAACTGAAACCCGACGCCCTGGAATTTCCCGATTTTCTGCCCGAACTGTTCGCGTTCGGAGGCATGGCCAAGTGCCAAATCGAACACCCTGCGCGCTCTTCCGACGCAATTCGCGGCAACGGTGATCCTGGTCGCGTAAAGCCAGGTGTTCATCACGGCAAATCCGCCGTCGACTTCGCCGAGGACCTGGTTGTCCGGGAGGCGGCAGTCGTCGAACTCAAGAATCATGTTCTTGTAGCCACGATGGCTGACGGACTCGTAGCCGTCGCGAATCGTGAATCCCGGCGTTCCGCGATCAACCAGGAATGCCGTAATCCTTTTCTTGGCGCCGCGAGGCGTTTCGTCCACACCGGTCGCGACGAATACGATGATGAAATCTGCGTGGTCCGCGCCCGATATGAAATGCTTGGTTCCGTTGAGGATCCAGTCCCCGTCCTTTCGGACCGCAGTCGACAGCATGCCGCGGATGTCGGATCCGGCACCGGGTTCCGTCATCGCGAGGGCATCCATGCGTTCGCCCCGGACGGCAGGCAGGAGATATTTCTCCCGCTGGTCTCCCGTACACGCCATCAGGATGTTCTGCGGACGGCCGAAGAAATGGGTCAGCGCCATTGATCCGCGCCCCAATTCCCGTTCCACCAGGGCAAACTCGAGGTGATTCAGTCCCGCGCCGCCAACTTCCTCGGGAAAGTTGCAGGCATAGAATCCAAGATCGATCGTCTTCTGCCTGATCCCGGCTGCGACTTCCGGTGGAACTTCGCCCGTCGCTTCGACCGATTCTTCGTGGGGTATGATCTCGTTCTCGACGAAAGACCTGACGGTCGAAGCAATCAACTCCTGATGATCCTTGATGCCAAACTGCATGAGGTGTTGTCATTACCTCCAAGTTGGTGAAGCTGGCCGAAGGGCCCGATGCTGTGGCGATGCATCCGGGGCAGATGCAGGAAGGTTTTGGCGGTGGCTGGCTATCTCATGGGAATTGACCTTGGCACGACTTCGGTCAAGGCAGGCGTGTTCACGCCTGACGGCAGCGTACTGGAGACATTTGGCGAAAGCTACCCCACCACACACAAAGACGGGGGGGTCCGTGAACAAGACCCCCGGCACTGGACCCGGTTGATCGGCTTGGTGCTCGAACGGTTTGCGGCGGCAGGGTTGCGAGGGCAGATTGCCGGAGCGGCGCTGACCAGCCAGGTGAACACCCATGTGTTTGTGGACCGCAATGGGCGGCCGCTGATGCCCGCGATCACGTGGCAGGATACGCGTGCGGCGAACGAGGCGGCAGAACTTGACGATCAGCTGAACGTAGAAGACAAGATCGCGTGGCTGGGAGCGCCTATTCCCGTCGATGCCTCGCACCCGCTCGCGCGGATGCTCTGGGTGCAACGCCATGCGCCCGAGATCTGGGACAAGACCCGATTCGTACTGTTACCCAAGGATTTCGCAAATCACGGCCTGACCGGAGAACTGGCGACTGATCCGTTGTCGAATATCGGCCTAGTAGGGCTTGACGGTCATTATGTGCCGCAAATCCTCGATCTCGTACCGGGGGCAGCGGACCGGATGCCGCCAATCCGCGGCATCACCGAGATCATTGGAAAATCACCTGATGGTACGCCCTTTGTGACGGCCACCATGGATGGCTGGGTGGGGCTACTCGGAACGGGAGCATGCCGGGAGGGCGCCTTTGCCTATCTCAGCGGCACCAGCGAAATTCTTGGCGTGGCCTCGCATGACGTGACCAATGAGCCGGGTGTCGTGGTTTTTGCCGAGGCCGAAGGGCTCAGGCTCCACGCCGGTCCCACCCAGTCGGGCGGTGCCTCGCAGCAATGGTTCTGCAATCTGGCCGGGCTGAGTATCCCGGAAATGATCGAGTTGGTGGACGGCACGCGGCGCCGTCATCCAACCCCGCTCTTTTTGCCGCACCTGGCTGGAGAACGTGCACCGCTTTGGAACGTCGACCTTCGCGGAGTTTTTCTTGGAATCGAATCGGGCATGCAGACCGCAGACTTCGCCCGCGCCGTTTATGAAGGCGTGGCGCTATCCGCACGTCACGTTCTTGACGCGCTTGCCGCGTCCTCGGCAACCGTGCCGGAGACGGTCTCTTGCGGCGGAGGCGGCTTTCGTTCGGACCCCTGGGGGCAGATCCGCGCCGATATCCTGGGCAAACGCCTCGAACGTCTGGCGGTGCAAGAAACGGGGGTTGTCGGCGCGGTCTGCCTCGCAGCGGCAGCAAAAGGCATCGCTTCTTCACCAGAGGAGGCGCACAGGCCCTTCGAAAGGTTCGATCGGGTTTGGGAGCCCGATCCGAACACACTCGGTTTCCACGAAGACCTGTTCGGTATTTACAAGGAGGCTATTGAAACCAACGAAACTCTCGGAAAGCGGCTTGTTGGCCTGAAACCTTGAGCCGTTTGCCAGTCCTGCAAGTTTTGCGCCAACTTCATCCGTACAAGCCTTCAGCCGCTAAACGGTCACGACTGAAAGTCGATCTCGAAGTTTGAATCATGATCGAAGAAAAAGTCCCTGTCTTTCGATCATGTCTCCCGCGCCGCGTGACGCGTCATGTCGCGTCGAACTGCCAACCGCGCCATTGCCCCGAATTTGTCAAGCCCTGCCCGTGGCATTGCGTCTGATATCGACGGCGCAACATCCGGGCAAACGCCCGCTCCACAGCCTGGCGATAACACGAATTCGTGAACCCTTGACGTTTCCAAGTATGTTGACGATTCCAGGAATGGATCCTGGCACGGGTGCCAACCCGGCTCGCCAATGCTGAAACCTTCCGGAATTACGCAAGATACGGCGCCTGCTCCTGCATCCCGAGGGACACGGCAGGAACCCGCCCGCGCGCGCGTCCACGGTGAGTTGTCCTGTTCCGCCCCTTTCCGCTTGATCGGCCTCGGCCGCCAGCGAGGAGAACCTCCCGACCTTTCCCGTAATTCGGGTTTGGGCACGGTCCGTGACCTTCAAGGGCCACATTATCAGGTCTGTTCCCCTCACCGAACCTTCACTGCTGAACTCTCCGGGATCGCCACCGTCTCCTCGCCTGCAATCCGATGCATGCTCTTCGGGTCTTTCGCATCGGTACCGGCCGTCAGGCGGTCAAAAAGCACAGATGCTTCCGGAATCGATCCCCAGAAGGAAAATCGGGCGACTAAATGAGCGCGAGGCGGATGGAGCGTGCCATGGCGGCGTGGTCGCCCGCGTTGGATCGGCGCGAGGCGTCCAGCCAGGTAGCCCGGTCGATCCGCGTGAGGTCGAAGGCGTGCCCCGCTTGTGCGGCGAGTTGCTTCAAGTATTGGAGCTGCGTGCGGCCGTTGCCCTCGCGGAACGGGTGGACATGGTTCACGTCGCCCAACACCGATCCCACGCCCTCAGCGAACCCAACCGGTCCAAGTCCCCGGAAATAACCCGCCGCCACGATGCGGCGGTGGATTTCCGACATGCCGGTTTCGATAAACCGCCGCGGCTGGAAACGATTCCCGCCCTTGGCGATCTCGACGGTGCGGACCTCGCCCTCCCAGGCGTAGATGTCCTGGAACAGATGGCGGTGGATCACCTTCAGGCGGGTGAGGTCGAAATCGCCCGTTGGCACGGGCTCAAGTAGGCGCAGGGCGACAAGCTCGCGCTCCGCCTCATCCAGCGCGCGGGCATCCCGGATGTCCAGCCTGTTGCGGAGAACGGTGTAGTCAGGCGGATAGCAGTAGTCGCAGTCGCTCATTCCGCCGCGGTGACGCAGCCGCGACCCTCGATCCGGCGCAGGATATGGGCGCGGCGCCGCTCGGGCGACCATCCCTCGCGCTCGAACATCTCGAACATGGCGATCTCTTCCGCCGTCAGGGGATTGCCCTCGATCGCCTGCAAGTGCGCGGCTTCGACCAGCAGCCGGTTGGCGACGTCGTTCGCGGCGGAACTGGAATCATGTTGCATCCTGGACATGGTGGGACCCTATCACGTTGCTCTGGCGAAGGCGACAGGCACGGCGAACAGGGTGAGATCGGCGTTGTACTCGTGTGATGTCCCGTCCTGTCGCCGAATGCCGTGATCGGCCTACGGTCCATTACCGTTGTCGATCTGGCAATACACCGCGACAAGCACTGTCAGCGTCTGATGTCGTCCCCGGATCTTGGCGGCTCGCGGTAAGGTTAGCCGCCGCTGACCCGGATTCCGGCTGTCCATGCGCCGAATGTATGGCTCGATGGTCGAAATCAGGGGAAATCATCCCCAAACTGGACAGGCTTGCGTGCGATCCCGATGCGCGGACGCTGGAGACCTTCGCGTTGCACGAGGGGCATTGGCTGCTTCTGGCCACCCTCGCCGATGACGCGCTGGTCTCGCTTCCCCCTTCCCGTATCCCCGCAGGTCGGATTCCATGCGGTGCCGAACTTTCGACGCTTCAGACGTACGTTTGCTCTTGCTGCGGCCTTCCCGTTTGCCCGCCTCCCTGTCCGACCGGAGGAACAGGCGTCCTTGCGGCCCGAGGAGTTTTTTGCATCCCCGCTTCCGGACGCCGGGTCCCCAAAATCCCGAAGGGATGTAAACGCGGCGCCAAACTGAAAATTGCGCTGTTGGCATGTCCTCCCGCTCGTGCAGCAGCTGGTCTCGCTGCACTCTGTCCTCCTGACCGTCCGGACACTCGCCACAGTATGCCCAGGGATTGCCGCCGCCTACGACTTCGTCACCGTTTTGCCGTCAATCGCAACCGCATCCGGTATATCGGTGCGTCGCACGCCACTACGCGCGCGGGGGTGCTTGATCACGGGCGTTTCACATCCGTCAAATGGGTTTCAAACCAGTGCAACGGACGCTTATATTGATCCTGGGTGGTCTCGTTCAGAGTGGTGTGGATATCCTTGTTCCTGTCCAAGGTGAAAAGAACATTCCATGTTCGCGAGTGACCATTCACTCTTTTTGATCAAACTCGAGCAGGGAGAAAAGGCTCATGATTAAATCATTTGCAACGCTGGTGGCTGTGTCGTTTGCCACAACACCGGCCTGGGCACAGGACGTGACCGTCGTCACCCCCTATTTGGCTCAACCGGGTACACAGATGTATTTGGATGGGTTCGAAAAGGATGCAAATGCCGCGGGGTGGGACGTCAATGTAATTGACACGGCGGGCGACGTGGCTGCGGTGATCTCGCGCATCGAAGACGCAGTAACGCAGAATGTGGACGCTATCATCATAAATGTCGATCCGGCTCAAATCGCAGTCGGGCTGCAGGCAGCCGCGGATGCGGGCATCCCGGTTGTCGGCATGGATTCGGGTATGGACCCGCTGCTCTACACAAACGTCACCTCAAACGGCTACGCCATGGCGGCCGAAACCTCAGTTTTTGTCGCCGACCAGATCGGAGGCACTGGCAACGTCGTCATGTTCGTGTTTGACGCCTTCCCGCCGGTACAAATCCGTGGTGTGATCGCCAAGGCGGTCTTTGACAATTTCCCCGATATTGACGTGATCGATCGCATCACCCCGGATGTTCAGGATGGAGGAATCGCCGACAGCCGTTCCAGGATGGAGGCCGTGCTCGCAGCCAACCCCGGTCCAGGCAGCATCGCCGCCGTTTGGGCTGCCTGGGATCAGCCCGCATTGGGCGCGATGCAGGCCATCGAAGAAGCGGGACGCGCCGATGAAGGCATCGTGATCGTGGGGATGGACGCCAATCCGCAAGCGCGCGATGCGATTGCCGCGGGAGGCAATTTCAAGGCCTCCATGGCGCAGGATTTTCAGGGCATTGGCAGCGCGGTGGCCGCCGCCACGGCACGCGCCATTGCCGGCGAACCCAGTTCCGCCGCGGTGACCTATGTACCGACGAAACTCATCACGATTGCCAACGTTAACGAGTAGCTGCACTCGGAAGGGGCCGTCGCGTTGACGGCCCCTACCCCTGCCTCCGGCATGAGCGAGCCCCTCGTATTCGAAAGCATGACCAAGCGCTACGGCGCAATCACGGTGCTGGACAATGTGTCGGTTACGCTTGAGCCTGGCCGTATCCACGCGCTCATGGGCGAAAACGGGGCGGGCAAATCCACCTTCATCAAGCTGATTGCCGGTGTCGTGTCCGCCGACTCCATGAGGCTGCGCAAGGGGCCTGCGGAAATTCCGCTGCACTCTGCTGCAGACGCCGCCGCCGCCGGGTTTCGATTTATCCATCAGGAACTCAACATCGTCCCCCAACTGTCGGTCGCCGAGAACATCCTGCTGGGACATCGGACTCCCAGACGGTTCGGGATATTGGTGAATTGGCGAGAGATGGCGATGCGCGCCCGGGACGCGCTGGGCCGGCTTGGCGTGGATCACATCGATGTACGCGGCCATGCCGGCGACTTGGGCACCGGAGACCGGATGCTGATCAGGCTTGCCTCGTCACTGGTAGCCGATGAAGTTGCCGCCCCTTGCCTTTATGTTCTGGACGAACCGACGGCGGCGTTGAAGGATACCGAGGTCGAGAAACTTTTTTCCGTGATACGAGGATTGCGCGACAACGGCGCCGCCATTCTCTATGTCTCCCACCGGATCACTGAGATCACCGAACTCTGCGATGACGTTTCGGTCTTGCGTAATGGCAAACTCATCAGGACCTGCAAGATCCGGGAGACCAACAAGGACCGGTTGGTGCGGGACATGACAGGCAAGGATTTGGGCGATACGGTTCCACCGAGAACCTCAGCGGTCGGTACTCAGTCCGTGGCACGCCTGCGGGGCGTGGCAAGCGCCCACCTCGAGGAGATCAGTCTCGACATCGCGCAGGGCGAAGTCGTTGGCATCGTGGGTCTCGCCGGCGCGGGGCAGACTGAACTGCTGCGCGTGTTCCTGGGTTTGGAGAAAATACACTCGGGAGAAGCCAGCTACCTGAACCGATCCGTGCCGGCTTCACCAAGTGCCGCCTGGGCGAACGGCATCGCCTATGTCCCGCAGGAGCGACGCTCGGAAGGGCTCATGATGCGGATGAGCGTGCGGCCGAACGTGATCTTGCCCCACCTGCTTGGGATTCCGGCTGGTATCGGGCGCGAACGGCGGCGCACCCGGGAGCTGTCCGAGCAAGTCAAGCTCAAGGCCGAGGGCAGTGAGCAATCGGTCTGGCAACTCTCGGGCGGCAACCAGCAAAAGGTCGTCTTCGCTCGAGCCGTGGGCGGTCGGCCACGGCTCCTGTTGCTCGACGAACCGACCCGCGGCGTCGACATCGGCTCCCGGTTCGAGATCTACGGGCTGGTCCGGGCGCTCGCGTCGGAGGGGTGCAGCGTCCTGGTCGCCTCCAGCGATTTGCCGGAACTTGTGGGCCTGAGCGATCGTGTCCTCGTGCTTGATGCCGGACGGCAGACCGGAATCTTGTGCGCAAACGGACTGACCCCCGAAGTGCTTCTCAACAAGATTTACCACCATCAGGAAAACGTGACCGCATGAAGACGACGCTTCGCCAGGCAGGCACGCCGATTGGCCTGTTCCTGATCCTTCTCTTCTTTACGATGCAATTGCCCGAGACCTTCCTGACGCCGCGCAATCTTCTCAATGTCAGCCAGCAAATCTCGATGCTGGCCGTGGTCGCATTCTCCATGACGGTCGTGATGGTGATGAACGATTTCGACCTCTCGGTCGGATCGATGGCCAGCCTGTCAGGCATCGTTGCGGCCACCATGTTTGCCGCCGGTTTTCCCGTCTGGGCCGGCATCGCGGCGGCCTTGGCCGTGGGACTGTTTGGAGGAGTTCTCAATGGAATCCTGGTTTCCTTGATCGGTATCCTGCCATTCGTTGCAACGCTCGGCACGCTCACGATCTTCAGCGGCCTGGCATTCTATGTCAGCGACGGGCGAACAATTTTCGGTCGCGACATTCCCGGTGAGTTTTCCGGACTGTCCCGTTCCGGCATCCCCTTGGACAGCTTCGGGCTTGAGGGACTCAAGCTGCCCTCTCTCACGATTGCCGCCTTCGCCGTGTTGGCCGTGATCTGGCTGACTTTGGAACAAACCAATTACGGCCGCCGCCTTTATGCGATCGGGGGAAATGTCGAGGCCGCGCGTCTCGCAGGAATTCGCGTGCACGCCCTTCGGCTCAGCGCCTTTGCCGTTACCGGCCTGGGAGCCGCCTTTGCCGGGCTCATGTACGCGAGCCGCGTTGCCTCGGCCAATCCGACCCAGGGTGCCGGACTGATGCTCGATGCGATTGCCGCGGTGTTTCTTGGAATGACCATGGGCAAGGAGGGTGAACCACGTGTCCTCGCGACGCTGGTTGGAGTCCTCATCCTTGGCATCCTCGACAACGGGCTCACGCAAATGAAGGTCGACAGCTACATCCGTGAAATGCTGATCGGCGCGACTGTCATTGCAGCTGTCGCGATATCGTCTTTCAGACGCAAGAACTGATCGCGGAGAAATGCCGTACAATGGATCCACAGTAATCCGGGCAGGGATTCGAACGACCGCCGTAGAGCTTGCATCATGAGTCCCGGACAAGACGTTTCCTTTTTCCCTTGCCCTCCGCAACACGACGATCGTGAAGGGGCAATCGCCCGCCCGCGTGTCGATGTCTGCCCGTTCCGCAGAATGACAGCCTTCATGCGCAGCCGTTCTTCGTCGCTCCGCACGAGGCCAGGTTCTTTCGGGGATGCCAGGGCAACATCACCCCGTGCCCGGTCCGAACGAATCACCCCGCACGGAATGGCTTCCTGATGAAGACCCGACCCGGTGGAAACGTCCGCCCCCGCGGGACCGGCATGGAACCGGGTGCCGAACTGCCAGGCAATAGGCAGGAACCGGTCACCGTGCCAGGTTCTGCGGGCGCGGCGCGGTGTTCTTTCAGTGAACCAGGCCACCGCCGAATCACTCTCTCCGATGCCGCATTTGCACCCATTATCCGCAACCCGTGACACCGGATCAGGCCCCGTTTACCGCCGGACCGGCAAAACCGCCCAAACCGTCCCGTTCACGGCGCAGGGGGCCGTGAACAACTCCGCGGCAATTCCCGAAACGGAAAAGCAGTCTTCGCAAACCAGATACAATCGGACGACCAACTCAACAGGACAGACGCAACAGGAAATCAAACGCGGAGTACCGCCGGAACTCTCGCGGTGTTTCCACGCCACCTACATTCGCTTCTGGTGCTACCGGCTGACGGTGTTGTTCCGGCTCTGCTTGCTGCGACGGTGTCGGAGGAGCACCTGAGACCGTGCCTACGTGAACAGGTGTAAACGTCACGTTCCGTGACCATCGGACGGGAATTCCCTATTCGCGTGCATCCGGCTTCTGCGGCGCCGGGTTTCAACGGTCGCCCTATCAGTCCCGTCGTGGAATGAACCGAACCAGACGTCCCAGGGCCTCTCGGCCGTACCGTAATTGCACTCGAAATAGCGGTGATGCAACTGATGGAAAAAGTCGCCAAGTTCGACGCGTTTTTCGTCGCGTACCACCAAACCGTCGAATCCGGAATGTGATGCCGCCGGATTCAATCCGTTGACGAATGCATGGAAAAGGAAGTGGAT
>JAPOVX010000226.1 GCA_026707935.1 Paracoccaceae bacterium
CGGTTTTGGGCAGAGGATGGCACGCCCGCCGATTTCGGGCACGAGCTGTTCGCCGATGATCTGGACCGGATTGAAGACAACATGCTCCGGGCGCTGGACCGGGTACCGGCGGCGGCGACCGCAGGGATCAAGCGTGTCATCAACGGCCCGATGATCTGGTCGCCCGATGCCGCGGCGCTTTACGGTCCTGTCCCCGAACTGCAAAACTATTTCTGCTGTTGCGGGATCATTCCGGGCTTTTCGCAGTCGGGAGGCCTCGGGTTGATGTCGGCGCAATGGATCGTCGAAGGCGAACCGGAACTCGACATGTTTCCGTGGGACCTCGCGCGATACGATGCATGGGCAAGCCGGCGTTTCGTCAAGGAAAAGGTGGCCGAGCAGTATTCCAGGCGCTTCGCGATCCATTTCCCCTACGAGGAGCGCGATGCCGGGCGTCCGCTCAAGACCCGGCCTGTCTACGAAACACAACAATCCATGGGATGCGTGTTTGGCCAGAGTTACGGCTGGGAGCATCCGCAATGGTTTGCCGGAAAGGATGGCGATGCCCGCGAGACCTACGGTTACACCCGGCAAGCCTGGTTCGAGGCGGTCGGAGAGGAATGCCGTGCACTGCGTCGAAGCGTCGGCATTGTCGACGTGTCGAATTTCGGGAAGTACCTCGTGCGTGGCGAAGGATCGGCTGAATGGCTCGATCAGGTCATAGCCAACCACGTACCGAAAGAAGACAGCCGTTCGTGCCTGACGCCGCTGCTCGGCGAACGCGGGGGAATCGCCGGAGATTTTACCGTGACCCGGCTCGAGCGCGAGAGTTTCATGATCATCGGTTCGGGAATTGCGGAGAGATACCACCGCCGCTACTTCGCCAAGGTGCCGCGACCCGACAGCGTCCGTTTCGAGAGCGTCAGCGACGCCTGGTGCGGTTTCAACGTGGCAGGGCCGAAGTCCCGGGAATTGCTGAGACGGCTGACCCAGGAGGACCTGGCAAACGAGTCCTGGCGTTTCATGCGCTCGCGTCGTCTGACGGTCGCGGGCATCGATGCGGTCGGGTTGAGGGTCTCGTTCACGGGAGATCTCGGGTGGGAAATCTATGTTCCGGCCGAGTTCCAGGTCAAATTGCACGACGCCCTTTTTGAAGCCGGGCAAGACCTCGACGTCCGCCCGGTCGGAAGCCGTTCCTTGCTCAGTCTCCGGGTCGAAAAGGGTTACGGATCCTGGAGTCGGGAATATTCCCCGGAATACTGGCCCCACGAGGTCGGGCTGGACCGGTTGATCAAGATGGAGAAACCGGCATTCCTTGGTCGATGCGCCTTCGAGGAGATCCGGGAACGTCCGCCACGTGAACTGTTCGTCAACCTTGCGGTTGAAACGGAGAACGCCGACGCTGCCGGTGGCGAACCCGTTTTCCTGCCGGATGGAACCCCTGTCGGACGCGTGAGTTCAGGCGCGTACGGGTATTCGGTCGGGAAATCGATCGCCCTTGCGTTCATCGGTGCCGGGCACGTGCAACCGGGGCGCGAATTCGACGTCGCGATTCTCGGCCGCCCGCACAGGGCGGTCATGCTCGAAGTGCCCGCGTTTGACCCGGAAGGCAAACGGCTGAGGGCTTGAACTCAGGCAGGGTCTCGCTGGACGTAAGGGTGGCGCAGGTTCGACCGCAGCGTCACGGCAAGGTCCGAAGTCGGCGGGATGCGGCGCGCAGGGAATCCGGAGCCTGGATTTCCGTGTTCCATGATGAGACGGGAATGATACGACCCGGGATGTCATTCCAAAATCGGAGCCTGGCGTTTGAATCGCTTTTGCCGGCCTGATCCTGGTCGGGTGGCGAATTGTCACCGGGGGCGTGGATCGGATTGAGGGCAACGTGGACAGGCTTGAATCTGGCCAGGCGGAATTCCACGAGCGCATGGCGCACCTGGAAGGGCCGCTCGAAGGTCTCCGTGAAACCACCGTGCACCGGTCCGCCGACTTGGTTCTGTCCAGCACCCATGCGATTTCGACTCGGGAAACCGACGAGGCATCTGTCGTGGTGCGGGGTCTTGTCGATTTCTTCATCCGGGCCGCCGCGATGCCGTGAAAACGATCTCGTTCACCCGCTCTGCCCTCGTCAGGCAAAAGGTGCCGCATGGCGGATGCCGCATGTCCAAGGGTGGACTGCGTTCACGAGAAAACGGTGGTCACGCGGTGTCGCGAAGGTCCGGCGGGCAGGTGTCGCGAACCAGGGCCGCGATCGATGCGTCCCGTCCCATGACCGCGACCCCCTTGTGGCCGAGCCGGCGAACCGAAACCGTCTGATCCTCGATTTCTCGCTTTCCGACCGCGATCACGACCGGCACCTTGCCGACCGAATGCTCACGAACCTTGTAGTTGATCTTTTCGTTCCGGATGTCGGCTTCTGCCCGAACACCGGCGGCGCGCAGCAATCGTGTCGTTTCGCGTGCGTAGTCGTTGGCGTCCGAGACGATTGAAGCGACAACCGCCTGTCTGGGGGCAAGCCACATGGGAAGATTGCCGGCATGGTTTTCAATCAGTATGCCGATGAAGCGTTCGAACGATCCGAGAATCGCCCGATGCATCATGACCGGCCGGTGCTTGTTTCCGTCGGCGCCGACATACTCGGCCCCGAGCCTGTCCGGCAGCGTGAAGTCGGCCTGAAAGGTTCCACACTGCCATTCGCGTCCGATGGCATCGGTGAGGACGAAGTCGAGCTTTGGTCCGTAGAACGCCCCCTCACCCGGATCGATCTCGAACTGGAGGCCATGTTTTCGGGTTGCCGACTCGAGGGCAATTTCCGCCTTGTCCCAGATTTCGTCAGAACCCACACGGACCTCCGGGCGGGTTGACAGCCTCACGTCGAACTTCGGGAATCCGAGATCACGGTAAATTCGCCCGAGCAATTCGATGAACCGGGCGGTTTCGGACTCGATCTGGTCTTCGGTGCAAAAGATGTGGGCGTCGTCCTGGACGAATCCGCGCACGCGCATGAGGCCGTGCATGGATCCCGAGCTTTCGTAACGGTGGCAGGATCCGAATTCCGCCAGGCGCAGCGGAAGGTCACGATAGGACTTTGTCCCCCGGTTGTAGATCTGGACGTGGCACGGGCAATTCATGGGCTTGAGCGCATTTACGCGCTTTTCGCGGGCGTGCTCCTCGTCGATCTCGGTGATGAACATGTTCTCGCGATACTTGTCCCAGTGGCCCGACGCCTCCCACAGCTTGCGGTCGACGACCTGGGGCGTCCGGACTTCGAGGTATCCGGCAGCGTCGAGGCGCCGCCGCATGTAGTCTTCCAGTGCACGGTAGACGGTCCAGCCATTGGGGTGCCAGAAGACCATGCCGGGCGCTTCTTCCTGCAGATGGAACAGGGCCATCGACTTGCCGAGCTTGCGATGGTCCCTTTTCTCCGCCTCCTCGATCATGCGGAGGTGGGCCCGCAGGTCTTTCCGGTTTCGGAATGCGACCCCGTAAATCCGTTGCAGCATCGGGTTCCGGCTGTCGCCGCGCCAATACGCACCGGCGATCGAAGTCAAACGAAATGCGTCTGCGGGAATCTGTCCGGTATGGACCAGGTGCGGACCCCGGCAGAGGTCCTGCCAGTGGCCGTGCCAGTACATGCGGATGTCTTCGCCTTCGGGGATGGCTTCGATGAGCTCGATCTTGAACGGCTCGCCGGACTGTTCGTAGAACCCGAGTGCGCGCGCGCGGTCCCAGACCTCGGTTCGAACCGGATCACGGAGGGCGATGATCTCTCTCATTTTCCGTTCGATGGCCACGAGATCGTCAGGGGAAAACGGATCTTCGCGATCAAAATCGTAATACCACCCGTTCTCGATCACGGGGCCGATCGTGACTTTTGTTTCCGGCCAGATCTCCTGGACAGCGCGTGCCATGACATGGGCGCAATCGTGACGGATGAGTTCCAGCGCGACGGCTTCATCCTTCATGGTATGGATCGCGACGGGCGAGTCTGATCGAATCTCCCTCGAAAGATCGGTGTGTTCGCCGTTGACCGTGCAGGAAATCGCGGCCTTGGCCAGCGACGTCGAAATGCTCTCAGCGATTGCCTGGCCAGTCACTCCCGCCGGGTAGTGACGAATACTGCCGTCGGGGAGGGTAATACCAATTCTCGGGGACATGACTCCGCCTCATCATCAATCTGGCGCCTACGACACGCCCGGTTGCAAGGTGCCGAGACTTGGTCTGCCCGAAATCGGATGTCAACGCGATTCATGGCGGAAAACCGTGATCGTTCTTGATGGTGGCGGCCAGGCACCTTAATCGGGCGACGCACGGGCTTTCGGGTCACGAGGTTACAACGGACTTGACGGCAGGAGGATTCGCGCAAATGCACAGCGGAAAGCCGGAATTCCTGGAAACCCGCCACGGGCGGCGGCTGGCGTACCACAGGCGAACGGGCGCCGGTCCCGGGGTCGTGTTTCTTGGCGGGTTCAGCTCGGACATGGAGGGGACGAAGGCGCTTTTCCTTGATGACTGGGCAACGAGAGTTGGCCGGGAATACCTCCGATTCGACTATTCCGGACACGGCCTCTCGTCGGAAGAATTCGCCGACGGATGTATCGGTGACTGGTTCGAGGATGCCCTCGAGGTCGTTACCAGCCTGACGGAAGGGCCGCAGGTGCTGGTGGGCTCGTCAATGGGAGGCTGGATTGCCCTGCTCGTCGCACGTGCCGTCCCGGAGCGCGTGGCGGGGCTGGTAGGTATAGCCGCGGCGCCGGATTTCACGGAAGACAGCGTTTGGACAGGCCTGTCACGCGAAGAACGCACAACGCTCATGGAACGGGGCAGGGTTGAAATCCCATCCGAGTACTCGGACGAGCCGAGCATCTTTACCAAACGGCTCATCGAGGAAGGCCGATCACGCCTGGTTCTGAGAGACCGGCTGGTCCTTGATATGCCCGTTCGGCTGTTGCACGGAACTGACGATGCGGATGTCGAATCGTCGGTGGCGTTACGGCTGCTGGACCACGCACGGTCTTCCGACATGCGGCTTACGCTGATCAAGGGGGCCGATCACAGGCTTTCAACACCGGAATGCCTTGCCGCGATCACTTGTGCTGTCCATGAAGTGACGGCTGCATCCAGCCGCCGCGATTGTTGCTGCATCGATTGAACGGCCGCGTCCGGACCGGCGGTGCGCCGTGAAGCGACCGCGTGCATGGTTCCCGACGTGCTTCCGGGCACACGGTGTGGCGATGCGTCACCAGTCCATCATGTGACGATCCGCCAGCGCGGGATGAGGTGGGGGGACGTCGTTGTCCGGAAACACGCGGCTTCCAGGGTTGCGGCCACACGTGACGACCGTCAGGCGCAACGCACGGCTTTCGTGCGAGAACATCCACGTTCATGGCATATTCGAAAAAAGGGGGCGGGCTGGCGGTAAGCGGTTCAGCGAGAGACCGGACGCGCCTCAGAGAATCATCCCGATGACGACCATGGCCAACCCGATTGTCGAAACACACAGCGCGGCCAGATTCCAGGGTATCAGGCGGCGGAGGCGGTTCGCCAGAACCCGGCCTTCCAGCGTCGATTGTCGGGCACGAAACGCGGCGACGGCACATCCGAGGAGACCGAGAATACCGAGTAGCGTAATGACGATTCCTGCAAGAAGCACGGATTCGAGACCTCCCCTGGACAAGACCCGCCGAACATGTCCGATAGACACGGCGACCACGCTTCGCAAGTGGCCAGCACCCCGAGGCGATCCCGACTTCGACAAATCGGCCCGCGTGACTGCCATCGTGGACAGGTCACGCGGTCTCGGGTAATTCCGCCTGGATGAATTCAAACCCGAAATTATCGCTTCGGTTCATGACGGTTCATTCCCGCGTGGATACGTGGGCAGTTTCCGCGCTGGCAATCGTCGTTGTCGTTCTTTTTCCGGTCGTCGCGGTGCTCGGGATGGCCACGTTTCCCGCGGAAGGAGTCTTCGGGCACCTGGTGTCCACGGTGTTGCCTCGTTACCTGGCCAACAGCCTGTTGTTGATGGCCTCTGTCGGGATCATTACGGGAGTGGTGGGTACTGTGACGGCCTGGCTGGTGGTCATGTGTTCTTTCCCGGGACGAGCGTGGCTGGAATGGGCCTTGCTCCTTCCCCTGGCCGTTCCTGCCTATATCGCGGCTTACGCCCTGGTTGATTTCTGGGAGTACGCGGGACCGGCTCAAACCCTCGTGCGCGACCTGGCCGGCTGGACCGGCAAGCAGGATTACTGGTTTCCGGAGGTCCGGTCACGCGCTGGCGCGATCCTGGTACTGTCGCTCTCGCTTTATCCGTATGTCTATCTGCTCGCCCGCGCGGCTTTTCGCGACCAGTCGGCGAACGTGCTCGAAGTGGCACGGACCTTGGGCTGCGGCTTTTCGGGCCGGTTCCTGCGAATCGCCGTGCCACTCGCGCGCCCGGCGATCCTGGGCGGCGTTGCCATTGTCATGATGGAAACGCTCAGTGATTTTGGCACGGTCGAGTACTTTGCCGTACAGACATTGACGACCGGCATCATGACGACCTGGCTCGAGGCTTCCAACGCCGCTGGCGCCGCCCAGATATCTTCGTTGCTGTTGACGATCGTTGTCGTTCTCGTCATCGCCGAGCGGGTGAGCCGGCACAAGGCCCGGTTCTATCAACCCGGACGGAAGCAGATCTATCTCGTGGCGGAACAGTTGCGTGGTCTGCGCGCCGTCGCCGCGACCGTGATCTGCAGCCTGCCGGTTATGCTGGGCTTTTTGATGCCGGTATCCATAATCCTCCATCACTCCTTTTCGAAAGTCGAAATCTGGAGTGACATGACCCTTTGGGCATCGGCGGTGAACACGTTGTACGTGTCGTTTACTGCCGCCCTCATCACGGTCGCGACGGCCGTTTTGCTCGTTTTCGGCATCCGGGTCTCGTACAGGGAAGGCATCGCGCTCCTGGCGCCGCTGTCAACGATCGGGTACGCGGTCCCGGGCGTCGTTCTCGGGATCGGTATCCTCATCCCGCTCGCTGCATTCGACCACGCCTTCGCAGACCTGATCCTTTACCTGACCGGAGCAGATCCGGGCTTGCTCATCACGGGAACAGGTGTCGCGATTGTGCTGGCCTACTCGATCAGGTTCTTTGCGTTGGCGCTTTCGTCAACGGACTCCGCGTTCGAAAGATGGCACCCGGCCATTGGCGACGCGGCGCGTTCGCTTGGCACGTCGCCCTTGGCGACGGTCCGGAAGGTTTATCTTCCGCTGGTCAAGGGAGGGCTACTGACAGCCGGACTGCTGGTCTTTGTCGATTGCGTGAAGGAGCTCCCTGCGACCCTCCTCCTGAGGCCTTTCGGATTCAACACCCTGGCGACAAGAACATATGACTTTGCATCGCTGGAGGACCTGTCGCGCGCGTCTTCTGCGGCGGTCGTCGTCATTCTTGTCGGACTGGCTTCAGTCATCATTATGGCCGCCGCCTTCAGGCGCCAGCGTTGATATCCGTGAACGAGGTACCGTCCGTCGGGCACCGGGCGCCGTTTCTTCTTGCGGACCCTCGGGAGGCACCAGTTGGTCGTGCGAGCACCGGTGCCGTCCATTGTCGTCACAACGATACGTTCTCATGGAATCGCATGCATGGGGCTTGCATCGACGATCGACTTGTCCTTAATGCCGATGTGCAGCCCCTATAGCTCAGCTGGTAGAGCAACTGATTTGTAATCAGTAGGCCGGGAGTTCGAATCTCTCTGGGGGCACCATTCTTCCATCCCGACGACCGGGACGTTGTTCACGCAATTCGCGTCGTCGAAAGGTGCGTGCCGTCCCCTGTATGTCCGATCCGTGAAACGACATTGGATCGGGGTGGCGTGCCTGATCGGCATGCGCCGTGAACGACCTGGCAAATGCCTTTCGCAGGCAATCGACAACGGCCGGTCCCGCCTGTCTTTGCTGAATTCGAGGTGGGTCGTGCATGCCGCAACCGGAAAATCGTAACCGTAGCGATTCACGTCCCTGCCGAAGCAACGCGGAAGCCGAGATTACCTGTCGTCGTGTCCGCAGCAAGTTGCTGGCGGGATGACACCCGGTAGCGCTTGCAATATGACGCGTGGCAGAGATAGGAGCCGCCCTTGGCGACCAGAGTGGTTCCGTTCAGCGGTCCTTTCGGATTTCTGACAGGGCGCGGGGAATGGAGGTCCGTGAACCTGTCCGAAACCCATTCCCAAACGTTGCCGGTCATGTTGTAGAACCCCGATCCGTTCGGATCGTATGCCGTCACTGGAGCCGTACCTTCAAACCCATCGTCACAGGTGTTGTCGTCGGGAAACTTCCCCTGCCAGACATTGCTGCGCTGAATTCCGCCCTGCTCGAGTTCCACTCCCCAGGGGAAAGGTTCGCCAACACGCCCTCCCCGCGCTGCACATTCCCATTCGGCCTCGGTGGGAAGGCGTGTGCCTGACCAGTGGCAATAGGCCAGTGCATCTTCCCGGGCGACATGGGTGACAGGATGGTCTCGGCGATGCCTTGTGCAACTGTCAGGCCCGTCCGGCGAGCCCCAGAATGCGCCGGGCACATGGCGCCACCAGGGTGCCTGCGCCATGACCGGAAAATCCGTTTCAGGGTCGCAGAATGCGTGGAATACGAATGAGGATCCGACGCGCTCCGCCAGCGTCCGGTAGCCTGTCGATTTCACGAACTCCGCAAATTCGGCGATTGTCACGGCCGTCGCCGCAAGCGCGAAGGAATCGACGAATACATCCCGTACGGGACCCTCGCCGTCTTCGGGATGCGGACCGTCGGCGGCACCCATGCGGAACCAGCCGCAGGGCATGGCAACCATCTTCGCGGGACCCTGCCTCGAACCCTGCCTTGCGGGCGGGATTTCCGGTGGCAGGCGCCGAGCGGGCTTGCCCGGGAGACAACAACCCGGGGGTCTTTCAGCCATGGCCATAGCTGTAAACAGGTTGCCACCCGTCACCCCAGGCGTCGCGCCAGAATTCCCCGCGTTCGCTGTTCTGCAACGGCGCGCCGCCTGCCCAAAGATCAGCTTCAGGCCGGGCGTGGCTCTCGAAGAAAGCGGTCAGCATGTCGTCCAGTGATGCCCGGATTTCGGCATGTGCCGGATCCGAGGCCAGGTTGGTCTTTTCCCGAGGGTCTGCCTCGACATCGAACAGCTCGTCACCGACCGGATGATTGGGCGCATCGGCGAACCGCTTGAAATAAGCCCATTTCCGGGTGCGCACCACCCGCGTTTCCTCCTGCTCGGAAAAGACCGCGTCGTTGCCCCAGTCCCGAGGGCTTCCCGACAGCAACGGCTTGAGCGAGCGGCTTGGCATTGCCATTGCGCCCTGATCGTTGGGTTGCCCGGTGTAGTCCAGAATGGTCGAGAAGACGTCCATGTTCGACACCATCACGCCTGACCTCCGGCCCGCCGCGATTTCGGACTCGTAGCGCATGAGAAGTGGTACGGAGTGCGCCGCGTGGTGCAGGTTCGAAGGGAAGGTCGCAGCCCCGTGCCCCCAGAACCCGTGCTGGCCGACGGAGAGCCCATGGTCGGACGTGAAGACGAGGATCGTGCTTTCGGCGACGCCGAGGCGATCCAGCACTCCCATGATTTGTCCGACACCGTCATCGACCATCGAAATCTGCGCATAATAGTTCCGCAGCGTTGCCAGGTCGTTCGGCGCCCGCAGGATCATGGAGTAGTCCAGCCCCCCGCCGGAATGATTTTGCCGCATCAGGAAGCCGTCCACGGACGCCTTGCTCAGCCCTTCGCGGGGGACGGAATGCATCGGGCAATCGTCGTAAAGCGCGGAGTAGCGGCACCGGTCCTCTTCTCGTGTCGCGGGCCAGTGGCCGTATGGGGCCGGGTAGGGCAGGTAGACAAAGAACGATCGGTCCGCCGCCACCTGTTCGGCAATGAAGGCAATGGCCTTTCGGGTAAAGAAATCTACCGTGTGTCCATCGTGGTCATGTGAATCGCCGTTTTCCGTGATGCGGTTGCGGTAGAAACTGCGCACGTGCCCGTCAGCCATGGTGCACCAGTAGTCGAACCCGTTCATGGGACTCGTGGGCACACCGAGATGATATTTCCCGCAGAGCGCAGTACTGTAGCCGGCATCCCGCAATGTCACCGGCAGCGTACGCAGCCCGTCGAGAGCATGCCAGTTGTCGGGCCACGCGCCAATGGTGCGGTCATCGATCCAGCTGTGAACGCCGTGCTGCGATGGCATGAGCCCGGTCAGGACCGAGGCGCGGCAGGGCGAACAGAACGCATTTGGGCAGAAGGCATTGTCGAAGACCATGCCCTGCCTGGCCAGGCGGTCCAGATTGGGCGTATGGATTTCCGAATTGCCGTAACAGGCAAGCGTACTGGCCTGTTGATTGTCGGTAAGGATCAGGACGACATTCGGCAGTTTCCGACTGTTCATGTCATGCGTTCTCCGTTTGCATGGGATGTTTCGAAGCACCTCTTGACGCGCTTGCCCTGGATGACGAAGCCGACCGGCCCTGGGTCAAGCGAGGCGGGCCCCGCGGCAACGGACTCGTTCATGAGCCGTGCCCGGTATCCGCACGTCGGGATCATTGCATGGGGCAGGAGAAGCTCCCACATCCGCCCAGAAATGAATGCCACCGGGATTTCTGACCAATGCCCGGGGTCATCGGGTATCCCGGAATCCGGTGAAGACGTGGCAAGTCCAGTTGACAGGCGCCTGTCCACGAGATTGATCAGTCGTGTTGCCCGATCGTCGCGCCAATGCCTTAAGGGTTCATCAATTGGTGAATTCAAGATCGACCGATTGGTGGTCGCACAGGTCATGATCCCACCTTCGGGGGCAAGTCGGGATGGACGGAAATAGCCGTTTCGCGCAGGACGATCGGTTCAGGGAGGTCTTCCTGCACCGTCTTCCAGACGATATCAGGGTTGACGTCGAGATGCGCATGGACCAGTCGATTGCGCATCCCGACGATTGATTGCCGTGGTATGTCTGGTGCGTTCCGGCATCCGGGTTCACTGACTTCGGCCGCCGCCTCACCGGCAATCTCGATATCCTTGATCAACGCAGGCACGAGTTGACGATCGCAATCAAGGTCGCCACCCGTCCTTCCCGTGCAAAGGACAACGCTTCACGCGCAGCGTCGAGCATGTGCCACAGGCGGGTTTTGTCATCCTTGAGCATATTGAACTTCCGCCGTATCGAGGACCTCCTGGCGGAAATACTTGCTCGGATCCTCGGAGGTGCGAAGTTCCACTCTTCGACCGCCAAACAAGGCCGACAGTTCGATCTCCATACCGGCCACGCCCAGTAGTCCGGGAATGCGGTCGGGGGCGAACTCGACCAGGACGTCGATGTCGCTCTCCGGCCCGAAATCGGCCCGCAAAGCCGAACCGAAAATCGCAAACCGCCGGGTACCATGTGCACGGCAGAAGGCGGCGAGTTCGGTCTTTGGGATCGATACTTGCGGGTTCATGTTTGGGGGGTCCGGCCGATATCCATATCCGATCCGGCAGCTCTTGACTCGCGGACAAGTTTCATCATCCAGCCACCGGGGTTTTCAGACCCGGTACGAACGACATCATCATGATCTGGCGGCTTTTCGGCATTGCCATGACAAAGGAGCAAATTCACTCCCGGCCGAGTCTACCGAGATTGCAGCCAGGCTCAAGAACGACGTTCGGGCGTTTCATTTGAACGTCTCCGGGATGCGAGTCTTGTCGAGTTCACCGGGAATTTTTCTTTCGGGCGCTGACCATCCGGGACTGGCGGCTTTTCCGAGAGCGTATCCCGACTTCCAGTTCTCGTCAGTCGCGCCGACCAACCGGTGGCCAATTCACCGACTGGGAGCACCAGCTCAAGCGCCGGAAATCATGGCGCCCGACGAAAATGTGTGTCAGTTCTCCGGTTTCGTTCCTATAGATCCGCTCAAGGGCAATATTCGGGATTGACCGCGATTGCAGATGCTTCATGGAAAACATCGAGAACACGCTCCGCCCTGGACGCAGCATTCGGACACTTGCGCTCGAAAAGGGGTCAATGAGTTCAACAATCGACATCCCGGACAGGTCGAATACGGAGCTGGCGTGCATGGTCACATGGTCAAGGTTCGTTCGTCACAGGTTCGGGCAAACGAAAGCATGTACGAGTTCTTGCAAGTGAATTCCCGCCGCACGAGAGCTTCGAGATGACGGCGAACACCTCGAATCCCGGAATCCCGCGCCGAACGCAGGTCGTGATTGTCGGGGGCGGGCCGGCGGGACTGCTCCTCGGCCAGTTGCTCCATCGCTCGGGAATCGAGGCAGTTCTGCTTGAACGACGATCACGCGCATACGTGCTCGGTCGGATACGCGCGGGCGTCCTCGAATCAGGTTCTGTCTCAATTCTCCGCGAAGCCGGTGTCGGGGACCGCCTTGACCAGGAGGGAATACCCCACGACGGGTGTTTTCTGTCGTTCGCAAACAAGGGCTTCAGGGTCGACTTCGCCGGACTCGCGGGACGGTCGGTTACGGTCTACGGGCAAACCGAAATCACCGCGGATCTGTACGCTGCGAGATCCCGGTCGGGCGCGACCACGGTACACGGGGTCGAGGACGTCACTCTTGGCGACATCGACACTGCGTCTCCCCACGTGTCGTTTGTCACGGAGTCCAGAGAGCATCGGATCGACTGTGACATCGTTGCGGGATGCGATGGATTCCACGGCGTATCGCGCAAGTCCATTCCGCTTGATTCGATGACGCAGTTCGAAAGGGTCTATCCCTTCGGCTGGCTCGGCGTCCTGTCGGAGACTCCGCCGGTCAGCGACGAACTCGTTTATGCCAACCACGAACGGGGATTTGCCTTGTGTTCCATGCGGAACCCGCAACTTAGCCGCTACTACATCCAGGTAGGGCTGGCCGAACGTCTCGAGGATTGGCCGGACGCGCGCTTCTGGGACGAACTCCGCCGCCGCATCCCCGCCGCCGCCGCCGCCGAACTGGTCACGGGAGACAGTATCGAAAAGTCGATTGCGCCCTTGCGGAGCTTTGTCGCCGAGCCCATGAGCTGGGGCCGGCTTTTCCTCGCGGGAGATGCCGCGCATATTGTTCCGCCGACCGGCGCCAAGGGACTCAATCTGGCGATCGCGGACGTTCGGTACCTCCATGAAGCCATTGTCGGGTTTTTCACCGGTGATCCCACCGTTCTCGACACCTATTCGGACACGGCACTGTCACGCGTGTGGAACGCCGTCAGGTTCAGCTGGTGGATGACCAATACGCTTCACCGGTATCCTGACCAGACCGAGTTCGATCAAAGAATGCAGGAAACCGAGCTGGCCTATCTCTCGGGATCGACCTCGGCCCAACGAGTCCTGGCCGAGAACTATACGGGGCTGCCGCTCTGAATTTCCGTGAGCTTTTCCTGAAGGGCCCTGATCTGCGCCTTGAGTTCCGCGACCTCGCCAGGATCCTCTCTTGCCGTTCGCGAACCCCGCCGGCCGGAGTCGGTGGCCCCCGCGGATTCCGTCGATCCTGACCGCGCGCCGAAGGACCCCGCCGGCCCCTTCCCCAGCCCGGACATCCAGGAAGAAGCCAGCGACGTCATCAATTCGGCCTGTTGCCTTTGGAAATCGACCGCAGCTTCGAACACGTTCAGGGGATCGATCGCTTCGCGGGTTGCCTGGGTCACGTGCTCGGCAATGGCGTCCTGTTGTTGCTTGAACACGTCGAATGACCGGGACAGGAACTCGGGAATGAGTGAACCCGGCACATTGTTGTAGTTTCGGACGAGATCGGTCAGCAGGTTGATCGGCAGCAAGTAGTCGCCGCGACTTTCACGTTCGGCAATGATCTGCAGCAGCACCTGTCGGGTCAGGTCCTCGTTGGTCTTCCTGTCTTTGACCTCCACGTCATGTCCGTTCCGAATGAGGTCCGCGATATCGTCGAGAGTGACGTACTCGCTCGCGTTCGTGTTGTAGAGCTTCCGGCTGGCATAACGGCTGATCAGTATTGTTTCGGCCATCGATTCGATCCGATCGGTCAAGGCGAAGGGGAGGAGTCCTCCCGCTGCCGCCAGACGCTACCGGAATCGGGTGCATAACAAAAGAGGCGCCAGGTGACGGCGCCCCTTTTGGACATCCTAACCCGGGTTCGGACAGGACAGAGAGAAAGTAAGAGCCTTCGTCATTTCCCGGGCTTGGCGGTCGCCGCAACGGGAGCCGCCTTTTCCTGAACCGTCTTGCCGGCCGAAATAAGCAGGTCCACCGTGTTGAGTTGTGCTGTCTTCGCGACCTCGGCGAACTGGGCCAGGCGTTCGGGAAGTGCACGGGCTTCTGCGGTTGCGAACTCGGAAGCAACAGCCGCATATTCGACCGGATTCCCGCACGCGGTGTTGGCGTTGTCGAACCGTGCCAGGACATCCTGCGTCCAGGCGTTGGTCAGTTCAGCGTTTTTTCTGGCTGCATCAACCGCGACCTTGCCGAGTTTTGTATTGAACTCAGCGGCGTTCTTGAGCACGTCTTCATAGGCCTTGGTATCAACGTTGAGGGCGCCCAGGAGTTTCTCGGTCGTCTGGGCGAAATCGAATGCACGAGCCTTTGCCATCTTGGTTCCCTTTCGTCGGCAATTGATCGACTGATGGGCGGCATATAATTGCCGCAGCGCGGCATTTCAAGGGGAAAATGCCGCAGCGCGGAAAAAAAATTACGCATGCCTCGACGCTGTCGACCGGAACGGGGAGAAGCGCTCCGCCGGTTACTTCAGGACATAGGACCCGGGTGCTTCCTCGACAACCGGATGCGAAGCTGTCCCCGGGATTCGGGCCGGGACATCAGGTTCGTGGCCGGATGACAGCCAGTCACTCCAGCGTTGCCACCAGGACCCTTCGTGGAACTCGGCCTGTTCATGCCAGCGTTCGGGATCGGCCGGCACCGCGTCATTGGTCCAGTGACCGTACTTGCCCTTTGACGGAGGATTGATCACGCCGGCGATATGACCGCTTTCCGACAGGACAAAGGTCTTTTCGCCCGCGGTTCGGGAAAGGCCGACGAAACTGCTCTTCCAGGGAGCAATATGGTCGGAAATGGTTGCAATGGCGAATTGCGGTACGGTGATCCCCGACAGTCGAATCGGCGACCCCAGCAGTTCGAACCTTTCGTTGGCGAGATCATTGTCCCGGTAGAAGCGTTCCAGGTACTCGACGGCCATCCGGGCCGGCAGATTGGTCGAGTCGCCGTTCCAGTGCAGGAGATCGAATGCGGGTGGTTTCTCGCCCAGGAGGTAAGACCTGACGGCCGGTCGGTAAACGAGGTCGTTCGCCCTCAGGAAACTGAAGGTGCGTGCCATGAAGAATCCGTCGAGGTATCCCTTGGCCTCGGTCTCATCCCGAATTCCCGCCAGGAATTCGGCATCGATGAAAGCGCCCAATTCGCCCGGATGTTCAAAATCGGTCAGTGTCGTCAGGAAAGTTGCCCTTCGGACCCTGTTTTCGCCGCCCGTTGCAGCAAGGTAGGCCAACCCGCAGGCCGTCAGGGTGCCGCCAACGCAGTAACCAACGACGTCGACCTGATCACTTTCGCAAATGCCCTGAACCGAACCAAGGGCAGTGAGAAATCCCTCTGCGAGATATGTATCGAGCCCGACGTCCCGGAACGCCTCGTCCGGGTTCGCCCAGGACACGACAAACACCGTGAAGCCCTGGTCCGCGGCATAACGGACAAAGCTGTTCTCTGGCCGGAGGTCCAGGATGTAGTACTTGTTGATCCACGGCGGAATGATCAGGAGCGGCGTCGAATGGACAGTATCGGTCCGGGGCGCATACTGGATCAACTGGAACAACCTGTTCTGGAAAACGACCGAACCCTCGGTCGTTGCAAGGTTTTTGCCGACATCAAAGGCGTCTGGATCGGAAAGCGTGACTGATAGCCCTTCCGGATGGGACTCCAGATCGCGGACGAAATGCTCCAGGCCGTCGACCAGGGACCGTCCATTGGTCTCGATCGCCCGTTCCAGCGCCTCGGGATTCGTCGCGAGGAAATTTGCCGGCGACATCATGTCAATGACCTGGCCGACAAAGAAATTGACCTGGGATTGTTCCTTTTCATCAAGATCGCTCAGTCCCTCGGTTGCCGTGCGCATCGTCTCGGATGACAGCAGGTACTGCCGCTTGACGAAATCGAAGTATGGGTTCCTTGCCCAATGCTCGTCCGGAAACCGGCGGTCCTTCGGGGCCTTGGAGCCCGGTCGACCATCGATGCCGGGTTCATTCTTCGAAGGCAGCTGCTGGACTTCGGCCCAATTCCGCAGGCTTTCGCCCCAGTACCGGACCTGCGCTTCGATCAGGCGTGCCGGGTCCTTGATGGTTTCGGAAAAATACGCTTCCGCCGCTTTCGCGTAGAAATCCTTGCCCGGTCCCTCGAGCCGGGGGTCACGGTCCTCTCGCGCTGCGACAGCGGCGGCGAGGCGCGGAATCAGGGCGTTCAGTCGCTCGATATTTTCCTCGAGTTCCGCGTTCGAATTGGTCGTATCCGGGTTCATGGGGTTCATCGCGTCCTTCTTGTGAAAGCGGTTGCATCGTAGCATACACTGTCCGGATTGAAAAAAAATTTGAAACGGAATTGGCCCATGCTTCGATACGACACCCAGGAGAGCGTTCGTCTTTCCAACCAATGGATCGGTGCGAGTACGAAAGCATTTTGGGGGCAGCCGGCGTTCGCCCTGTCTCCCAGTCCGCTTCCGCCGCTGTTTGCCGCGTGGGGCGAAGTCACCGAACGCGTGTGGTCAAGAATTGCAGCGACGCCTGATTGGGGGATCGAGAACGTCGTGTCCCGGGGAAACGACCACGTCGTCTCGACGCGTATCGAGCAGGACAGGCCTTTCTGCAAACTGGTTCACTTTACGGCCGACCGCAAACTGCCGTCGCCTCGCCGCGTCTTGCTTGTTGCCCCGATGTCCGGCCACTACGCCACGCTGGCACGAAACACGGTCACCAGCCTGCTTCCGAATTGCGACGTCTACGTGACCGACTGGAAGAACGCGCGGGATGTTCCCGTGTCTGCAGGTTCGTTCGACGTCGAGGATTACACGGAATACCTCGTCGGGTTCATGCGCTACCTGGGTCCGGATCTCCACGTCATCGCCGTTTGCCAGCCGGCTCCCCTGGCGCTTGCGGCAACGGCGATACTGGCAAGCACCCACGGCCGACCTGTGCCCAGGACTCTCACATTGATTGGCGGGCCTGTTGATCCGGATGCGAATCCGACCGAGGTCACGGACTTCGGAAACAGGTTCACCATGGGCCAGCTGGAGTCGGGCATGATCCAGACGGTGGGTTTCGCATTCAGCGGAGTTGGGCGCCAGGTCTATCCCGGCGCGGTGCAGCTTGCGTCGTTCCTGTCGATGAACTGGGAGACGCATGTGGAGGCATTCGCGAGACAGATCAAGCGCGTGGCGAAAAACGAGGACGAGGAACACGATCGGCACAACAGGTTCTACGACGAATACCTCGCGGTCATGGACATGACGGCGGAGTTCTACCTGTCCACGGTCCAACGCGTGTTCAGGGATCGCGAAATCGCCCGGAACGTGTTCTCGGTCAGGGAAACGATGGTCGACATCGGGCAGATTTCGGAAACGGCGATCATGACGGTAGAAGGAGGACGCGACGACATCTCGGCGCCCGGGCAGTGCCGCGCCGCCCTTGACCTGGTTCCGCGGTTACCCGCATCCATGACGGAATCGGTTCTTGAGCCGGACGCCGGACATTACGGCATTTTCACGGGTCGTGCCTGGAGAGAGCGGATCAGACCACGGGTGTTGGAGTTCATCGATCGCCACAATCGGTGAACATTGGCGAACTCCCGTGAAATCCGCGTATTGTCGCGTTTCAACGAAACACGACCTGCCCGACCTGAAACGGGCTGCAGCGATTGCCACTCCTGCGAGGACTCAGTGTCCCGGTTGGTCGGAACCCATGCTTTTCCGCTGGGGGACGGCCAACGAACCATGTTCGGACCGCGGGCCGGTTCATCTGTCCATTCCATTGCGATGTCATGCTTCGGGATGCGCGACGACGCACCGCGACGTCTTTGAATTCATGGCGCCATGGGGACGTTCAGACGGGTTTCCCTGGTCATGATTCCTCCGCGGTCGCCGATCTTGATCGATCCGTAACGTTCGGCGAACACCGGGGGCAACGGCCGGTCACCGGGCAGGGCGAGCCAAAGGCGCAGGAGATGGCGGCGGCGGCCGCGGTCAGGCCAGTCGCGAAATCCCGTCCGGTCGTGCAGGTTCGTGTGGTTGTACACGAACTGCATGTCACCGCCGCGGAGGCGCATACGGAGGTGGAACCGGGGGTCGCCGGCAATCCGGTCAAAGAGGTCCAGTGCTTCAACGTATGTCTCGGTAAGTGCCGGCACGTCTTCGAAGCGGACGGCACTTTCGATATATTGTCTTTGATACTGCCCCGTGAGATGTCCGGCATGCCAACTCAGGACGGGAATCATGAAATAGGGTTTTTGTCCTGCCGGGATTTCGCCACGCCGGTCGGTGGCGACCGGTTCGAACAGGAGCTCCGCCAGGTCCGGACGGCGCAGCATCATCTGGTTGTAAAGCGTTACGGTCGAGACCAGCAGGCTGTCGCCGCCTTCCATTGCCCCGCGGAGACAGAGCAGACCGACGCAGTCGCTGCTGTCGGTGTGAAAGGTCTGACGCTCGGACGTCTGGTAAATTCTCGTTCCGGGGTCATTCGAGTCTGCACCAACATCGATGACGTGACCGAGAACATGGCCATTCGCGTTCTGGGACCGCGCAGACCCGAGGTGACTGCCGATCCCGCAAAAGATCGTGGCAGCCATTTCGATCGAATACCTTTCGATCGGCAATCCGGTGATCAATGAGAACCCCAGACCGTTCTGAAGCTCTGTCCTGATGGCTTTCAGGGCCTGGCTGACGCGGGGCAGGGGAAACGAAGCCGGAGAAATCTGCCCGATGTCGGAGTCCCGCGACAGGAATCCGTCGGCGGCGGATTCGATTTCCGAAATCTCGGCAGGGGACAATACACGGGTCCACCTTTCGGGGGAGGCGGCCAGGTCCGCCCCAATCCAGGCAGCCGGGATGTCCAAACGATCAGGTCTGTCCATGGACCTTTACCTCGTCTTCCCTTCGGGCATCGGGATTGTTCCCGGGTCGAAGCCCGGGATCCAATCGTCGCCGGCGAACGGAACGTCGAACCGGCCGAGAAACTGTCGGAGACCACCGGTGCGCGCCGGTCCCGGCAGGCAGGCAGGGGTGCCTGTCATCGTGGAAACCCGCGTAAGTGGCAATCTGGCTTTCGTCGTCGTCGCCGCGCGATATCCGGGTTCCCGGGGATGCCATCGCACGCGGCTGTTTCCAGGAACCGGCCTTCCAAATGCCATCGCCGTGTTGAGCAACCAGGCAAATCCAACATTGGTCGCGGTGATTCATGTGTATCCCGATCATCCGCGCATTCGTGAACCGTCCGGGTCAAAAAGTGGTGTCGTCAGCATGCGCGCAGGCCTGAAGTCGCCAAGAATTTCGATACTGACGTCAAGGTTTTCCCGAATTGCATCGGCCGGAAGAAATCCGAGCGCCACCGACCTTCCGGCGAAGTGGGAGTAACCGCCGGACGTGCAGAATCCGGCGAGTTCGCCATCCAGCCAGATCGGTTCATCGGCGACGACATCGGCGTCGGCAGCATCGACCTCGAACGCGCAAATTCGGCGCCTCGGCCCCAGGTTGCGTTCCTCGTTGGCGGCCGTCTTTCCGATAAAGTCGGCGGCTTTTTCGTAGCTGACGAACCGCTCGAGGCCGGTTTCGGACGGCATGTAATCCGGCCGGTATTCCCGCCCCCAGGATCCGAAAAACCGGTCGAGACGCAATGACATCATCGCGCGCATGCCAAACGGCCGCATACCGAATTCACGACCGGACTTCTCGAGTTCTTCGAATAGGACCAACTGGTTGCAGGAATCCACCAGGATCTCGTAGCCGAGGTCTCCGGTGTAGGACAGGCGCTGGACGATGGCCCGCGAATTTCCAACGGCCATGCGCCGGACGTCCATGAACCGGAAACTCGACCGGGAGACGTTTTCCCGCGTGCATCGGGCAAGAACCTCGCACGCGTGGGGGCCGGCAATCTGGAAGCCAACTCGTTCGTTCGAGACGTTCCCGAGCGTGACGCCCGCTGAAGGCAATCGGGAGGCCAGCCACCTCATGTGAATGGCCTGCATCGAGAATGACGCCGTCAACTGGAATTCTTCCTCCCCGAGACAGGAGATCGTGAAATCCCCGAGGATTCGCCCGTTCGGACTCAGCATGGGACTCAGCGTGACGCGACCCGGCATGGGGACACGGCCCGCCATGACTTGGTCCAGCCAACCGCGTGCGTCCGGTCCGGTTACGCTGTACTTTCCGAAATTGTGGATTTCATTGATTCCGACGCCTTTACGCACGCCCATGACCTCTTCGGCCACGGCCTGGAACGCGCATGATCTCCGGAACGTCGGAGTTTCGTAGCGCGGCTCTTCCGATCGTGCAAAATAGTTCACGACTTCCATGCCGTATTGCGATCCGAACACGGCATTCCGGCGGTCCCAGGCGAGATAGGCCGGGGTGGTCAGAAGCGGCCGCCCGACGGGGAGTTCCTCGTTGGGGAATACGACCGAGAACCGGCGCTGGTAGTTCTCCACTACCTTGATCCGGGTCCAGGCCGGGGTCGCCCATGGCCCGAATCGGGCGACGTCCATTGCGTAAATGTCCCGGTCCGGTTCGCCTTCGATCATCCAGTGGGCGAGTGCAAGGCCGACTCCTCCGCCCTGGCTGAATCCCGCCATGACACCGCAGGCCGACCAGTAGTTCGGCAATCCCGGGACCGGCCCGACCAGCGGATTCCCGTCCGGGGCAAAGGTGAAGGGACCATTGATGATGTTCTTGACACCGACGCGTTCGAGGACCGGAAAGCGTCTGGCGGCCATGTCGATGTTGTCTGATACGCGTTCCAGGCAGTTTTCAAGCAGTTCGGGCCCGAAGTCGCCGGGGGTGCCGTCAACGGCCCACGGCGCGCAGTTCTGCTCGTAGAATCCGACGCAGATACCCTTGCCTTCCTGCCGGAGATAGATCCCGCCGGCCGGATACATGACATGTGGAAGTTCATGGTCCGATTCCAGGACTTCCGGCACGTCATCGGTCACCAGGTACTGGTGCTCCATCGGATGCAGGGGAAGTTCGACTCCTGCCAAATGGCCCACTTCGCGAGCCCAGAGGCCGGCAGCGTTGACGACGTGCTCCGCGTGGATCGTGCCATCGCGGGTTTCCACGTCCCAACTCCCGTCGGGGCGCGGGCGGGTTGCCACGACGGGATTCCGGAGAGTGATCTTGGCACCGCCAAGCTGCGCAGCCTTTGCATAGGCACGCGTCGTGCCGGACGGGTCAAGATGCCCGTCGAGGGGATCAAACAGGCCTCCGATTATCCCGTCGGTGTTCGTAATCGGCGAAATCCTGCGGATTTCCTGTGGCGTGACGATTTCGGTTTCGAGCCCCATGTGCCGGTGCTTGGCCCGTTCGGCCCGAAACATGTCCATTCGGTCGGCGGACTCGGCGAGGGTGACGCCCCCGACATGGTGCAGGCCACAGGACATGCCGGTGATTTCCTCGAGTTCGCGGTAAAGGCGGATCGTATAGCCCTGTAGCGCGGCCATGTTGGTGTCGCCGTTGATCGTATGGAATCCTCCGGCGGCGTGCCAGGTCGATCCCGAGGTCAGTTCCGCGCGTTCAACGAGCAGGACATCGCTCCAGCCGAGCCGGGTAAGATGGTAGAGAACAGAGCACCCGACGACGCCACCGCCGATTACGCAGACTCGAGTCGAAACAGTCATTGTCGTTCCCTGGTTGGCCGTGCCTCGCCCGATATCACTTTGGCGGGGCTGGCAGCAACGTGACATTCGCGCCGGTAGACGCGAAAGTCACACGCGACATTTCCCTGGCCGGATCGTCCTGCCTGACAGGCAAACCCCTGGCGCGCGGACGGGGGCGATGCCGCGGGCCTGATTTGTCAATGTGCCCCCTTTTGGTCCGGGGGCCTCGCCGTAGCACGGGCATGGAACTGCATGCCGCCAGGTGAGGTACAGTCGCTGGGTGTCCCCGCCGCTCGCGGCGAACGCGGCTTCGGGGTCGCGCCGACAGCCGTGGATGCTGCCGGGCAGGTCCGATCTAAGCCTGGCCTATCAGGATGCCCGCCGCGAACACCAATGCTCCCCCGAGCACGACCTGGAAGATCGCGCGCCTCCAGGGGGTTTCCATGTACCTGTTCTGGATCCAGGAGATCACCCACAGTTCCACGAACACGATGGCTATGGCGATGTAGGTCGCTATCCAGAAATCGGGAATGAGGTACGGCAATGCGTGACCCAATCCTCCCAGCGTGGTCATGACACCGGTTGTCAAACCGCGCTTGATCGGAGAACCACGACCCGAGATCACGCCGTCATCGGACGCAACTTCCGTGAAGCCCATGGATATTCCTGCACCGATCGATGCGGCAATCCCGACCAGGAATGTCGTCCATGTGTCCTGGGTCGCAAAGGCCGTGGCGAAAATCGGCGCAAGTGTCGACACCGACCCGTCCATCAGTCCGGCAAGACCCGGTTGAACGTAGGTCAACACGAACTGCCTGCGTTCCTGCCATTGTTCGGCTTCGCGCACGTCTTGAGGAACATGCTCTTTCTCGGCTTTCCTGGCCGTCGTGATATGGTCGGCCTCGGCCTCGGCGAGATCGCCGAGCAACTTGCGGATCGACGCATCGGTGGCGGTCTTTGCCGCGGTCAGGTAGAAATGCCGGGCCTGCATCTCCATGACCGCCGCCTGCTTGCGCACGGCCTCAACGCCGAACGGCCTGGTCAACCAGTCCGGCTTCCTTTCGGGGAAGCCGCTGACATGTTCACGCCGGATCAACGGAATGGTTTCACCGAATTTCTCGACATGGAGGTCGATCAGCATCCTGCGGTGATCGTTTTCCTCGGAGGCCATTTCTTCGAACATCCTTGCCGTATTCGGATACTCCTTGCGCAAGCCATCGGCATAAGTCTGGAAGATCCGTCCGTCGTCTTCTTCCGCGGATATTGCCAGCGCCAGGACCTCCTGTTCCGAGAGATCGTGGAACCGTCTTTTGTTGAAGGGCAGGAACCGTGAAAACATGATGTATATCCCGGGATAGTTGTCGTCCTCGCCACGTCTATCCCATTATTTCGCCCGCGTCCCATGGAGACCGGATCCGGACGGCATCGAGATCTCGCCAAGGCCGGCGACGTCCGGTTCGTCGTTTGGATTGACGTTTGGTCAGGGTTGACCGGTTCTAACTTCTGCCTTCCCCGGGACTCGGCGTGAGGTGTCGAACCCCGATCGATACCGCTGCCGGGTGGGTCTGCAACGTACCATCCAGACCCTGGGCGAGATCCACAAAGACCGGGTCCGCCGATAGGACAGCCAGAAAAGGCGCACCGCTTCGCCAACGGATGATCGACCAGACGCGCATGGCCAACATCCACCATGGCAGGACAGAATCCGGATATTCATGTCAGCGAGATATCAAACCGGCAAAATGCAGATTCAGACTACGTCGCGGCATATTTGGAATGGGACCATCGAGCAGCATGACCGCGGTGACATTGTGATTTTGAGTGAATTTGAATATCGAACGAGTGCGCCAATGCGCGTTTTCAACGTTCTGGAGACCGTCTCATGCACCGCGATTCAATCGAAGCCTGGAAGCACGAGCACGTCTTTCTGGGCGCGGACCAGGCCCG
>JAPOVX010000392.1 GCA_026707935.1 Paracoccaceae bacterium
TTCGCACCCACAAGGATGACGCGCCTTTCCACGGCGCACTGAGCTATGCGGGCTAGTGGTCTGATTCCTTTTCACGATGCCAAATCCTTCAGCCTTTTGCGCCCCATTTTCCGCACCTCCACGAGGTCTTCAATGGCATTGTCAAAAACGAACATACGACTAGTTTACCCTTTGGTCATGTCATCTAATGAAATCAGGAGCGCGATTATGAACCAAAGACCAATCGAACCCATCAAGGAAATGTCAGTAACGGAACGAAACACCCATTTGTGGGCATTGTTGGGCGGCATGGGCCTTTATGTCGAGGCCATCAGGCCAAACGGTCCAAAAGGGGAAGAACAAAAAGACGAGATTGATTGCTTGATCGTCTCTGTTGCTCCACCTACTGTGCAACTCCTAGTGGCTGAGACGACCACCGCGAGCAGCGTTGGCCTGCCACCAGAGGGGGCGGAGATTGCTGATGAAATCGGAACCGCCTCTGGATTTGGGAATAATGTGGTCAATTTCCCAGCCGTAAGTTGAGTGTTCGCCGTATTCTGAGTAACGAATGAAATACCCGAGATCATCCTTGCGCATGTCTCTGGGATCATAGCCCACAATTACGTGGCCTTTCATCCACACGGCGTCTTTGTCGGGTGTTGAGAGCAACCCAGCCATTTTTGGTCTCGTCTGAGGCAATAGTTCTTGATTCTTGATTCCCGTCTATTTGGGTACCGCTGATTGAGTTTTCAAGTCTCCAGTGATCTCCCTATAAGCTGTGTTACAACAAACTATTACTTGATAAATTGCTTCTATGAACAGAGCCACGCGCATCGCGATCTTTGAACTCCTGTCAACACCCGCCTTCCTGTGGCTTCGGGTTTGTGCTTGGGTGACCAATGTGGAACTCAATTGCGGGCCGCCCGATAGGAACAGTGGCAAGCAGGACTGACGTTCTCTATGAGTTAGGGTAAACTGATACATAAACGCGCAACAGCCGGGGCCTTGGCATTGTCGACTGCATGGAGCGGGTTCTGCTGAACTGGATGCAGGATTTCCGGATGAGCAAAATTGAGAATCAATTCAGCCACCGCACCACTGCCAAACGACCGGATAGATCGCTGAAATCTGCAAGCGACAAGGTCATACTGAAACGGGAGACAGTTTTCTGACCACCAAACCGCAGGGGGGCCAAGGCCGGAAAGGTCAGTTGAACCCGTTAGGCAATCGGGTGGATGCGCGAATGAAGGCCAAACCAGATGTGACCCTTGATGCTCTGGTTGTTGAAGTCCAGAATGTTCATGACATCCGCCTACATCGCTCACGTGTTTGCCGCTATCTGCATCGGCGATCGCAAGGCAAAAAGACGATGTCGCGTCCGCAGGCTGAATGCCGCTCCCTCAATGACATACTCTTTGACTCGGGGTGAATTTTTTCAAATGCCGGCACACCAGCGGCACCGGCAAGGTCGCCACGTTTCCCTGGGTCGCCGACTTCGAGGTTTGACCCGCCAATGTGAACACTCTCATGAGGTGGGCAGAAGCAGATGGAGAATCGAGAACGAAACGCACAGCACACCGAAGCAAGGTTACCGCCATGACCGCTACTTCGGGCATGGCTCCGAAATCCTGGCCTAGGTTCTCCTTGTCCTCAATCTGCCCGTATTTGCCCTACCGCCTGCGATCTTGTCGGCAAGGCCTGGCAGGACTCCCGGCAGCCGGGACTGGATGTTCTGCCAGTTGCAGGTGCACGCCGCCGGGATTGTCTTCGAGACCTGGGAACAAATGCTCGATGTCGTCGTCGACAAGGTCGAGACCCCACCATAACCGGTTGCCGGGAAATCCCTGCAAGTATCTCAAACCCGCCCGAAGTAACGACGAGAATCCGAAATAACAAACAGGCGGCGCGATAGTGAGAATTGCTGGCGCAGCGTGGAGCCTGCTTGTCTCTTGGCGCCATACCATGTAAACGGAGGTTGCGGTTGAACTCGCTGATCGCAATGGCGCAAGCCGCACCGTGCATTCCCATCGACATGCGCCCTGTCATCGGTGTGGGCCATATCCGGCGCGAGGTGCCAAGCGCCGAGCAATTGAACGGTCTGGCGGGAATGTATCTTGGTTTCCACGGAAGGGTAAGGACCAAAATGGGCAAGTATCTGGTACTGGCCGGCTTTGCGGCATTGTTCGGGGGACTGGCCGCAACGGGTAGCGCTAAGGCGGCCGACGTCAAAGTGATCAATCGCATTTCGGTGGATTGCGTCGTGGGCGCCGGCGAAATTGCAATTCCGGTCGCTTCGAAATCGGAGGTTTCCGCCACCGTCCCGAACGAGCTCGGACTTGATCTGACGGCAACCTGCAATGGGAGCGGCCTCGACAAGGATGAAGCGGCTTGCAAGCTCATTATCGGGGGCGCCGGGGGCTCCGGCGACGAGAAGGACAAGACCTACGACTTCAAATATGTGAAGGAAATCCACGTATTTGCACAGGTCGGCCAGTTTCTGGTCTGCTCGTCGATCTGACCTCCAGGGCGTGGGGAATGAGTTCCATATGGCGCAGCTCTGATTTTTTTACAGCACTGTAATTGCAGCACAATTTGTGGAAACTGATCCGGCGTCTGCCACTGAATTGACGGATTCCACGAAAAATTCGACGTGCTGAAACCATTTTTTTCGTTTCCGCTGCAATTCCGGCCTCGGGTGGCAGCTGTGTTAGGGTGCCCCTGATGAAATCCAGATGCCCCGGGACGGGCGGAAGGGAGCACTCTGCTCGAAAGCATGCAGCCTGGAACCCCGATCGCCAACATCGACGATGGAAGCGGATCCATGACGGTGCAGGGGAAGGTCTGATGAAAACGGGGAATCCGCCTTGGTCGAGAAGGCCGTCAACCTTGATCATTGCTGATATTCCGAAAAATACGTGGCTGGCGGAAGGGCCTGCCGGAAGGATGCGATAACGACCGGTTGCGTGAAGTCGTTACTCGGCCCGGTCGGCCTCACTCCCGAGTGGTCCCGTCATCCG
>JAPOVX010000252.1 GCA_026707935.1 Paracoccaceae bacterium
AGCCCGTTACGTCTCGCTTTCCAAAATGATGTCGTGACGGCCGCACACCTGAGCCCGAGGCCAGCTTCCTGCTGATCGTTGTATCTACTGACGCGGCCAGGGGTTCCGGCCGTCGCAGGGTCTGTCAAACTATCGACACAAGCCCCTTACGTATCCAACCAGTTTTCAAGAGCCAAACCCTCAATCCTTGAGAAATGGCGATGGTTGTTGGTGACCAGAACAGCATCCAACGAGCGGGCATGAGCCGCAATCATTGCGTCATTGGTTCCAATCGGTATCCCCTGTCCCATCAGCGCAGCTTGCAACGTCGCGAACAGATCAGCCTCCTTGATCGACCAGTCCGCAATGAAGTCCAACCGATCGGATAACGCATCGATCAGACGATCATACTTTCTCCGTGCCTGCGACCGCGCGGCGCCGAGGCGAAGTTCAGCATACGTGATGACGGAAATGCAGATGTCATCGCCAGCTTCTACCCTGGCCTGCATCGAATGCAGGAGCGCGGGAGACTGTTCTCTCATGATGTAACGACAGGTGTCAGTATCGAGCATGAAATTGGTCAAAACGTCACCCGGCCGGTTTCAAGAAGTTCGACGCGATCCGCCATGAATTCCGGATCGGCAGCCTCTTCCTGTGCGAAACTGGTCCACGTCTTTCGAACCGGTTCCAGGATCAGCTTGTTGCCTACCTTGCGAACCGAAACCTCATTGATGCCTTCGAACGCCAGATCCTTGGGAATGCGCACGGCCTGGCTGCGGCCATTGGTGAAAAGCTTTGCCGTCGCAGCCACGGAATTCTCCTTTCAAACGGCTTCGAGCATATCACAAGCATATACCAGAAATCCGCTTCCACGAAAAGCACGGCACGCGACGTTGTTCGAGTCGACCCGACGATTTCTGCAATCCCATCTTCATCCCGCGGCAGCCTATCGGCGTATCAACGAATATGGATCCTCATGATGGTCTAACGTTCCCCTCAGCTTACGTCCCGAAACGACCGGCATTCGGAAAGGGTTTCATCGAACTCGTGGGGCACCACCAAAAATTCACGGGATCACGCTGCGATTGGCGGCTTGCAATGGCTCGCGTTGGTTCTTTGGATGGCGAATATCCGAAATTCTTCGAAGACTGGATCGGTCGCCAAACCCCTGTAAACCGTTGGTTTACATATGTCATCTGTTAGGCTACATATAGGCATGACAAAGACCTTCGCGAACAAGCAACTGAAAGCCCTATGGGAAACGGGGAAGTCGAAGATTGATGCGCGATTCCACAAACGCATCCTGCGGAGGTTGGACGCCCTGGATGCCGCGACCTTGCCTGAGGACATGAATCTTCCCGGCTTCAATTTTCACGTGCTGAGAGAAGGCGGCCGGGCGCGCTACACTGTCCATGTGAATGGACCGTGGTGCATCACCTTCGGGTTTCGCGATGGCGACGCCTTTGCAGTGGAATTCGAACAATATCACCAGGAGATGAGGATGAACCGCAATCCCGACCGCTGCCCGACGCATCCGGGCGAACTTCTCCGCGAGGATGTGATACCGGCGACCGGAAAACCCAAGTCCGAGATTGCGCGGATGCTCGGCATCTCGCGCCAGCACCTGCATGACGTTCTGGCTGGACGCAAACCCGTCAGTCCCGAGGTTGCCGTGCGCCTCGCCAAGTTATTCGGGAATTCGCCTCTGGTTTGGATCAGGATGCAAGGAGCCTATGACGCATGGCACGCCGCCCGTAATATCGATGTCACCGGGATTCCCTCGCTGGCTGCCGCAGAATGATCCGCAAAGGGAACCACCAAAATTCGGTGGGATCGTTTGTGGCGATTGGCCTCGTGGTATGTCCCTTGTTGGCTCCTCGAATTGCCCTTCAACGTGCCCTACACGAACTCAGGCCACCGGGTGGAAGGTCAAAGGGTTCGGCGTAGGGAGTCGGTGTCGGTGATCCGCTACTGTCCGAGTTCATCGGCCCGGAGCGTCGCCACCGCACGGCACGATGATCAATGGTGGCGGTAATCGTGAAACGAGCTGAATCCGCTCGCCGTGATCGAGGGTCCCCGTCGGCCAATGGCATTTTGTTAGTGGTTCGGAATTTTCGTTCTGATTTTCGCGGGATTGCAGGTCTCTGATTCACTGTTCTTTTTCTGCGGTGCGGAATTTCGGGTGTCTCGGGGCTGACGCCCGTTCCCGGCCATGGCATGATATGCTTGGATTGGACCGTCTGTCAGGAGCTTTCAGCCATGGACCCTCGAATCGCTGCCCTCAAGTCCACCACCTTTCATGGCCGGCGTTTCACACGGCGCCAGATCGCCGACATCCAGGAAACGGTAGAACTGTTCCCGAACGACAGCCGCAAGGAATTGTCGAAGACCATCTGCGAGAACCTGAACTGGACCACGCCGAAAGGCGAGTACCGGGTTGCTGCCGGCCTGCGGTTTCTCGAACACCTTGAGGAATGCGGGATCCTGACCCTTCCGGAGAAGCGCAACACGGCGGCGAAGACGGCGTCCCCGCACAGGGTGCCGAGACATGCGGGACGGGCCAACCAGGCGCGATGGGGACCGGGAAGCGGATCCCAGGCCGGGCCGGAATCGCGGGCCGAACGCGTCGTGGCCCCAGCCATGCCGTTCGTCGTTCGTTCGGGAAACGCTTTCATCGTTCATCTCCAGCGAGGCGTGATCGGTCGCGGAAATCACAGGCGGCCCCGGCGCGCCCGCGGCCGGTCGTCACGACACGAACGGGAGACAGAAACATTCCAATGCGCCTGCTGAAGACGGTGAATTCCGTGACGGCCGACGTTCGATCCGACGGTTTGCGGCGTTGGCCAAGCGCAGCCCCGCCGCCGAACGCGGCTCCTCTCAAGTCCGGAATTTCTATGAGCGTCGTTCGATACCGGTCACGGATCGAGGTCCACCTGCAAATTGCGGGATCCTCGACGATTCAAACTCGCCGTTCCCAGAACCAGGCCGAAAACGGCAGTCTCTCCACGAACCGGGCAACACTCCTGGCGGTTGCCGGAAACCATGCAAGTTCCCGGTCTTCGGCATTCGACGATCGGGCGCAGCGCGTGTGCACACCGCGTTATCCTTCGGTCCTGACCTGCATGCCAATGTCCTGGCAGGTCGAATGATCCACAACGCTGCCGCGAGCATCCAGCGGATACGTTGCCGGAAGACCTGCTGCCAGCACTCCCTCTTCGGAAAACGCGTCACAGACGTCTTGCTTGCTTGGAAGGCGGCAGCCCACCAGTACCGGTGCCGCTTCATCGCGCAGGTCCTCGGGTTCGTATGGCCCATTGCCAAAGAAAGCTCGTGCATTGCAGCGCGCCGTCCGCTTGTCCGCATTGAGGTACAAGGCCGGAAAACCGCCGGGCGGGTTCCATCGTCCTCCCGTTTTTTTCGAGAACTCGGGACTCAAGGGATCGCCCCAATGCGCCTGCGCGACTCGCCACCACATGCGTTCGTCCGGCAGCCGCCGGTACACGAGGTCTCTAGGCATGCATGTCTTCGAATCGAAACATGTCGCGGCAAGCCTCCAGAATGCCCGCCATATCCCGTTCCGAATACATATCCACGAGCGATTTTCCACCCTGCCACTCTGCCGGCTTCCGGACGACCGCAGGGATGCGATCCGCCTTGAGATAGCGAAGCAGCAAGTCCGTCGCAGCAGAAAGGTCTGCCAGGGGCTCCGCAACATCGGCCGGAACGCCTCGCCTCAGCCAGATTTTCAGCGTTTCTTCGCTGACGCCAAACCCGTCGGCGGCTTCTTGTCCCTCCAAATTCCACACCCCCAGAACTCTCTTCAATCCAACACCAGGAAGGCGCTTGAACAACTGCTCGGCAAACGAGTCCAGCCAGTGATCGCTGTCTTCATGTGTCCTGACCACCAGGTCCGCAAGAGCCGTCGGGTTGACGACGCTTGTTTCCCATTCGATGCGTACGCCACGGTACCAATCAAAGAGTTGGTTCAAATGCGACTGCAACTCCCAAAGAACTCTCTCATGGTCTCGGCCACGGACGGAATCAATCGATCCAATAATCTGCGCCCAATTGTCGGAATACGAAACCGATCGTGCGTATCTCTGGACGATCTCGGCTAAATCACGGGCGTAGTTTCCTCCGGGAATCTCGGTCGCACTCGGTGGCGCGGGCAGTTTCAAACAATCATTGAGCATGGATCGGTACACGACTTCCGTGTCGTCCGGCTCCCTGCCCACCGCACCAGCGACCCAATCCGAAAACAGCCTCGACGCGTCATGCCTGTCGCGTGTCTTCGCTCCATGACGGGTTGCAGCCACATACGTCCGTAAGCGCTGCGCCAATCTTGATTCTTCCCCGGAAGGAACGGTCTCGCGTACGGAACGATGGATTGCACCGTCCCGCTCCTGCATGTCGTCGGTTTCATCTTTCAAGACAAAGACATAGCAATATGTCGACGGGCGCGCGTCGCCCAACACGAAATTGCTGAAACGCGACTCGACCCGACGGCGGGACTCCGGTTTTTGTCGCGAAACGGCAACACTCACCCGACATCTCCTACAGAAACCAGTTCGGAAGCCAGTTCGAACAATTCGTTTGTCAACTCTTCGGCTTGGTCAGGACTTATCGGTCCTTCGAATTCGGGAGCTGAATTCACGTCAAGTTCCAAACGGCAAACTTTGCTCTCAAGCATATCCTTCTTGGCCGGTTCGCCAATCGATGACATGTCAACTTCGATTCTTGCGACCTCGACCACCGACCAGGTTGACAGCCTGTTGATCTCGCCTCGACCTTCAAGGGCGCTGGACCGACGTCTTCTGTTGATTCGATACAAGAGGTCACGAGTATTGTCTGGATCGATCGTGACGGACGGCAACAGGCGTCCAAGTGCGGTATGAGCTTCGGAAAGACTGTCGCACGGAAGCATCAGGACAGCACCGAAAGCAAGCCTGTGAACTGGTTGGTCAGGACCCGGCCACTTTCGGATCAACTGGAGGAATTCGTCGTGAAGCTCGTCGTACGGGCCGATAACAGGCAAGATGGATCGGGGACTGGCGGAATCGTGTCCAAGGCGCCAGTCGATTCGCTTCGGCCTCGCTTCGACCGTCAACCAACCGTCCAGGTACGGGCCTTCCTCCTTGAAGAATTGTTCCCGAGGCTTGCTCGATCGTTCGGCCGGAGGTTCTCCCACCAAAGGTTCCCACAGTGAAAGATTGGAAAGATCCATCGGTTCGCGCACCAATGTCGAGTATCGAAGAACCTCCGTTTGCCAGCGCGTCAGGTCGACTCCGGACATTTCTTGTGTGTCACCTCTGTGCAAGCGGCATTCGACGGCCACCAAAACGGCATTTAAATTCCGCACATGCCGCCCATCTCACTGCCGGTCTCGTTTCGATCATGGAAACTCAGTCCGACCTCCCCCCTTTTTTTGCGTGCCATTTTAGTGCCAGCTCTTGCGTTCGCAACGCGCCAAGCCAGTCAACCACATTGCCGACTTCTCTCCAACGCCGTTGAAACCGACGGTGACGCGGGTTCGATGACACAACCATTCTTCCGCAGAACGTCGCCGAGTTGGCCAAGGGTAGACCTCAAGTCGCGGCAAGACATTATTCCCGGCGAAACGGTCGCATGACGAGCGACACGAGCGGGATTTCGCAGTCCGAATTTGTCAAGCATTCGTTTTCACGACCGTCGCCCACCCGGCGGGCCTCACGGAACACCTTGAGTGAATTGGTAGTGCATCAAGGGCCTGCTTTGCAAGGGTTCGACCAGGTGGCAACCAATCCAGGAGGCGCTGTGCAGGCCGACCTTAAGAGCCTCGTGCGCCTCGGCGACCGTTTCGTCCATGACCCCGGTGAGCTTCCGCCTGACAATGCGGTTCGAGAATCCCGGTCCGGCATCGTTTAGGAGCGACGTGATGCGGTCACAGTTGATTGGCCCTGGTGACAGAGATTCAGCGCCGAGGCCTTAATGTCGAACCTGTAGACCAAGCCTTCGGCCAGGGGCGCCAGGCAAGGCAACTGCGGCTGCCGCAGTGAACCGTATGCCGCTGCCTGGCGTTCCGACCCGAACCCAGGTCACGGCCCGTCCGTGGCTCCGAGCCCTTTCTGCGGCCGGGGTGCCGGAGTCTTAGGTCTTCCGGGAGGGGATACCATGCGACCGGGAGCCGCGATCGGAGGGCATCTTCGGGGACGCGGTTGCCAAAGGCGCTTTCGGACCGCACGGCCTGTAATGCCAAACCTGCCGCTCCTGCATGCCCAGCCCTCCGACAAACGATCACCCTTTTTGGCGCGTTGATCTTTGTCAACTTAGGACCCGAATTCAGCGCTCGTGGGCAATTCCCCGGGCGAGCGGAGGAGTTGATCACGACCGGGGGATCAGCAAGGTCGGAAACTCGATGCCGCGCAGGCATCCGGATCCGAAGGCCTGGTGCTGGATGCGGTACCAGTCGCAGGGTGCTCTCTCGAAGTGGTGCCGGGACCAATTCTGTGCCCGCTACGGGTCGGCGCTGAAATGGGTGATCGTCGCAAGTGCACGCAAGCTTCTGGTTGTGCGGTGGCGTACGGCATGCAGGTCCTGTGCACCATCCTGGGCGCGATGCCGGAGCTCGATCCGGGCACGTGGAGGAAACCGCATCCGGATCTGCAGCCGGCATGGTCGCGCGTTAACTGTTCGCCAAACGGGAAAGAACCCGGAAAAGGCATGAAGCAGGTGCCGCACGGTCGCCACGACCGGTAATCGATCCGGCAGCCGTCGCCGTCGACGCAGGCAATGCCAATGAAGAAATGTGCGAATATCTGGACATGATGAGGACGGAACAGTCAGAACCCTTCCGCGATCATGAGAATCGGCCTCCCGAACAGGCGGCACCCATTGCCCGCGATCAGGGCCTGAAAGTGTTTCGATCAACGGCCGGGCGCGCAGCAAGGCAACGCAAGAGGATTACCGAAAAAGCCACTTCCCCTGACGGTCCTCCCCTTTTCAATCAATGTGGATCGCGATCGCCAGCCGGCCATTGCGCATGAAACCATAAACCATGCGCTGCATCGCCGCCCGATTGAAGAGGGGTGGCCGACGGTGCCGTGCATCGATCGGGATCGGACGACAGGGTCGAAGCCGAGGCCAGCACGTTCGCGGCCAAGCTTTCGATGTCCCGGCGCCTGCCTGAACCTGAAACCGGCAAATGCGCGACCTGCATCGAAAACCGTGCGCACCCGTTCAAGGTTTCTCGAAGCGCGATGTCCCGGTAACTCATTGTCCTCGGCTCCTTGTTGAAATGAAGCCGGATCGTGAAGTGCTCGTCCCGCCCCCGATGGGAGTCCGGAACGTTCTGCCACTCGGCGGCAAATGGCGCCGGGGCGTCACCGATCGTGCCGATGCCGTAGGGCGGGTCGGGCAGATTCGCGGCGACAGGCGTGAGCAGGGAGAAACGGACCTACTCGTCGCCTTCGGCGTCGTTCGTGTCCGTGAGCGTCGTGACCGTAACGGTCTTCCGGGTCTGGCCCGGAGCGAACGTCAGCGTACCGGACACGCCGACAAAGTCGACATCCGCCGTCGCCGTAGAGTTTTCGTCTCCCGGCGTCCCGGCGTCGCCGGTGGCATACTGCACCTGCACTTCCTCTGCGCTCGCCGGAGCGAGGGTCACGACGAAGACCAGGTCCTCGCCTTCGGTCGCACTCGGACTGGAAACGCCCAGGTCCGACGGAGTCGTGGGAATCGCATCCAGCGTCGTCGTCGCGACCTTCAGGCTCGCGCCCGTCGTCCAGCTGTCGGACGTCGCCCACACGATCAACTGCGACAGCGTGCGCGTTCCGTGCCGATCATCGACTTCGTACGTGTTCCCGCCGACCGTGAACTCCATTCCCGCCAGGGGCGCGAGATCCATCACACGGTCGAATTCGAGGATCACCTCCGGGGTCTGCACGTGGTGGTAGAACCCGATGACGTTGTAGGTCTTGCCGCCCGCCGTGAACGATTCATCGTTTTCGCTGATGGTCCCGTAGCACGTGTCCAGACCCGATCGCTGGTGGTCCGGGAGTTTGCTCGTCCGTTCATCCGTGGGCATCAGGCAGTTCTGGCGGCGGTAGCTTCTCCCACAGTTGCGCGTCGTCGAAGTTCTCCCAGTACCGGCCGTGCTCGTTCCAGCCATGCTGGCCCAGGGCGTACCGCTCGCCGACCGTGATGGTCGGGTCCCAGTCCTCCGCCAGTACGGGCGCCGTCCAGACAACGGCTCCGATCACCGGGTGGATCAATCGTCTCATGGTCGTTCCGTCCTCATTGTCCAGGCCATCGGAAGGACCCGTTTCCGGGGAAGCAGCTCACGGAAACGGCAGAACTGTTGCCGGAAGGATGACGGCTCCCGGTGCGGGAATCGTCATCCGGGCGTTTCTCGGGATGAACGGCCTCTCCAGTGGATATGCGCATTGCCGCAGTCGGTCGGCCACCTTCCGGACTGCGGCCGCAAGCGCCGCAATGTCGCTCCCGCCAAAGACGCCGTCCGCCGGTGGCGCGAACCCGAGGCCTCAGGAGTTGAACGTGCGAACGCAGGGAGATGGGAGGAAATGATCATCAGAGAATCGTCATGTCCTGTCGAGGTACGACGTCCATGAATTCGTCGTGCCCCGGCCTGTTGATCCCATCACGATTCTCTCGTCCTTGCACGCCACTCACCTTCGTGTTCGGGCAGGTCAGTCAGGATCGCGCCAATGCCGGAAACGGAACTACGCGGTGCGGGGAACGGCAAACCGGAAATCATTCCGTTTCATCCTTTGAAGATATCCGGGCGGCTGCCGGAATGCCGCACTGCCCGCCGCCCGCACAGTCGTTCTCCTGCACCCTGAGTGTATCCGGGCAACACCGGCGGTTTGTTTCCGCCGTTCCACGCGTTCGCCCGGCGCGCGCAGGCAGTGAGGCGGGCGTCGTGCAGACCTGCGAATCAGGCCACGGGTTTCGCGACCGCTGCACGACGGCGGGTGTCGGAGATTCTTTCCTGAATAATGCCGAAACCTGCGGTTTCATCCATGGCGGCCACGACGACGCGGTGATCTGTCGCATCACGCCGGGTTGGATCCCGGACGGGCACCTTGACCCGGCCCGGGGCATTCACGTTCGCGGGCGGCGCGTTCCCGGTCGACCGGCAGGCGCACTCACTGGGGTTTGACTGGCGGGAGTACGAGGAATGTTCATCACGGAGATGCACGCCATCGGGGACCGCTGCGTCGCGGTGAATGCCCGGATCATGGTGACGCACGACGCGACGGCAGACTCCATTCGGGCCCTATTGCCGGACTTCCGGGTTCGCCGTCCCATGTTGCGGACCGTGCAGGCGCTCGGCGCGATGTTCGCTTTTCACCGGCAGGATCTCCGTATCTTCGGCGGCAGGCACCTCTCGGCGGGCGCCGTCGTGAACCGCACGCGGGTCCAGTGCCCAAGCGAATTCCGGTTCTGTCCGGTGATGCATCACGAGCGCCGGCGGACCAGATTGTACGCCGGCACGGAGCAGATCCGAGACGGCCAATGTGGAATGCATGGGAGAAGGCGCGATGGGTCGGGTCGGCGGCGGCTGTTTCCGGTCAATGGTTTGGCCAGCGGCCGGCGAGGACTTGTGTGTTCTTGTCGCCAAGGGCAGTCTGTCGCCCAAGTGAAGGGGAGCACGAGATACAAGAATTTCGCGGGAATGACAACGAAACCGACGACTTGGTCGAGCATGTGCGTGCCTTGATCCGTAGGAAGGCACGAGAAAAGGAAGAGAGAAGAAAGAGAATGGAAAAGGCACGAAATCGATATCCCGATTTCGAGAAAACAAGAGATAGAGCTGCGCGGGTCATCGCACCGCTCAAGCCTGCCGATATCCGGAGTAACGCTCCCGAGGACATGCTTTTCGTCGCAAAGCGAACGGATGCCAGCGGAGACCTGCCGGAACCCTATCTCGTTTACTTCATGCTCGTCGATCTCTTGGATTTCAAAGATCTGGGGTGGTGGGAAAAGTTGGCCTACTCGATACCGGTTGACTTCAATGGGACCGCCTACCTCGTCGAACATCGAAAATTCGGATTGGGCCTGTTTGCGGCCGATCCAGAAGCACAGGAAGACGATGCAAAGGCAATAGTTCACCTGATTCGAAAAGCGGTGAAAGCCGCTCAGCCGTACTTTGAACACCTGGCGAACGAGGCTGCCGAAGGGTCAAGGTTGAATCTCAGGAACCATTCGCGTGCTCTTTATGACCGGTATATCTATTTTCGAAAGATCTTCCGCGAAAACATAGAGAGGAGGCGGTCGACCAGGAACCGGTCGACGCCCAGCGCATATCCCGCGTGTCGGACTGCTGGTCCGCTCAATGCAAGACCGGCGCCGGTTCTATTCAGAAGGCAACCCCGTCATATCGCCAAGCCGGTTTCTCCATCGAAAAAGAACCTTCGTTGTCCGGCTTTCAGCGATACGGGCTGCGCAGGTTCAAGGGTGCAGTCCGCGTCCAGCTTGGCAATGAGCTCTTGCTCTCCCACGGAAACAGTCACAAGCGTCGCGTCCCCGGTCACTTCGATGGCGGATACGGTCCCGTGAAGTTCGCCCTCGGCCCCATCCGCGACGGATAACGCCTCGGGACGTATCCCCAGGGTTGCCTTTGCGTGATCCGGCATCAAGTGGGCCGCCAGTGAGATTCCCTCGGTATTGAACACGCCGTTTTCGATCATGCCATCGAGCAGGTTGCAGGAAGGTGACCCGACGAATCCTGCCACAAAGGCCGTGCGCGGATTGTTGTAGATCTCCTTTGGCGTCCCGATCTGCTCGACTTCGCCATGACGCATGACCACGATACGGTCGGCAAGAGTCATGGCCTCCAGCTGGTCGTGCGTCACATAGATCGTCGAAGTCCCGACTTCCCGGTGCAGGCGCTTGATCAGGCCGCGCATCGAAATCCTGAGACGCGCATCGAGGTTCGACAGCGGTTCATCCATCAGGAATGCAGCCGGCGACCGGACGATCGCCCGGGCCAGGGCCACACGCTGGCGCTGGCCGCCAGATAGCGCCGCGGGTTTCCTGCCAAGGTAATCAGACAATTCCACCAACCTGGCAGCGCTGTGGATCCTTTCTCGTTGCTCGTTGCGCTTCACGCCGCGGGCGCGCAGGGGAAAGCCGATATTCTGCGCAACCGTCATTTGCGGGTAGAGCGAGTAGTTCTGGAATACCATCGCGACATCGCGTTCGCGCGGGTCGAGATCGGTGACATCCCGTTCACCGATACGGATCGTTCCCGTGCTTGGTTTCTCCAGCCCGGCCACCATCCGCATCGTGGTGGTCTTGCCGCAGCCCGACGGCCCGAGCAGAACCAGGAATTCCTTGTCTTCGATGTCGAGCGAAAGATCCCTGACACCGACCGTGTCGCCCCAGAACTTGCTGACGCCGGATAGCGAAATCGAGCTCACGCGCTATCCAGCCGTACTTTCCGCACGACATCCATCAGGCGTCGAACACGATCCACATTGGTGATGTCCCACATCGTTCCGTCGTCCTTGAACGAGACGCCGACAATGGCCCCGTCCGCGTGGGCCAGGATCTCGGCGGCATTATCCGGCGTGACTCCGCTGCCTGCGATGGTCGGCAATCGCCCGCCTTCGCGGATCAGCGAGATTTCCCCTACATCTGTCGCGTGCCCGGTGCGCAGGCCGGTGGCGACGGCGACATCGGCCTGGAAGAACGCCACATCACGGGCCTGTTCGACGATACTGCGGTCGGCCACGATCGCGTGAGCCCCGTGTTTCACATGAACGTCCGCCAGGATCGCGACATCATCGCCGCCAATCAACGCTCGATAGCGCAGTGCTTCGGCCGCGGCACCTTCGATCAGCCCCTCGTTGGCGACGTAGGCATTCGCCCACTGATTGACCCGGATGAACCCGGCTCCGGCTGCCTTGGCGCAGGCCAGCGATGCCTTCGCTGCATTGGCGACAATGTTGAAACCCACCGGTAGGTCGATCTCATCGACCACTGCGCGGCCCAGAACCGACATTGCACTGACCGTTTCGAATCCGATGTTCTCCGGTCGCCGGAAGGGGACGTCGCCGGCGTTTTCGATCAGGAGCGCATCGACGCCGCCCTGTTTCAGCCGCCCGGCTTCGGCCAGCCCGTGCTCGATCAAGGCGTCGATACTGCAACTGCGCGCCCGTGGCGAACCCGGTGTCGGAAGGGAATGCACCATCCCGATGATGGGCTTTTTCACTCCCGTCAGCGCTTCGAGCTTGTTTGCCTTGCCGCCCATCTATCCAGCCTTCCGTATTGCTTCGCCGGGCCCGAACCGCCAGATCCGCTGCGCATTTGTCCTGAAGACCATTTCAAGCTCGCTGTCGGCCAGGCCGATCTCGCGCAGCTTGAGTTGCTCGACCGCGGGAGACTGGTACGGCGCGTCCGACCCGTATGTCAGCCGCCCGGCCCCGACATTGGCGACGAAGGTCTTGATGTCGAAGGGAAACGCCTGGGACATGTCGGCAGTTATGTTCGGGTATTCCTGGCAGGCGATGATGGCTTCCCACAGGAACGAATGCATGCCGATATGCGCCAGGACAAAGCGGACATCCGGATAGGCCTTTGCCGCCTGCGCCTGGAGATAGGGAAGGTCGCGCGGCGCATCACCCGAATGGAAGAGTACGGTCAGATCATGTTCGCGGCACTTGTCCAGCATCGGGCCGACGACGGAAAGGTCGTTCGGGCGGTAAAAATCGTAGCCTGCGACCAGCTTCAAGCCGCGGCACCCCCATTCAGCCACGTACTTGTCGATCAGGTTCCGGGTATGCTCTGCGCCGAACGTGGGGTTGATGCGGGCGAGACCGGCGATCCGGTCGGGGTATTTCGATGCCGCTTCGCCGACCTGCGTGTTCGCCTTGTCGTAGTCTGCGTCCCATGGTGGGCTCATCACCCGGTCGTGGGGGAAGAGGACGCCATGACTGGCATTCTGACTGTCAAGGAAGTCGATCACGCTTTCGGAACGGCCGGCGATCAGGTTCGGGCAACAGGTGTGCGCCGCGACGTTCGGATCGGTCCCATAATGGATATGGGTATCGATGACTTTCAATTCACGCACCTTTCTCGAAATAGATCTTCGCGCGCCGCTCGGCCCTTTCGCGGCCGACCAGGTTGGTCTGGCAGCCCCATTTCTCCACGACGTAACTGGCGGCGGCGGCGGCGATCCGGGCAGCCTCCTGCAATGATGCCCCTTGCGCGATCAACCCGATGGCAGTTCCGGCAAAGCAGTCACCGGCGCCGGTCGTGTCCTGGATTCGCGCGCAGGGGACAGCGTCACAGTGAAACTCTCCCTCGCCGGTGATCCAGCGGCTGCCTTCGGAGCCGCGGGTTACGACCAGCGTGGACAGACCGGCCTTCAGCAGGTCCTTGGCCGAGGACATGTCGAGAACACGAAGCAGGGCTTTGCATTCCTTTTCCGAGATGAACAGATAGTCTGCCGCCTGCAGGAACTTCATTGCCTCCTGATTGGCCGTGCCGACCATGCCATTGATCACGGTCGTCTTCCCTCGTTCCCGCGCATGGCGGATTGAGGCCAGCGTGTAGGAGGAGAATTTCTCGCTGACGGCGACGACCCTGGAGTTTTCGATCTGCTGGAGCGGCGGCGCCCAGTCGTTCTGGTCCGCGGCCACGCCCAGATGCGAAAAGCACATGCCGCGACCGCGGTTGTCGGAGATGTTGAAATTGTACCCGCTGTCGGCGTCACTGCGTACGTCAACGCCGCTCAGGTCAACGCCGAGCTCCAGCAGGTGCGCGCGATAGCCGTAGCGGTTGAAGTCATCGCCAACCACCATTCCCAGGCCGACATTGACCCCGGTCGCCGCGGCCGATGCCGCGAGATTCGCCGAGCAATCACCGAAGAACCGTGTGTGCAGCAACTTCGACGGCATTTTGAGTTCGACCGTTTCGCCTTCTTCGGGGTAGTGATCGGCGCGCAGGATGTAGTCGAATAGCGCCCAGGCGCCGACGGAGAAAACGTCAAGCCCCGTCATCTGACCGCTCCCATCGTCAGCCCCCGCGTGATGTGCCTCTGCAGGTAGGTCGCGGCGATCATTCCCGGCACGGCGGAGACCATGGCGGCGGCTGCCATCAGGCCCCACTTGATCTGGTCGAAGGTCATTGCCTGCAATATCCCCATGGTGACGGGCCTCGCGTTGGGGCCGGCAAGGACCAGCCCGAAGATCAGGTTGTTCCAGCTGAAGATGAACGCGATGATCATCGCGCTGGCAATACCCGGTCCCGAGATCGGCAGGATCACCGCCCGAAGCGTCAGCAGGATGCTCGCACCGTCGATGCGGGCGGCTTCCTCGATCTCGATGGGAACGTCCTGAAAAAAGCTCATCATGATCCAGATTACCAGCGGCAGGCAGATGAGTTGATGCGACAGGATCATTCCCACATAGGTGTCATAAAGCCCGATCTGCGTATAGATCAGGTACATCGGCAGGATGACCATCAGCTCGGGCGCAAACCGAAAGGAAAGGAAGGTGAACGCGATGTGCTTGCGCCAGGGAAGTCCGCCACGCGCCAAGGCATAGGCAGCGGGAATGCCGAGGAGAACGGCCAGGCACACGGCTCCGCCGGATATGATCAGCGAGTTCAGCAGAAACCTGACGTATTCCGGCAATTCGCCGGCCCGCAGCGTCCCTTCCACGCCAAAAATCGTTTCACGGTAGTTTTGCAGGGTCGGCGAAAAGAGAAACTTCGGCGGGTAAGAGATGATGTCGCGGAAGTTCTTGAGCGACATCATGAATATCCAGATGATCGGGAAGACGAAAAACCCGATGAACAGGACCTGCGCCAACGCGCGCGCGGCGTTTCGAGTCAACTTAGCCGTATTCATGGTGAATGCCTGACCGCCGCTCCCACCTGGCCATCAGGAACATGCTGATAAAATACGACATGAGCCAGAGTACGAAGACCACCGCCATCGCCTTGCCCACGCTCGACCACCGGAATGCTTCCTCGTAGGCCATGATGTGCATCGTCCGCGTGGCGTTCAGCGGTCCTCCGCGGGTTGTTGCGTAGAAAAGCTCGAAGCTCTTCAGGCTGTCCGTCACCCTGAACAGGGCAACCAGAACGATGAAGGGGACGATCCAGGGCAACTGGATTGCGCGGAATATCAACAACCCTCCGGCCCCGTCCACGCGCGCGGCCTCGTCCAGTTCAGGCGGTATCGACTGCAACCCGGCCAGCAGGATTAGCGCGGCAAACGGGGTGAACACCCATGTGTCGATCAAGATGACCGAGAGCAACGCCGTATCGACGTGCGAAAGCCACGTCTGGGGCGGGATGCCGACATTAGACAACAGCCAGTTCAGTATTCCGCTTTGCGGCTGCATCATCGTCTTCCACATCAACCCGGCCACGACAGGCGGGATCAGGAGCGGCAAGACCAGGGTGCTGCGCAGGATCGGCTGAAACCAGCTTTGACCCAGCAGCAGCAGCGCGATGCCCAGGCCAAGCGGGATCTGTACAAAGATCACGCCGGCGGTAAATGCCAGCGTCCGGAAGATGCTGTCGCGGAACTCGTCATCCGCGAACAGGTCGATGAAGTTCCGGAAGCCGATGAAGTCGCTGGTGTCGTAATAGAGCTTGCGGTCGGAAAAAGCCGTCAACACGCCCTGGACAAACGGGTAGAGCGCGAGGGCCAGCATGGCCAGCGCCGGCAGGAACAACAGGAGATAGGTGGTCCTGGCCGACATCCTGCGGCTCGAAAGATTGTCCATGGCGATGGTTTGGAACTATCGACCCAACCGGCCGCGGTCAATCGACCGCGGCCGGTGGTCCCAATGCTCAGTTGAACATTCTCGCGATATCATCTTGCGCATCGCAAAGCGCAGTCCTGGTATCGGTTCCGTTGAAATAGACCTCCTGGACGGCCTGTGCCCAACGGTCCAGCATCCGGGTCAACTCCGGATGCGGCGGGAAGCGAACCGCGGCAACTTCGGCCATCGTCGCCGTCACGTCGCTATATTGCCCGGGCATCTCGCCCCAACTGTTGACCATCGCAGCCACGTCGGGGTTTTCCCATGCGGATGCGCGAACCGGGTTCATGTTTCCGGCCAGGTGCGTGGCGATCATGGTGTCCTTGGACGTCACCCAGCTCAGGAAGAGCCATGCCGCTTCCTTGTTCTTCGAAGCGGCGTTCATCGACATCGACCAGATCCAGGCCCCCGCCTTGCGGGTGCCGTCCGGCCCCAGCGGGGTCGGGGCATAACCGACATCATCCGAAACCTCCGACTGCTCGGCGTCCTGGTAGACCGGCGCGAACAGATCCGCCTCGTTCAGCGACAGGGCGTACTGGCCGGAGGCGAATCCCTGGAGGGCCTCGTACCACGTGAACGCGCCGGCACCCTCGGGCGATGCGGTCTTGATCAGGGTCACGAAGTCATCCGTGGCCTGCACGCTGGCATCCGAACAGATCTGCAGGTTGCCGTCGGCATCGATCATTTCGACGCCATAGGACTGAAGCATGGTGCCGAAGGTCAGATAGGGCAGGTCCCAGTACTTGTCGAAGCGGGTAATCAGCCCGAATTCCGCCGATCCCGTATCGAGCTTGTCGGCAATGGCGAGAAGCTCGTCGTAGGTCTTGGGAACCTCCAGGCCAAGTTCCTTGAAAACGCTCGGACGATAGGCCATCAGGTAGCTTTCCGAATTGATCGGGAGCGCCCAGAGCGGGCCTTCACCGATGCCCTGCATCGGCACCCTGGTCCAGCGGTTCGAATTCAGGACACCCTGGAAGAAATCGCCGACATCGTAATCCGGGTGGGTCAGGGCCGGGTTGCCAATGAAATCATCCAACGGCTCCAACCAGTTGGCGGTCGCATACTGCCAGTTGTTCAGGGGCGATGTCATGAACACATCGATCGACCCGACCTGGGACGACAGATCGGCCAGCAGCTTTTCGAATGCGGGCTGTTCGGCCAACACGTCGAGATTGACCGTCATGCCGGTCATTTCCTCGAATTCGGGCACCAGCGGCTTCAGCGCCTCGACAAACTGGTGCGAGACGAGCAGGACGTTGACGGAATTGCCTTCCTGCTGTTTCCAGTCGAATTCCTGGGGAACGGCGGCGGTCGAAGCGCCCAGCAACGCTGCTCCCGCGAACGCCGATGCCCAGCTTCCGGATTTCAGTGTCTGGAGATGATCGAGTTTCATCTTGGTGTCCTCCCATGTCTTCTGTTGGTTCCAGGATAGCAGGCCTGCCCATGCGGCGTCTTGTGCATGGCAGACATGATTCAGTAATATTCAGACACCTGATACCTGAATCCGGTGGATTACCCGTGGCATATGAACCGAGAGCCCTGACTGTCGGCGTTCTGCTGTTGGCCGACTACCGGCTTTCCAGCGTTGCGACTCTTGCCGATACCCTGCAGTGCGCGACCGAGCAGCTGGGCAGGGATTCCTGCCAGTCCGTCCTGATGTCACCGGCGGGCAAGCCGGCCGTTTCGATCTGCGGAAGATCACTGACGACCGAAAGCGCACAACTCTGGCCCGAGGAATTCAGCTACCTGGCGATCATCGGCGATTATCGTGACCGGCTCGGCATGCCGGAGCACAGCATTCAGCGCTACATCCAGTCGGCCGACCGGCTGGACGTGCCGCTGGTCGGGATCGGGAACGGCGTCGCGGCGCTGGCGCGGTTCGGTTTTCTCGACGGCCGCGAGGCCTGCGCCGCCGCCGCGACCCTGCCCGGGTGGAGACGGCGGTTCCCAGCCGTCAGGTTCCGTTCGGGGCAGCTGATCGTCGAGGACGGCAACAGGATCACCTCTCTTGGCGGGGCCGTCGGCGTTGACCTGGCGGCACTGCTCCTCGACCGCCATTTCGGGCGACGGCTTGCCCGGAGTGCGGTGGCCGGGATCCTGCTGGACCACACGCGTCACCCGTCTGCCCCGCCGCCATCGCAGTTCGCGGTTTCGCGCCCCGCGGATCCGAGGGTCGCGCAGGCCATCGACGTCATGGACGCCAATGTCCCGGATCCCGTGCCGCTGGCCGCGATCGCTGGCATGGTCGGCCTGTCCACGCGCCAGCTCGACAGGCTGTTCATCGCGGCGACCGGAAAATCCGGCAGCCGTGCCTACCTGGCCATCAGGATCGACAGGGCACTCGATCTGCTCTCGCAGACAATGTGGTCAGTCACCGAAATTGCCCACGCAACGGGATTTGTCGATGGCGCACACCTGGCGAAGACGCTGAAAAAGTCCGAAGGACTGACCCCGCGCGAGATCAGGTCCCGGGCCGCCCGCAAGCGTCAGGCGGAACCGGTCAAACGGTAGGCTCACCCGCAGCCTCAACACTTCGGGCACATGCTGAAACTCATTTTCTTCCGGGAACCCTGGCTCCACTGTCTACCTACAGGCCAAGCACGCCGAATTATGAAGAATTGTGGATGACTACAGGTCATAATTTTCCGCAAGGCGCATCTCCGGCCAGCCTCGAAGCCGGCAATATGGCCGGTGTCGTAGCAGGGCACGGCGCTGGTCAGGCGATTGCAGCGTGACCACATAAACCACATGACCTGTTTCCGGGATCGGGAGCATGCTTGCGGTTGCGATTTCCACCCAGATGCGCGACCGGGACGACTGTATCGCCGAGCCACTTTGGTGCGGCCACGCCATGTGTTCGTGCATAGTCACCGAGGAAGTGCTGTTCCACATTGTTGAACATCAAGTCAGGATCGGGATCGGGCAACTGGCATCCGGGCTAGTTCCATCAAAATGATGCACCACGCGATTACTGCATTGACGGCGATGGCCCTCTGCAGTTGGTCTGCGGTGCGGAACAGCAGGTGCTCGACGCAGCAACTGGATTTCAGGGCGCGGGACCAGTCAAACGGAGATTTGGGCAGAAATTCATCGAGATTGTGTTTTGCGGCGTGAGATTACCTGGGAACTTCGCAATTCTGCCGATGGTTTTTTTCGGTTAGCCAAGAACCAAAATTGCCGGTCAAGAAAGGGACGGATATTAGTTCGTATTAGGCTGCTTCCGATCATGAAGCTGTTATCGGACTCAAGACTTCCGAAGACTGGTCAGCGCGCGCACCGCACAACGCGATCCCCAGCAGTTTAATTGAGAACATCCGGTAACTGAAAACAGAAGATCGGGCTGTATTCTCATTACTCTTTCCAGCAATTCGAGGACACGGCGATGTTCGGAAACAAAACTACAATCGGCCATCAGAGTTGAAATGACTCCATTTCCACGAAGCCGAACAGATCGAGGAAACGTCGGGCGGTAGCGTGATACCCGGCGTCCATTTTCTCGATCTGCGTCCATAGTGCCGTGGAAAAACGGCAGATCATGCCATTGTCGCTTAATCTGGAGGCCGTCATAGTCATAAAGACCGCGTGCCGGTGTAAACTTGATTTTTTCCCAGCAACATCACCTAGACGATTGGTTGGTCTCTATGAGGACTATCAGGCAGTCGTACGCCTTCATGCTGGACTACAGTTGCGCAGAGATGGACCCACGTTGCCGGATGCAACTCGAATTCTCAGTTTTAGGCGGTAACGACCCACTACGCGTTTTGATCGAGGAAATTTAGCACCTTTCGTTCGAGAGTCGGCGTTTTTCATGGTGAAGCGCAAAATCCGATGACATTTGCCTAGTCGGGTGGATTTCCGACAAGCAGTGGAGCAGAAAGAAATAGTCGACAGTCGACTCGGCCAAATTGATCCGAGGCACGGTAAACGATATTCTTGTCGGTTGACTTGATGATGTACCATACCAGACGTGTTCGCGACTTCGACAGTTGTGTTTCCTCTGGTCGGCCAGCCAGAAACTCGTCGACCGCCTTTGTTGCGTCTGGCCACTCTTCCGCTTTGTAATCGTCGAAGACAACTATACTTCCAGGTCCCAGCCTATGAATGGACGTCCTGTTCTGCTGAATCCCGTTCCACGGGTCGCAGGATGCTCCAGTTTCAGAAAAGGCACCACTGCACGACAACGTTCCGGCAGCCGTCAGTCACATTCGAACTTGATGTTCTGGGGTGAGTGACCGCAGCCAATCACATGAATGTTTTGAACGAAGAACGGAGTCAGAGGCACAATTCCACAGTGCGATCGAATGGACGTAAACGGTGATCATGTAGTTTAAAGTAATTTCCCAGTGTGTTGACTGAGAAATCGCTTCATTGCCTCTCGCGCAACCTCAGCCTGCGATTTTGTGAAGAGACACAATTCACGTTTCGGGTAGGGTGGGACCCAGTCACTAAGTCTATGAAGTGGTGGCTGCGGGAAGAAAAAAGGGGGAGAAAACAAATATATAAGCCGACCACGCCCAGTATGGATGTCATGGTTTTCGCCGTCATCAGGCAGATGCGTGGTTGTTAACAACAAACCGATATCAGATGAGCAGAAGTTCTCAAGAAAACCGAATATGTCACGATATGACAAGTGAAGCAGGCAGTCGCGCACCATCATGAGGTCAGATGCAGGTAAAGGGTCCTTGACTATGTTCAAATGGCGAAACGAGATGTTGTTGGCTCCGAACTTTTGTTGATTCCGAACCACCATCTCTTTCACAATATCGCCACCGATGTATTCAATGCCAAGTTCAGGAACAACATAACGCATCCAGTTAAAATCTCCGCATGGAGCATCAAGAATCCGTGTGGCGCCGTACCGCCTTAACAACTCTGGCAGTTGTTTGCGGAGATCTACTGTGTATGAGAGTTCCGAACCAAACCCGCTCTTGGACTCTTTACTGCGCCAGCTGTTTCGTATGTAGATCCTCGTGAAAATTTCTTCACTTGTGCCTCGAAACTTGAAATCATGTATTGCGTTCCTCGCGAGATTCCAAATTCCCTGAAACATCTTCAAATGCCAATCACATGTCTAGCTGAACTGTTTTCGAGAAGGTAAATGAACGTGCGGTGGCGTATGTAAGTGCCTCTTGTAGTGCAAGTTCGAAATGGGACGGTGTGTAACACGCGGTCAGTTACTATCATTTGTCGGCCTCACAGATGCAGCCACGGCATAAATGTCAAGCGATAGCTTTGACAGCCTAAATCGACTTTCCGTGCCGCTCATCGAAATTCCGAGATTTGGAATCGCCGTTTCAGCTTCTAGGTTCGAACAGGCACGTTAGTAGAGTCGGTGTCGTAAATTGTTATTGAACCTGACGTTCGGGAAAGGGTTCTTCGAAAAATGGAAATATTACGGAATAGACCCTGGTATCTGTTAGCCGAGACGATTTTGGCGCACGGATCTCAATGAGCATACATGCGGGCAATGGTGTAGATTTCAAATTTTACATTCCATTTCAGGTCAATTACCGAATGCGTGAATCACAATGCAGAAAAACATGCAACTGAAGTACTAAGCCATCCGGAGATTTTGCTATGACTGCGGGCTTGTCAACTCCATGGAAGGTTCGGCGGCTTGGATTGCTTCGGTGTTCATCAGCATTACTTCTGGGTCATATCAAATGGTTTTCATCTCCAGAAGCGTAAGTCCGACATCGATATCAAATTCCCGTAGCTCTGTTTTTTGCTTTTGCTCCGTTCCGTAACGGACCATACGGAGGAAATCGATCTCGATGCAATTGGCACATTTGATGGTGAGGAAAGGGGCTTGGCAACCACCAACGAATCAACCCCGCAAACGGATCCAAAGAGCCGAGATGTTATCCCGTTTGAGTATATCTGCATCAAGTAAAAAGCACCTGCCCATAACAAGTCATGGAAAATGAGGAATCAAAACCGCTGTTGGATAGCGATCCCTCGGTTGGAGGTCCCCTTTTTTACGCAGACCGCTTTCTATTGTTACGATGCGTTGGTGCTGTCGACGAACACGTGCTCGGGGTCGAACTCATTCGACGACACGGTGAAAAATCGCTTGAAAACAACCGAAAGGACTCAGCGGCGGAACCGCTTGAACACGCTGTGCTAGTAGCCGATGCGCTCCGGAACGTCGCGCCAGAGTGATTCATTTTCCGGGTTTGTCAAAGCACCACCTCAACAGAGAGCAGGTTCTACGCCACAGTTGAACCGGGATCGGTTGCCTTCTCTGGCAGCGCCGGCTCTACCCACATCAACATCGCGTCGGTTAGCACCGTTTTATTCTGTATTCGTCTGTCACTCTGCTCATCTTGCCTGTATCGCCAATTCGGCGTTCGCTGAGGAAAATCTGTTATCGAAGTGACCAAAACGAAACTTTGATTAGGAACAGGCCCGCCCCTAGACTTGACACTCGAGACAAACAATTCACCAAACAAAATGCGGGAACCTGCACTCGCTCACTTGATGACCTGATCGTCCAACAGACGGAGAATCGGAATACCGGTATCACCTTCGAGATCCATGCACATTTGCCGGTAAACCTTATGGCGTCTTCGTGTCTTCCACCATGGGCGTTTCCACACTTTGCGCGTAAACATATCCGTGTAATGGAAAATGGCAGGATTCTGTTTCGCGGCCAGAATACGTTGCCACAGATCACGAGAGATACGTACATCCTGTTTATGGGGTTGAAGTCCCGATATACATTCCAGCGAAGATCGAGGAGGTGCGTTTTATCCTTGAAGACCTCATTGTATCTGTCCATGTCCGGCATGGAATTCCAGTGCTTTCGGCTGGCCTCCACATTCGCGAGATCGCGTTTTGGGTCCATCTTACGAATGACATCCGTCCGCATGACATGAACGCCAGACGCGCAGTATTTCGTCTTGAGTTCATCGATCGAAAACCCTACTCGTCGGGACCATTCACAAATTTTTTGCTTTCGTTTGCGGGAATAAAACGGTCGAACCATCCGGTTCAAATTGAATGTGAAATACTTCTCTGTTGTCACTGCAACGCTCGATGCCTGGCAGGCTGCGAGTGGATTCCCACGAAGATCCTCTTGAGAAAGATGGGTAATGTCATCAAGAATGACTGTATCCGCATCCAGCACAATACAAGTTCCCTCAAGCAGCCACGGGACGAATAGCGGAATCATCGATGCCGCCGCCCAATGGTGGGGTCGCGTCCTGTCATATTCCTCAAAAGGGGATGGATCGAAGTGAGATAACTCGATTCTATTTTCCGGGAAACGCTTTTCGAGAAATTGAAAGTACCGGATACTCTCGGCGTTGTCTTCCGTCATGAATACGGTGATTTTCAATGGCCCTGATGCGGACCGAATGGCGGAATAGATTGATACCAGGGCGGGAGGGACGTATTTTTGATCAATCCCGTAGACGAGATGACAGTTTTCATTGTTCATGTGTTTTCCACTGGCGGCCATGTTTTCAAAACGCGCCCGAAACCATGGCTGGCACAGGGCGGTCGCAATCAATTCCAGATTTTAGGAAAGACCCTGCCCATTTGCCAAGGCTAAAGGAACTACCTCTTACCAGGTAAAGGCAGTTCAATTTGAAGGGTGATCCGACATAGCGGGAACTAGAATCGATTGCGGGGATCACCTAGTACGCTGTTAGGCGTTGTCAAATTTCTCGGCAAATAGGGGTGCACGACAAAATTGTGACGAGTTGTCCGAGCGGCCTTCAGTGGATTGATTT
>JAPOVX010000299.1 GCA_026707935.1 Paracoccaceae bacterium
TCGACATAACGCAGCGAAACCGCATTGTCCAGTCAAATCCGTCATGACATGGTAGAGCTAGGCTATGCGTGTTATCGCCAAACGGACGTTGAGACAATATTGGGAGAAGCGCAGTCAAGCCGAACAACCTCTTCGCTCCTGACATGCCATCGCAGCCAAGGCCGACTGGTCTTCGCCATCCGACGTCAAGGCTGCTTATCGCACGGCAAGCGTTGTCGGAAACCATCGCGTGGTCTTCGACATCGGCGGCAACAAGTATCGATTGGTCGTGCGTATCGACTATGAACACAGGATCGTCTTCGTGCGCTTCGTTGGAACCCATGCGGAGTACGACCGGATCAACGCATCATTGATGTAGGGAGCAATCATGGACATCAGGCCGATCAGGAACGAAGCAGACTACGATGCCGCGCTGGAAGAAATCGACAGGTTGATGGGCGTTTCGCCTGATACGCCGGAGGCGGACTTTCTTGAGGTTCTCGTGACGCTTGTGGAAAACTACGAGGCACGACGATGGCCGGTGGATGCGCCCGATCCGGTCGCGATGATCAAGCATGTCATGGAAGCCCGCGGTTATCGTCAGAAGGATTTGGCTGTTCTGATTGGATCGCAACCACATGTCTCGGAAGTGCTCAACCGTCGCCGGCCTCTGACACTGAACATGATCCGGACCCTGTCTGTAGAATGGAAGCTTCCCCCTGAAGTGCTCTTGCGGAAATACGACCTCGCCCCCCTGCGATAGAGTGCTCATATCGTCTCTGTCCTAAGTGTGCATGGCTGTATTCTGTCCGATTAATTTGCCTTGATTGAACGGTTGTACCAGAATTTCCCGTGGGATATCTGTTCGCAAATGCAAGAGAAAGGGAAATCCACATGTCAAAACGGCGAGTCTGGAGTTCGAAAAATCGGGAAAATCGTTGGAGGCGACCGCACGGCATGTCGCTCAATTCGGCAACCATTGTTGACCAAATACGGCTGATGCACGCCATCCGCGCTGCATATCGGCAGTGGGATATGACCAAATATTTTGAGATCCGCTTGTAACCAACGATGGCAATTACACCCTCTTCGAGTTCAGAAATACCTTCTGGAAAACTACTGTCCGTTACAAAGTGTTGACCTGAGCATCTGGACAGCCGACAAACAACCGTTTCATGGAGCTTGGGAGAGCACTAAGTGCCGTTCGCCAAGGCCTCCTGCGATCCTAACGGCCGAGAACGGTGTCGATGCCGGCGAGCAGCAGAGCGAGCTTGGCCGACGAAATCCGGCCCGTGCGAGGCTCAAGAAGCGACCGGTCGAGCGCGACGATCTGCGTCGCGTTCGCAACGGAATCTTTTGGCAGGCCCGTCATCGCGGTGGCCAACAGCACGTTTCCCGGCGCATTCGCCCACAGAAGATTGCTCGTGAGCGGGATGCAAACTGCAGTGGTCAGGCGGCTCTGGTTTAGCGCATCCCCCTGGACGACGACCACCGGGCGGCGAAAACCCGGCCCCGAACCCGTTGGCTCCGGTAATTCCGCCCAGCACACATCGCCTTGGGAGATCACCACTCGGTGTCGGCCAGCACTCGCCTACTGGCGGCGGCGAGGAAGGAGTCATCGTTCCCTCCGACTTCGCCGCATATTCGATTCATCGAGTCTGTGACCTCGTCCTGCGCATGGCGCGCGAGATATTCGTCGAGCGCAGCGGTGTATACTGCGCTTCGAGACCGCCGTCCCCGCAAGGCCAGTCGTTCAGCGCGTTCGAAAATGTCGTTGGGGATGGATACGGCTGTTTTCATACCCACAGTATAACCACATCCCTTGTCGTACGGTCAAGGGGTATTATGGCTCTAACCCAACATGGGTTCTGATTCTGCCGTGAGATTCCTATGCTCTGGGTTTTCCTGGTTCCGTACTTTTCCATCCAGTTTGATAAGGTGCTGGGGGTTGTGTTGTCGCGCTTCGTGAAGAAATTCTGCGTCGACCCATTCGCAACAAGTCAACATTCTTCCTGCGCTAAATCGACCAAATCGAGCTGCGGCAGGCAATCGAGAAGCAACTCAACAAGACCGAACTCGAAAAAAGCTTCACCCGGGCCGTCGCAGTCAGAAATCTGCGCGGTATCGAACATGCCGAAAAGGAAGCCAAGAGGTCGCCGAGGGTTGCAACCACCTCATCAGGAACAGCATCATCTGCTGGAACTATCTCTGCCTGACCTGCCAGCTCAAGGCCGCTTGGCCCCCGAAGCGCGGGCCAAATTTCTGAAGACGATCGTACCCCATTCGCCCCGGGCATTGTGGTATATCAACATGCTTGGCGAGTATGATCTCTTGAAAGGATTGGCGGCGGGACAACACGGGGTGCCCTGCCACGAAAAATCCGCACACAGCATCATCCCGGAAAATTGGGAGCCGCCAAAACGATGAAAACACCAATATTTTTATGCAAAAAGAAAAATTCCTAAGGCGGAATCAGCACCCAAGACGGGATAAGGATAAGGCCACTGTCATAATGTTGAAGTACTTGGCTCAGTGGGGCGACTAAGCCAACAAAAGGCCCGATGCAGGTACGATCAGGATCATCGCAAAAACCAGGATTCCAACCGCGCGCGTACGGTTTTCACCGACATCACAACTCTACTACACGATTGTTCAACCAGCATCGCGCCCCGACACCATCATGCCAATTCCGAAACGGACCGGCCAATTCAGACCTGGAACAGAGGATCGCCCGCCAAATGCTGGATGTAACTCACTTGTGACACACGCCCCGGACGGCGGGTTGCCTCTGGCTGAGACCCAACACCCAGTGGAATGGCCGCAGTCGCGGATGGGCAAACCGGATAGTCCAGCCATTTTCCGGACTGCCGTAGGGGACGTGTACAAGATTTCATGAAGACGAAAGAGGCTCCCGTTCGTCGACCTCGGCGGTTGCCAGACCGAGGTTGCTAAGGTTATGAGCTTGTCCCCGTCAACCCCCTACACATTCATGGCAACAAGAGGGCCTAAACTCGGCCCTTAACGTGTATTTCAACACGAATCTGGCTAACAACGTCTCTCCCTTGAGTCACTGCCGGAGGTTCCGCTTGATGCGGTCGCGCCGGCCGCTTAGTTTCAGTCGAAAGAAAGATGGCACGTCCCGGGAGACAACGCATGGTCGGCAAATGGGCAATGGCGACGGTATTTGTGTGCATGGCGGGTACAGCGGCTGTCGCGAGCAGCGGCGGCAGTGACTCCGGGCCGCTCTCGGAAATCGAGAAGAAGATGGAGGCGGGCGCGTACGAGGAAGCGCTGGTGGACCTGGCGGTTCATATCCGCAGGAATCCGGAGAGCGCCGCAGCCTTCCACTGGATCGGCTACGCGAACCGCAAGCTCGGCCGTCTCGAAAAGGCTGAAAAGGCCTATGCGCGCGCCCGGCAACTCGATCCGGATCACGAGACCTTGCACGAATATATGGGCGAGCTTTTTCTGACGCTGCGTGACATCGATCGCATAGAGCGCCAACTGGCGGCGCTCGACCGCTTCCGCATGTGCCGGTTCGGCCGCGAGGAATTTAACGAACTGATGGCGGAAATCGCCGCCAGGAAGACGGCCAGTCACCTGATCGCGCTAGAACGGCGAGACGGGAGTTTACCATGAAGGCGACTGTAAGCAGGGTTGCGAGGATCGCTGTTTTCAGCAGTCTCGCCCTGTCGCTTCCATGTGCAGCCGCCGGGACGCCTTCGTTTCTGCTGTCATTGCCCCTCCTGAGTTCAGACTACCTGGGCGTCAAGGAAGTCTGTCGGAGATGGGGGGAGCAACCACTCGATATTGCGGCGTTCCGCGCCGCGGAAGAGGACGAAGCCACGCGTGCCGCCATGGCTTGCTCGCTTCTCAAGACCCAGGATGACTATGTCGGAATGCACCGTCTGGAGGTCAGGCCGCTCTTCGGAAATCCTACCGGCTACGACATCACCGAGTTCATCCCCACGTATTTGATTGAAACCGCGAAGACCATGTCAGAGGACAGTTGGCAGATCGTGTTTCTAATTGACCGCGATGGAATGGTATCCAAGATCGTCGTACACAAGAACTGCTGCTGATGTGAGGGCATTCTTCCCTCGGCGGGAAGGATGTGCGGTCGCGCATGGCACCTTCTATCGGCCGCGTGGAACGGCCCAATCGCCCAGGTTCGTTCCCTTTCGCGTGTTCCCTCGCGAATGGCCTCCTCCACGGCCCGCCGGGTGCGCAACACTTTGTCGGGTTCCGCGTGCCTCACAGGACCTTTGTTCGGATAGACCCGCATCTGTTCTTCGTGATCAACTCCACGATCGATTTGTCCTGATTGAACGGTTGTACCAGGGTTTCACGCAGGATATCCGTTCGCGAACGCACGAGTTGGAAAGTCACAAGGCAAAACGACGGACGTGGAGTCCGGAGAACCGGAGAAGATCCTTGGCGACGATCGCAAGGAATGTTGCTCAATTCGACGCAACCGTTGTTGGCCATATACGGCTGATGCGCGCCAACAACGCCACGTATCGGCAGATCGCCGAGGCGCTTGACGCCGCCGGCTATCCTCCGCCAGGCAGCCGTGCCTATTGGAAACAGTGCAATTGGTCGCATGTCGCCGTCATGCGGATCGCCAAGCGGAATGGGATCGAGTGAAGCATCAAAAGGTTTGCAGAGGTCTCCTGACGCAGTTTTTTTCATGATGCGGGTGCACAATAATCCGGGGTCAGTGTGTTGCTGGGAAGTGGTTGTCGTGTTTCACCGTGTCGATCTCGGTGCCCCGGCATTTTCTACGGCAACTCCCGCGTGGCGGTACCGTCGATTGACCCCCCTACCCTTTGGTACTCTTCCCGTCCGGGTTTCCCTCACTGCCGATTCTGGAAAACCGCCGTATCCGACACAACCTGCTCGCGGATGAAGCGTGTTCAGCCCGTTGAGTGCAGGCTGGTTGCAGACAATCCGGGCCTGTTCGCACGCAATCCGGGTTTCACCCAGGCGATGGACGCGCCCAATCCAGGCAGAAAATCACGCCACCGCGGCGAGACCGTTTTTCGCTACCAGCGTCAGCAGCTTCAGCGACGCGCCCCGCGGGCGCTTCTCGCCGCGCTCCCACTTGCTCACCAGACTCGTCGTCACATTGAGGTAGCGTGCGAACACCGCCTGGCTTGCATACTCGCGCAGCCGAAGTGCGCGGATGTCCTCTGGCGTCATCTCCTCGACGGGCGTGAGACACAATTCATCGAACCCACGCATCGTGCGTTTCGACATGACGCCCGCCTCTGCCAGACCGAGCGCGGCCTCGTGCACCGACGCCAGCACCTTGCTCTCATATTGCTTGGTCATCGCATTCCACCTCGATTATCGCTCCGACAGCCTGCGCAGCCGCAAGCCCTGCGGCGTTCAGTGCCAGATACTCGTTTGCCAGCGACCGCAACCCCGAGGGTTCCATGCGCCGAAGGTCGTTACGGTCGCTCTTCGCAAACCCATGGACGAAGAACGCCAACTCGCCCCGTCGAAACACCACGATCGTGCGGAACCCGCCGGATCGGCCACCGCCCTTGCGGGCGATGCGCTGCTTGATCACGCCCCCTCCGGGATCGGCGTCGAACATCCCCTCCCGGGCGCGCCTGACGGCATCATACAGCGCACGATCCCCGATCCCTTCGCGCCGCGCGAACCGCGCGAAGGGCTTGGTCTTGAAGGTGCGCAATCCGGACCCCGCATACGTTTTTCATCATGCCATGAGATATAGCACCCGGTGCCATATCGATCAAGGTATCGGAAGCTGCCAGAACGCCGGTGCGTGGAGGCGCAGGAAGCAGGTAATGGTATGGTCCCCCTCGAGGTCACGCGATTCACTTCAGCCGGAGGCGAACTGAATACGCCGATGACGAATGCTAGTACGTACTCAGCCCGGTTTGTGCGGCAGCCCCTTGGCCGATCTCTTGACCCGCTTGATATCCGCGATCTCGCAGCGCATCTGGCGCGCGATGTCGGCAAGTGTGTCGCCGCGCGCCAGGAACTGCCTGATGCGCCTCCTTTCAATTTCGCCGAACGCACGCACCGGGCGCTTCGGTCCGGGATCACCTGCCTCCACCGGAATGTCCGCGTCCGCCGGCGGGTTCGTACGCCAGAGCTCGAGCTCACGGACCTTGGAAGTGACGCCGGTGCGGGCGCGCCCGAGGCGCTCCGCGACCTCCGTGAGCACCATAGCCTCTTCGTGCAGCTCACGGAGCGCCGCGAGTTCCTCTTCGCTCCAGTTCGCGTATTTCCGGACATGGCCACCGCGCCGGGAGATCCTCAGCATCTTCATGCGGTTGCGGACGGCCGATTCCGAACGGCCGATCCGCTCCCCGATCTCACGGGGTCTGGAACCGGAAGCAGACAGGTGCCTGAGGAGGTCATCCTCGGCGTCCGTCCAGTTCTGGCGTCGGCGGCTCATGTGTTCCGCACCCAGTGGTCCGCCGCCAGGCCCGGCGGCACCCTGACGAGTTCCATGCCGATCTCCGCGAGGTGCGGCGCGACAATCAAGATGAGAGTCCTTATTGCCTCAATTAGGAATGTTATCTTCGGCCGATCCGTTGCCTCATCAAGAATGTTACCAAAGACCCGGCGGTTCTGGAAGTCATTTTCCAGGGTGGTGTCAGTGACATTTGGAACTGTTCCGTTTCCCTTTTGACCAATCCAAAAAATGGCCATTGTTGATCCTGTGGTATTCGTGGGCGAGAGCCCCGCGTGGCGAAACGCAGCACCTATGACGGCGTTTTCCATTTCATTTCGTCGGCACCCAGAATGCTCCAGTCGTGGTCGCCGAAGCCATCCGCGACTGCGTTCTCCAGGTGGTCCTTGACCAATCGTGCCAGTGGCAGGTCATGACCTGATGTCGCGGCGGCATCCAGCGCGAGGCGCATGTCCTTGATGCCGATTGCGGGAGGGCAAGCGGGCGGGAGGTATTGATGTTCCGCCATCATGCGGCCGTAGATCCTGTAGATCGGCGCATCGAATATCGTCTCGGTTATTGCTTCGAGGAATTCCCGTCGGGGCAGACCATGGGTATCGCAAATCGTGTACGCCTGGGCCATGGATTCGATAACGCAGCCCAATAGAAAGTTGTTGGCGATCTTGGCGACGATCGCGGATTGCGGATCCGGCCCGAGGAAAAACCAGCGCTGGGAGATCGATTCAAAGACCGGGGCGCAGATGTCCACATGTCGACGATCTCCGGCGGCGAGAACAAACAGCATGGCTTCTGCGGCTCGGTCCGGACGACCGAGGACCGGCGCCGCCACGAAAGGCCGGTCCAACGCGGCATGGGAATCGCGCAGCCGCGCTCCGCATGCCGCACCGATCGTGCTCATCGTGACATGCATTGTTGTCTTGGGCATCGCATCGATCAGACCATCCTCGAAGAAGAGCTGGTCAAGTGCTGCATCATCGGTCACCATGGTGAAGAGCAGGTCGGCCTGGGCGGCGCCGAGGGGCGTCATTGCCAGTTCCGCGCCGGAGTCGACAAGGCTGCGAGTCTTGGCAACGGTGCGGTTGTAGACCGAAAGCCGGTATCCCGCCGCCAGGATGTTTTCGGCAATGGGCCGACCCATCTGCCCCAATCCAATGAACCCGACATGCATGGCAGTACCCTCGTTTCTAGAGCAGGATTCGGCGACCATCTGCCGCCGCCGAACGCACGATGCCGTCAAAGAGCCTGATGTTCTCGACAGCCTGTTCATAGGTAAAGCGATAGACCTCGTCACCGGAAATGGCTGCCGCCCAGGCATCGACGATCTGCCGTAGCGTGTCGGTAGCCTCGTAGGTTTCCCTGATGCGCGGTTCATCGGTGCCGGTGCAGAGCGTGAGGATCGCGGGCCTGCCCTTGTCGACATTCCCTTCCGTCACGACTTCGACCCAGGCCTTGTCGCCGAAAATCGTGACGCGGCCACTGTAGGGCGTGCAGGAAAGCAGGTTGATCACGCCGCATGCGCCCGATCGGAACGTAAAGCTTGCTGAAACGAAATCGTTTACCGGCGGTTCCATGACGATCGAAGATTGTTGCGCGCGCACCTCCCCGGCGGGGCCGAAGAAGCACACGGCAAGGTCCGTCAGGTGAATTCCGGTCGAGGTCATCAGCCCGGCCGGCGCCTGGTTCGGATCAAGACGCCAGTTGGAGCGGTCAACGTGCACGAACACGTCATGGCTCATGTTCGCCTCGAAGAACAGGAGTTGCCCGAGGATTCCGTCATCTAGAATCTGCTGCACCCTTTCGTAGGCAGATTCGAACCGGCGCACATGTCCAAGGCCCAGGACCTGGTCCTGCCTGCGGCAGGTCTCGACCACCTTTTCAGCATCCTCCGCCTTCAGCGTGAGCGGTTTTTCGCAATAGAGCTCCTTTCCGGACGCCAGGACGTCCATGCACTGTTCCGCATGCAGAAGGTGCGGTGTGGCGAGCATGACGGCATCGACCCCGGAGTCGCCCAGCACGCCGTCAAGTGTCGATTCGTGGCGCATGTCATGCGTATTCAACATCGCCAGCTTGGTGCGGTTGGGTGAAGGGTCAACCCCGGCAACCGCATGAAACCGGGGGCTGGCGCTTATCCTTTCGATCAATTCGGCTCCCCACCAGCCGAGCCCGACGACGGCGGTGCGCAAGGGGCGGTCCGTGGTTCCGTAAGATCTTGGCTTATACACTTGATGACTCCTGATCAGGCCGCCCGGGCGGAAAACTTGTGTTCAAGTTCAAGCAGGAGTTCGAGGTTCTCGGGCCCTGGCTTGAGAGACCCGGTCTCGATACGGCGCGAAAGTTCCGCCACCGCGCGACACGCCGGCGCACTCAACCCGTGTTCCGCAGCACGCCTTTCAACGAGGCCATTCATGTCGCCGGCTTCGCTTTGGCGCCCCTTTTCCCAGTCCTGGAGAACGCCTGCCCTGGTTTCGCGCAGGATGAAACCGTCAAGAAGCTGATCGAGCATGGTCTCGACGAAACGGTTCGAATTGACGATGTCCCTTGTCGTGAGGCCCAGGATCGGAATCCGCTTGTAGCCGCAGGCTTCTCCGACGTCAGACGCCTCCTGGCCAGCGCGCAGCATGAAGTCGCGCATTCCCGGCTGCTCTTCGCCCTCCTTGAGGTTCATTCCGAGAAGGCTCGTCGTCGGGATTGTCGTCGAGTTGCTCACGAGTTTCATCCACTTGGCCGAGAGAATGTCTTCGATGATCTCGCAGGTCCCGGCGTGACGCAGCAGGTCCTGAATCTCGTGCTCCCGACCACAGGTGCTGTCGTCCAGGCTGCCCACGGCGAACCACGACCTGTCGGGCGGCGAGTCGCGGATCACCGTGCCGGGGTCGTAGAGCCCGGCGGAAATTTCCAGGACGCAGGCAATGCTGCGGCCCGGCCCGGCAATTTCTGCCACCTCTTCGGCCGTCATGCCATTCTGGATCGCAACAATCAGACCGTCGCGTTTCAGGTGTGGCAGGATCAGTTCCGTACCCCAGCGTGCGTCGTACGCCTTGAGCACGATGAAGGCATAGTCGAAAGGCCGGGTGAAGGTGCAGACGTCGCAGATATGACGGGCATCGATCGGCTGCACGATGGTCTCGTGCGGCATGACAATTCGTGCGCCCCCTGCCCTCATTGCCTCCACATGCGCAGGCCAGGGATCGATAAATGTGACGTCATGGCCCGCGCGAACCAGGTCCACGCCGATATTCGTGCCGTTTGCGCCGGAGCCGACGATTGCAATTCTTCCGGACATGCGTCTATTCGGCTCCTTCCGGTATTCAGAGTGCTTCGACCTGGTTCTCGCCAACGAAGTCGCTCACCATGGCATCGGCCAACTGTTCGGGTGTGATGCCCAGCCTTTGTCCAGAGAGCGACTCGACCGCCGCGATCAGCGATTCCGCCCCCATACAGTAATTCTTCATCAGGTAAGGTGCGCTCGCACCCTGCAGATACTGGTCATTCAGGCCGATCTTGATGAGCCGCCGGCCGATCCCTCCGGTCGACATCACGTCGGCCACGCAGGACCCCAGTCCGCCGATCGTGGTATGATTTTCCATCGTGATGACGCCAAGCCTGCAATTCGAGATCGCATCGAAAAGCGTCGGGTCGTCAAACGGCTTGAGGGTCGTGACATGCAGATGCGCGATACTCATGCCCGCATCACGGATCAAGTCAGTCGCTCGCAGCGCCTCTTCCGTGCAGACGCCCGATGTCAGGAGCGCGATATCGGTGCCGGCAGAGAGGATACGCGCGCGATTCAACACGAACGGAGCATCGAAGATCCTGGACACTTCGCCTCTCAGCATCCGGACGTAGAGCGGTCCGGAAACGGACCGCGCAATGCTGTACAGGCTTTCGATATCGGCTGCATCGCCCACCTCGACCACCGACATGTTCGGTAGCGAGCGCAACACGGCCACGTCATTGGTCGCCTGATGGCTGGGGCCACCGGGCGTTGTCACGCCCGGGAGGAATCCGAACATCCGGACCGGAAGGTCCGCATATGAAACCGACATCTCGACCTGGTCGAGCGCGCGCCGATACATGAAGACCCCGAAAGTATGGACGAGCGGGACGAGGCCTTCACGGGCAAGACCGGCGGCAAAGCCGATCATGTTCTGCTCCATCATGCCCATGTTGATGAACCGGTCAGGATAGGCCTCGGCAAACCCGTCCGCTTCGCAGGCGGATGTCAGGTCACCTGAAATCACAACGGTTTCAGGTTGTTGCTGGCCCCACTCCAGGAGGCTCTTCCGATGCACCTGGCGTTCTTTCTTCATGCCCCTGTCACCCCGGATGTTCCATATCGGCGAGCGCGTCCCTGTAGCGATCGCGTTCGGCCTCGGATTTGAAACGAATGTAGTGAAGGTACGGGAAACGTTCCTTCAGGAGCGGGATGCCGCGATAAGGTTCCGTGTAAGCCAGAACCACGAGCGGTTTGCCGGGATGGTGCGTCTCGCATGCGTCGTGCAGCGCCTCGAGGTCGTGGCCATCGACAGTCTCCACTGCACACCCGAACGCCTCGAACTTCTGTGCCAGCGGCTCCAGTCCCATGATTCCGGATATGCGGCCGTCGACCTGCTGGCCATTGACATCGACCAGCACCTTGATGTTCTCGAGCCCGAGAAATGCCATGGAGAGAACGGCTTCCCAGGTCTGGCCCTCCTGGATTTCCCCGTCGCCGAGAAAGATCCACACTTTCCCGGTATCGCCGGCCCGGCGCCTTGCCCAGGCAACCCCGGCCGCCTGGCTGATCGCCTGGCCAAAGGACCCTCCATTCACCTCGTGGCCGGGCGAACGCTCGCCTCCGATCATTTCCACGGTGCTGCCATCGGTATTGAACTGGTCGAGCGCATTCGGGGCGAGCCGCCCGGACTCGATCAACGCCGCGTAGACAACCAGGGCATAGTGGGTCGGGGAGATAAAGAAGCGGTCGGCATCGGGCGCACGGACACCGTTGTAGATCATGCCGCTGACGCGTTCTTCCTTCCTATCTTTCCACCCTTCGTATCGTCGTGGCAGCAACGGGCCTTCCGATGCGCCCAGATTCATCTGGTACCCGTAAAGCAGCGCGAAGATCTCGGCCGAAGAGCATGCCTGGCTCAGGTACCCGCCATGGACGATCGTGTGCGCGAGGGCGCGCGCACGAATGCCGTCGGCAATGAGCCGGCAATCGCGCTGCCAATCCCGGTTGCTGATGCGACCGGGTTCCGGCCCGGTGGTCATCCTCTCCACCCTTCCAGGACTTCCGTCACTTGTCGAAGTTGTTCTTGCGGCCCTTTCGGACATAGCTGACGATGTCGGAAATGAACGACTTGCCGTGAACCGAGGTGCCTTTCTGCATGTGCGCCATCATCTGCATGCCGAATCCGCCATCAAGGTCGTCGACAAGACGCCTTTTCCATGGGCGGCGGACGATCTGGGAGGTCACGCGGCGCGTGACGCGGTGTTGTTTCATGATGTGGTCAGCGATTGCAAAGGCGCGGACCTCAAGCTCGTCGCGCGGGACCACTTCGTTCACCATGCCATAGTCCAATGCCTTCTCGGCTGTAATCGCTTCACCTGTATACAGCGCATAGGCGGCGCGCTTGACGCCGAGAAGCTCCTGGAAGCAACTGTGAATCCCGTCGCCCGGGACCGATCCGATGTCGTAGTGCAAATCGAAGATCGTCGCACCTTCAGCGGCGAGAGTAATGTCGCAAAACAGGCAAAGCTCGGTGTGGAATCCCGGACCATTCAAAATGCCGATGGTTGGAATCTCCATGTCGAAGATCAGCGCGTATGAATTGATGCGGCCGTCCTTCCAGGCATACTCGTACGACCAGTAAGCCATGTCTTCTTCTTCCAGCCTGAAACCCTCGGGATCCGAGTCCATCATGAACTCGTCCCCTGATCCGCCGAATATCATGATTTCATTCTTCGGATCCGCGCCTACGGTTCGGAACATCTGGCCAACGGAGCGGTGATTCTCGACACTCAACTGGATCGGACCACCTCTGGTATGCGCCTTGATCAGGATCACCCCGTCGTCACGACGCGACATGGCGTAGTGCTCCTCGAACCGCGTGCTGTACTCGTCAAAGTCGGGAGTCGGGACGAATTGCGTTAGGGACATGTTCTGGGCCTCTTCCTGGTAATCCTCTGTGTCGGTACGACGGGGCGATTCTCAAGGCAGATTCCCGGGATCCGCCGGGCGCGCAGGTTCCGGCAGACCTGCCTGCCGAGCCGCGAACCGGGCAAGAGCCGCCCAGTCTTCGTCACCGTAACCCTGAGAAATAGCCGCCTGCAGGCGCTCCGCCACCAACTCGGAAATCGGCAACTCTGCGCCAAGGGTGCGCGCCTCCCGCATTGCCAGTTCGACATCTTTCAGTCCGAGGGTCATCTTGAAACCCGGCGACGGACTGGCTTCGCGTGCAACGAGGGGCGCATAAGCCTTGTACACTGCAGCATCGAAAATCGTGCCGGTGATCAGCGACATGAACTGTTCCGGATCGATTTTCGCCCGCCTCACCATTGCAAAACACTCCGCCAGCGCCTCGAGCGCCGCGGCGATCAGGAAATTGACACCGAGCTTGGCAATCGCCGCCTGGCGCGGCAGGTTTCCGATCCAGAACTGGGATGTAGAGAAAGCCTCAAAGACCGGCAGGGCAGTTTGATAGTCTTCCCGCGCGCCGGCCGCCACCGTAACCAGCTGGCCGGAGGCCGCCTTGTCCGGGCGGCCCAGGACTGGCGCACAAACGAACCCGACCCCGGCATTGCGGTGGGCGATTTCCAGCCGGTCCACCAGGTCCGGGCTGATCGTGCTGTGCGATACGTGAACCGTTCCCTTCCGTAATGAAACCTTGAGGTCACGGCCGCGCAAGAATACGGACTCGACCGCGCCATCATCGGACAGCATTGACCCGACAACACTGCATTCGGCAATGTCTTCGATTTTACCGGCCATCCTGGCGCCGGAGGCCACGAGGCCTGCGGCCTTGGCCGGGGTCCGGTTGAACACCGTGAGCTCGTGACGGGCGTTGACACAGCCAGCCATGCCCATGCCCATTGCGCCCAACCCGATGAAGCCAACTCTCAATGACCATCTCCCTCTTTGTCAGACAATACGACCAAAACGATGAGACATGTCAAGAGCAATCTGATTGCTCCGCGTCATTCGGATCTCCTCCGCACGGACCGGATCCCAGTTGATCAGAAACGTGTTGGTTGGATTTCTCTTTCTGTTTATTACGTAAAAACAGGATGTAACAAGCACTAACCATGTCTCGATTCGGTCATGCGGGATTTGCCTGTTTGTCCTGCCAGGCCCGCCCCCATGACACGGAATTCGATTTCTTGGTCAATAATCTGTCAGACAATCTGATAAAGACCTTGACCTGTTGTGCAGTATCAGACTAAAGTTCGGCAAATTTGAAGATTTCGGCAAGGGAAACGAAATGAACCTGGTATCGGAAGGCACGATTCAGAAGACCAATACATACCAGCTGATCGCAGAGCGCCTGGTCGGCGAGATTGTCCAGAGCGACCTTTCGGCGGGTGAATTCGTCCCGACCGAAAGGGAAATCGCCGAACGCTACGGCGTCGGGCGTTCTTCGGTCCGGGAGAGCCTGCGGCTCCTCGAGGCCCACCAGGTCATTCGGCCGGCGCCCGGAGGAAGCTACGTTGTCGGAAGTGCCGCCAGCGTGCTGGAGCCGGCACTCCAGATGTTGGTCGCCCTGGGCGGGGCATCCTTGATGGAACTGCAACAACTGCGGCGCCTGCTCGAGATCGAAGCCGTCGACAAGGCTGTCCAGAACGCGGATCACGACGACATTCGGAAACTGCAAAGTACCGTGAGACTCATGATCGAAAATCGACGTGATTTTCCGTCTGCCTTGCGTGCGGACCTGGAGTTTCACGTGACGATCGCGGAAGCATCCGGAAACCGGGCCCTCCTGGCCGCCGTGCAAGGATTGCATGGCGTGCTGAGGCCCAAGATTCTCGGCTCCAACGTCGATATCGACGAGGCGATTGCGCACCACCAACTGATCCTCGGCGCAATCATCGCGCGGGATCCGGAGGAGGCCCGCACGGCAATCGAAACCCACATGGACTTCGTTCAGGCGGGCATCGAGCAGGCCGAATAAACGAACAGGCGGAATTCAAGAACTCAGGAGGAGAGAAGATGAAGCGCTTCAAAGTATTCACGCTCAGCACCCTGGCTGCAGCAGCCGTGTCTCTCGCACAGGTGGCCCAGTCCACCGATGTCGAGGTCTTGCACTGGTGGACGACTGCTGGGCAGGCGAAGGCGGTCGCGGAGCTCAAGATCGCCCTTGAAAACCAGGGCTACGGCTGGAAGGACTTCGCCGTGACAGGCGGCGGTGGACAGAACGCCATGACCGTTCTGAAATCGCGTGTTGTCGCAGGTGACCCTCCGACGGCGGCAATGATGAAGGCGCCGTTGATCTACGAGTGGGCAGAGGAGGGTCTGGTCACCGACATACATCAGGTCGCCATCGATGAAAAGTGGGACGAGCTTCTGCCGCCGATGGTGCAGGAAATCATGACCCGTGACGGCAAGTACATCGGCGCGCCGGTGAACATCCACCGGATCAACTGGATGCGGGTCAACCCCAAGGTCATGCAAGACGCCGGTGTCGAAGTTCCCGAAACCTGGGACGAGTTTTTCGAAGTGGCGGAAGTGCTGCAGGCGAACGGCGTCATACCGCTCGCCCATGGCGGACAGAATTGGCAGGAACTCACGCTGTTCGAGCCGGTGATGCTCGGCGTCGGCGGGGCGGACTTCTACCGCAAGGTCTTCGTCGATTTCGACGTTGATGCCATCAATTCGGAGACGATGGTGGAGGTCCTCGACACCTTCAAGCGCCTCAAGGCATACACCGACAAGAACGCGCCGGGCCGCACCTGGAACCTGACCACGGCCATGGTCATGCGCGGCGAGGCCGCGATGCAAATCATGGGCGACTGGGTAAAGGGAGAATTCTCCGCGGCCGGAATGACGGCTCCGGAAGAGTATCTCTGTGTCCCGGCACCGGGTACCGGCGACGGTTTCGTGTTCACGGTGGATTCGTTCGGCATGTTCAAGCAGAAAGACGAAGCCGAACTCGAGGGTCAACAGGCGCTTGCCGCCGCGATCATGTCGCATGACTTCCAGCGGTTGTTCAACCTGGCGAAAGGATCCATTCCGGTACGCCTCGATGTCGACATGAATGAATTCGACTCCTGCGCGCAAGGGAGTTCGGCAGATTTGGCGTCGTCCGGAGAGAACGGCACGATCGTGCCCTCTCTGGCGCACCGCAGCGCGGCCGGCCCGACCGCCCGTGGCGCGATGATAGACCTGATCTCGCAATTCTGGAATGACGACAACCTGTCGTCGGCGGATGCCCAGGCAAAGCTCGCAGACGCCGCGGCGCGCCTCTCCAGCTAGTGCGTCGATTGCCGTCAGCCGCCGGCAAGCAAAAGTCTTGCCGGCGGACGTCTGTTCACGGCCCAGGCTTCGACAATCATGAAGTTCAATTTCCAGGAATGGTTGCCACGCATAGTCGTCGCTCCGATCTTCCTGCTGTCGCTCACGTTCATCTACGGCCTGATGCTCTGGAACGGCTACCTGTCGCTGTCGGCTTCCAGAATGCTGCCGAACTACGAATTCATAGGCCTGAAGAATTACTTCGATCTCTTCGCAAGCGACCGTTTCCAGGTGGCGATGACGAACATCGTTGTATTTGCATTCCTCTACGTCAGCGGCACGATTGCACTCGGCGTTTGCCTCGCGGTGATGCTCGATCAGAAAATACGCGCCGAGGGAGTTCTGCGGAGCATCTACCTGTTTCCGATGGCGATTTCCTTCATTGTAACCGGAACTGCGTGGCGATGGATTTTCAACCCCGGCGTCGGGATCGAAAGCGTCGTGCGGGGCTGGGGCTTTGAGAGCTTCACGTTTGACTGGATTACGCGATCCGAGACCGCGCTCTACTGCATCGTCATCGCAGGCATTTGGCAAGGCGCCGGATTTGTCATGGCCCTGTTTCTCGCGGGTCTGCGCGGCGTCGACGACTCGATCCTGAAAGCCGCCGCCATCGACGGTGCAACACGGTTCAAGACCTACACCCGCATCGTGTTGCCGATGCTTCGCCCGGTCTTCTTCAGCGCAGCCATCATCGTCACGCACCTGGCGATCAAGGCCTTCGACCTGGTTGTCGCCCTGACCGACAGCGGCCCCGGCTATTCCACGGATCTGCCCGCGACGTTCTTCTTCACGATCGCCTTCGACCGCAACCAGATTGGTGTCGCCGCATCGAGCGCCGTCGTCATGCTGTGCATGGTTGCGTCGATCGCCGTGCCCTTCATGTATTCCGAGCTCAGGGCGCGGCCGAGATGACCGCTTCCGTGAACCCCAACAGGGTTCTGCTGTGGGCGCTGCTCATCCTCTGCGCGCTATGGTTTCTGCTTCCGCTCTTCGTGATGGTCTCGACCTCGTTGAAGGACCTCGACGAAATCCGACAGGGCGGATTGATGTCACCTCCCGTCTCGCCCACCCTCGCGGCATGGGTCAAGGCATGGGCATACGCCTGCACGGGCATGCGTTGCGACGGCATGGCGCCTTATTTCCTGAACTCCGTCCTCAAGGTCGTCCCCTCGGTGATCATCTCGACCTCTCTCGGGGCGATTACCGGCTACGTCCTCACGAAATGGCGGTTCCCCGGCAGCGAACTCATCTTCGCCTTCATGCTCTTTGGCATCTTCATGCCGATGCAGGTGGTACTCCTGCCAATGAGCCAGGTCCTGGGCTGGTTGGGACTCGCGGGATCCATTCCGGGAATGACGCTGGTGCATATTCTCGCCGGGATGCCCGCCACGACTTTGTTTTTCCGCAACTATTACGTCTCGATTCCGGATGAACTGATTCGAGCGGCCAAGATCGACGGTGCATCCTTCTGGCAGATATTCACCCGGATCATCCTGCCGATATCCGGCCCGATCATCGTCGTGGTCGTCATTTGGCAATTCACCCATATCTGGAACGATTTCCTTGTGGGCGTTGCCTTTTCAAACACCGATACCAAACCGATCACCGTCGCTCTCAACAACATGGTGAACTCCTCGGATACCGTGAAAGAGTACAATGTCGACATGGCGGCCGCGCTGATCGCCGCCCTGCCCACACTCATCGTCTACGTTATCGCGGGCAAGTACTTCCTGCGCGGTCTGACCGAGGGGGCCGTGAAAGGATAGGCCATGAAATCGCTAAGGTTACGTGATATCGGCAAGGATTTTGGTCTGGTCTCCGTGTTGCACGACATCACCATGGATGTCGAAGACGGCGAGTTCATCATCCTGGTCGGCCCGAGCGGATGTGGAAAATCCACGCTTCTCAACATTGTCGCGGGTCTTGAAACCTCGACGAAAGGCTGGGTCGAGATTGGTGGCCGCGACGTCACGCGCGTGGCGAGCAAGGACCGCGACATCGCCATGGTGTTTCAGAACTACGCGCTGTACCCGAACATGACGGTCAAACAGAACATCGTTTTCGGACTTGAGATGCGCAAGGTTCCGAAGAAGGAACGGGACGAAACCGCGCACAGGGTTTCGGCAATGCTGGCGATCGAGCACCTGTTGGACCGCAAACCGGGCCAGTTGTCGGGCGGCCAGCGGCAGCGGGTCGCCATGGGCCGCGCGCTGGCGCGCGACCCGAGCCTGTTCCTGTTCGACGAACCCCTTTCGAATCTCGACGCAAAGTTGCGGGTCGAGATGCGGGGCGAGATCAGGCGGTTGCATCAGCGGACACGAACAACAACGCTTTACGTGACGCACGATCAGGTCGAAGCCATGACGATGGGCGATCGGATCGCCGTGATGAAGGAAGGCGAGGTCCTGCAGTTCGACACACCGGAGAACGTGTACTCCAGGCCTGCGACCCGTTATGTCGCCGAGTTCATCGGGACACCGGCAATCAACATCTTTGACGCCGCTCGATCCGGCGAGGACCTGGTCTCCGAATCCGGGCAGGCATTCCCCCTGACCGACGAACAACGCAAGAGGTTGGGTCAGTCGGAAAGCCTGGCCCTGTCATACGCGGTACGCCCGGAAGCGATCCGTTTGGCCGACCAGGGCGTGCAGGGACGCATTTCTGCGCTCGAGCCGACCGGACCCGAGACCTATTGCCAGGTTTCGTCCGAATTCGGCGACTTCACTATCCGGGTTCCGGGAATGTACCGGCGTTCGCTTGGCGAAACCGTGCATCTGGATTGGGACGCTTCAAGCGCGCATGTATTCGCGGGCGAGGACGGTAAACGGGTGTAGGGGCCGCGTTGCGGGTTATCGTTTCAAGGAGAACAACGGCTTAGTGACGTAATGTCACTCGTGCGATGCGAAGTTCGAAAGAGATGGCAAGAAGTTCATTCGATACAATCACGGGATATTCAAAAAAATCGGCGTTTACGGCTGACGCTTTCAGTGATTTCATCAAGCAAACTGCAACGGACAGGATCCGGATTCGGTCATTCATGATTGTTTGCCCTTGCTTGTGGCAGCAGCCTGCTGCGTAGCGTTTCGATGTGGTTCTGATAGACTTGCTCAAGGTTCCCGCGCGAATGCAGGACAATTGACCCGTAGGCAATTCGTGTTTCTTCAAGCAGGCCGGTATCACGGAGAGTTTTCAGGCTTCGTCGGCAGTTCTCGAACGATTGTTGCGTTACGAGAAATCGGCAAAGGTCGGACTGGTCGAAACTCGGTGGGTTTCTCAGAAAATTCTCGGCGAGCTTGTCGATACCGATCTCGGAGAAAAAGGCGCCGTCGACCTGGCTTCTCGTCCGTTCAAGCCTCTCGAGCTCTTCCGGTGAGTTTATGGCTTTCGTCAGGTATTCATTGTGCAGCCTGGCGAACTCCCTGACCTGTTGCGTGGTCTCGATCCCGTGGCATTTCAACAGGAAGAAAAACTCGGCGATCTGAAAAACACTGTCACTCGTGAGTCGTCGTCGCAGGTCACGCTGGTCAGTTCCGGCCTCGCGCAGGATCCCGTCCGAAAACACCTGTCTCGCAGTACGCATTGCCACAACGACATCAACATCGCTGATTGTCTGCGTATGGCCCACCTTAGGCACCGGGTTCATGTGTGAAACCGTACCGTCTTGATGGGAGAGTCCGTTGTCATGAGTTCCTCAACACGATGCACTGAATGATGAATATCCGCTTCGCCTTCCACTGAGTGACCCCACCCTACAATCGTTCACTCATGCCTTGCAGGATTGCCGACGACGCCCATCGCGACAATGGCACCGCTGGACGCCTGTCCGATGACAAACAGGAACGGCCGGTCGAAACGGATTTCCCGGGCCGTCTCTAACCCGCCTGAACGCGTCATTGCTGCAGTTGTGACTGCCGCCGCCGCTGAACCTTCTTCATGAGTGCGAACACGGATGTCCTGGGTCACTCGACTGAGGATGAGGGGGTTACCAGTCAATCCGGGGAATGCAGTGGAGTCACCATAGAGCGTGCCAAATCCGGTTGCCTTCATATGGTCCGAAATGTCGATGTTTCCTGCCACGTCGAAGCGTGGAAGAAAAACAACAGCGCGGCCAGCCATTCCGTCCCAGTCGATGACCGGATGGTCCGAGGCGCCAGAAAAGAAATCGCGCCTGCCAAGCGCACGAGGGTCCAACTGATCAAGCCATGTTTGCACTTCGCCTGTCACCTTGGAAGAATCCTCATTTGGCAGCAGGAGGAGCATGTAGTGGTCCCGGTCCTCGTAGGGTAACAGTACGCGCGTAAACTCGCCATCTTCGGAATAAAGAACATTTCGCGCGTCCGAAGCCATCATTTCAACAGTCACCGATTCACTTTCAGACAGACGGAAATCCGCCGTTTGCGTCTTCGATTCGTCAAATGGAGACAACCATGGCGCCTCGAACCACATGATGTTCGAGACAGCGAACTCTGTCGACGGCTCCAACGCCAGCGGCTTCTTGATCAAGCCGCCGGTCGATTTTTCGATGTCACGGTTGACCGACTGGAGCCAATCTTCGAACCCTTCGTCGGGTATCGAGTGAATTTCCGTTGTGCGTTCGTGCTCCCCAATTCGATCAAGAAAATCCTGGAGTGGCGCGTTTCCCTGGCGCAAGAACATATGGTCCGTGACTGATGCCGTGATTTCCGCATCGCTGGATGTCCGGGCGGTGTTCCAGGCACAATCGGCCAAGCGAAACGACGCGGTTTCATCATCGCCATTTCGGTACTGCTCCAGGTAATACTCGGCTATGTCGCGTCGCGCGTTTTCGCTCGCTCCCCAGTCCAGAACTTCGAAAACCGACCTCAGGCCCTCAGGCGAGAATGTCGGGTTTTCCGTTGTTTCTGCCGATGCTCTCAATACCGCCAGCCCGTGGGCCGCAAGAATGGACTGACTGTCGCAGGGAACGGTTTCCTCAGGCGTTTCAGCCTGAAGGCCTGGTGCCAAAATGCATAACAGGCCCAACAGGTACAGTTTCATGCATACTTCAGCTTGTACGCGGATTTTAGACATCCCGATCGCTTTCCATTTGCGTGCCGCAACGCTTAATGGCCTGTGTTTGCCCGAACCCAGTCGATGTACTTTGATACGCGCATGTAGACTCCGGGGTAATCTGGCTTGGCGCAAACAGCCCCTCAACTGACAACGCCAACCTGTACATGCCTATTGTTGTTGCCGTGTCGCACCATCAACGCCCCCCCGCTGGCGCCCTGACAAGACTCCACACCGCCCTGTCCATAGCCGGCAAAGAATAGGGAAGTCGTCACTTCACCGGGATCGGCGACGGCGCGGTCCGAATTCCTGAGGACTGGCAAGTCCGCTCGGTGCAGTGTCCCGCTGCTACCCTGCGCGCCCTCGGATGTTATTCCCCAACCAACGACCGTTGCGCACAATTCGGGACGGGCGACTACGTTTTCGAGTCTTTCTGAAGGCAGCTGGATAAGCCGGAGTTCTGGGGTGTTTTCGTTCAAACGGATGAGCGCGATGTCGTTTTCAAGGGTACCGGGATTGAACTCTTGGTAAGGGATCAGCCTGTCCGCAGGAACTCCGGTGTGATTGAGAGGGCGGCCGTGACCATAGACGACGGAATATCGCAGCTGGTACACGGTCAGGATCGTTCCGTTCTCGTGAACAAGGCTGGGAGCAACCGTCAAGATACAGCGCGGCGAAGTGATCGATCCACCGCAGGTAAGGGCGCTTCCGTCGGGAGAGGTTCCTTTCAACAGAACCTGCCAGGGCCAGTCGTCTATGTCCGCGTGATGCTCTCCGACGATTCTGGCCAGAATTCGTCCTTCCGTTGTTGCGCAGTGGAAGGTCTGCTGGGTGCCAGCTGCCTGACCCAGAAGGTCGGCCAGCGCAACGGCCGCATACAGTGTCTTTATCATTCAACCACCTCGTATCTCACGGTCGACGAGGCATAGGGTTCATCGTGGCTGCGCGGGACGCTCCGCGACTGCGACGGATCACATGATCGGCCCGGCTTGAATGTCCTGTTTCCGATCGAGGGAAAGTCCCCGGGCCCGATCTGCCCGTCCCGCACTTCGGAATAGTGGAGGTAGACCTCCGCCTCTTCGTACGGCGGCTGGACCCGTAGCGAGACACCCGGCCCCTCCAACAGCTCCGAAAAGCGCCGTGCCATTCCGGCTTCCGCCGCAATCCCGAGTTCGTCGTCCGCCGCATCGATGTCGTCATTGGGCAGGATGCGAACCGGCGAGCCTCCTGCCTCATCGCGGGACCGGAGGCTGACATAGCCGTCCGTCGATGACTCGAAGCACAGGTCGACCGGCGAGCCGACCGGCAGCTGCAGCGCGCCGTCCGCGCTCACCGTCGCAAAGGTCCTGTCGTCATGAATGAGGAGAAGCCATAGCACGTTTCCCGCAAGCTTCTCGTCCGCCGCCACGGCGATCTGCCGGCACCGCTCCGCCGATACACCATAGGGAAGCGCCAGCAGGCCGGGTATCGGCATGAGACACAGGGATTTCATTACGCCAGCCCTCCCCCCTGGAACCGCCGGGCAAACTCGACCCGGCGCTGTTCGCCAGACAGCGGGACGGTCTCGCCGAGACTGCGGATGGCAAGCTGCGAGCGCGGCACGCCCGGGCGCACAAAATAGTCCGCCGCCGACCGCGCCCACCGAAGCGACAGGTTTTCGTTGAAGGCAGCACCGCCGCCGGCGTCGGTGTGCATCTCGACGGTGAACGGCATGCCACCGGGATCCGGCGCCAGCATCATCTCCGAAATAACAGAAGGGTTCCGCCGCGTCTTGTCCGACAGGCGGTCAGAGTCGTGGGGAAACCTTACCGGAAGATATACCGACGCCTCGCTGCCGGCAGGCGGAGCAATTGCCGGATCGAGAACCGGGATCAGGTCCCGCGCCGTGTTCGCACCCTGACTGAACAGGGTCCGCGAACGCGGCTCCTCCACCAGACCGGCCGCAGACGCAAGCAACAGGATGCAGGCTCCGAGCACCGCGCTTGTCAGGTGTCGTCCGGATGTTATCGCTCGCCCTCTATCCATCAATCTCGATCGGGCTGGACAGTTGCCGCCCGCAGGGTTCACTGAAGCACCGCAAGGCGGGACATCTCGGTCCAGCCGATGCTCACACCATTCACGGCGATGCGCACCCATCCATCGCCGTGCTCCACCACACGCACCGTCACCCCGGGCGCGAAGCTCTCGATCACCGACAGCGGATCGCGAGGGGTCTCGAGGATATCGGTCGCGGAAATCACCACATGCGTCGGGGTCCTCGGGATCAGGTCATCTGCCCCGGAGAGAACCGCCACCGGCCTGCCGAGCGGGAAGATGCTGCCTTGGCTCGAGTACTGTGGAACCTGGCGGTAACCGTACG